>CAUCBQ010000099.1 GCA_958441075.1 uncultured Clostridiaceae bacterium | reverse complement strand
AGAGAGAATGTACTGTGCCTCAGGAGAGCTGCAGTACTGCAGTACATCCCAGGCTGCCTCTACCCTCTTCTCGTCGCCCAGATTAAACAGGGTAAGGCAGGAGCCGCCCAGAGCCGCACCGCTTCCGTCTGCTTCTGTGATCTTTGGAATGGGGGCTGCCTTCCACTGGAAGGAATCTCCTACCAGACTGTCAATGGTAGCAAGGCGTGAGGAGGACATCATACACATGGCAGTAAGGCCGTTGGCGAACTCCTCATTCAGGCTGTCTTCCACATATTTATAACCTCCGGTCTTTAAAAGAGCGTCAACCTTTTCCAGAACCGTTCTTAACGTACCGTCCTCTCCAATGGTAAGCTTTGTCATCTCTCCTGCACGGCCGCCCTCATTATCGCCCACAAAGGAATCCTCGGACTGCTGTACAATGTAATTTACCAGATGGTATCTCTTAATCTGAGCTTCAAAGCCGTAGCGCTCTACACTGCCGTCTGCCCCCTTCTTTGTGAGGGCTTCTGTATACTGTGCCAGCTCGTCCCAGGTAGCGGGCGGAGCGTCGAAGCCAGCTTCTTTTAAGGCATCCTCATTGTAGTAAAGAAGCAGATTGGAGTTTGCAAATGGAATAGCCATCAGCTTTCCGTCTGCTGTACAGGAACGAAGCATAGGCTCATAAAAGTCATCTTTTTTTACGGTATTATCCTCTTTTTCAATCCAAGGGGTAAGATCCACCGTCCAGCTTAAATCCATCATGCTGGGGATCGTAGAAGTCAGTCCCTGGTTGATATCCGGAGCATTCTTACGGTCGTCTGTCTGATATGCCAGAATCGCCTTGTCCGTTCCCTCATAGCCCTGAAATACCAGATTAACATGAATGCCTTTTTCTTTTCCCCGGCCTTCATTATAATTGGAAATTACAGTTTCCAGAGCTTCTCCCGCAGAACCGTTTAAGCTGTGCCAGAAGGTAACAGCCGTCTCTCCCTCTGCCGCCCCTTTTGCTTCCTCTGTTTCCTCTGATACCTCTGTCTTTGCTTCAGAGGCCCCTGCAGAAACTGCGCTGTCGTCCGTTGTTTTAATGCCTCCGCATCCGGCGAGAGAGCCAAGAATAGCCGCAGAGAGAATGGTAGTTGCAATCGCTTTCTTTTTCATCGTTTTGTATCCTTTCTTAAATTCTGCTTGTATTTCAAAGATCGGCATGGATCATCCCTTTACTGCTCCGCCCATCATGCCGCCTACGATCTTTCTCTGGAAAAGGGCAAGCACCAGAACAGATGGAACCAGAATAATAACAGCCGCCGCCATCACAACGCCGAAATCACTGGATGCCTCTGTATTGAGCATTGTAATTGCCACCTGAGCAGTTCTCATCTCATTTACATTGGTAACAATTAAAGGCCACAGGTAGGTATTCCAGGTTCCCACAAAAGAAGAAATGAAAACCGTAACCAGCGCCGGCGTGGTGGTAGGCAGGAGGATCTGCAGGAAAAACTGCAGGTTTCCGCAGCCATCAATATGAGCCGCTTCCTTTAAGGACAGGGAGTAGCTTAAAAAATACTGACGGATTACAAAAATGTTCATTCCGGAAACAAAGAAAATTACCATCATTCCCGTATAGGTATTAATCAGATTCATTCCGGAAACGGTAAAATAATTCTGTACCAGCAGCACATCCGTAGGAATAATCATCGTGCCGATGGTGAGGTAAAACAAAAGCTTCTTTCCCGGATACTGGAAAAATGCAAAAGAATAAGCTGCGCAGCTGGAGGTAATAATCCTGACTACGCTTGAAACAAAGGCCACAATAAAGGAGTTCAGCATAAAGCGGAAAATATCCGTCTGGGTCACAGCCTTTATATAATTTACCAGATAAATGTAATCCGGTATGAGATGCACCTCTTTTGTCAGAATTTCTGATGGCTGCATAAAGGAAACCAGAACACAGTATATAACCGGCGAAATAACAATCAGCCCCACAAACATGCAAAACATCTGATAGATCAGGCTCTGAAGCTTTTTCTTATTGATCATAATGTACCTTCTTTCCCTCCAAAGCCATGCTTAAGGCCATCATAATGGCTGACAGCACAAAGCATACGGTAGTGGCAGCAAAAGCCGCATTGTAATTGGTTCCCGTAATGGCTTTTTTGTAAATATAAGAGATCATGGTCTCTGTTGCTCCGTTTGGCCCGCCTTCGGTCATAATCAGCGTAAAGCTGGCAGTTGTCATAGCATAGGCCACATCTTTTACCAGCAGAAACAGCAGCGTGGGCGAAAGCATGGGCAGAATAATCTTTGTCTGCATCTGAATGCCGCTGACTCCGTCAATGGCTGCGCCCTCCATCACTTCCTCCGAAAGTCCTCTGACGCCGGAAAGGATAAAAATAAAATTGTATCCCACATTGGCCCAGATCTGTACAATCATAATGCTGATCAAAGCCAGCTTCTGATCGCTTAACCAGTTTATGTTCAGTCCGGTAAGCTTATTGATAATACCCATAGAAGGATTGTAGGCCAGCTGGAAAATCATGGCAACCACAGATGCGGATACAGCCATAGGAAGAGCAAACATGGCTTCATACACAAAGGAGCTTTTTCTCTTTCTTCTGCACAGCAGAGCCAGAAAATAACCAAGAATCATGGATACAGGTACTGTAACAGCTACATAGATCAGAGTGTTTTTTACAGCCAGCAGAAATTTATCATCTCCAAACACCCTTATATAATTCTGAATTCCTGCAAATCCCTTTACTGTCCTGAATTTGTCAAGGGTAAAAAAACTTAAAACCTCATTTTTCAAAAATGGGTAATACACGAACAGGACAAACAGAACCACAGCCGGGAGCAGGTACAAATAGGGTTCAACGTATCTTAAAAAGCTTTTCTTCCGTTTCATTTTATTTTACCTCTTTCGGTCAGATAGCTGCCAGCTTATCAAACATATCCTTCATCAGCCGGTCACGGTTGATGCTGTAGACATAACGGATAAAATGACGCCGCTTATCCTTTGCATAGTGGTGGTCATATTCCATAATAGGGCTTGGCTCCAGACGGTCCAGCATAAAGGAGGTATCAAGCAGCCAGGCAACTGCCGTTACATCTGAAATCGGACGGCTCCAGCAGGTTTCTCCGCTTACGATCTCCGCCTCATGACGGGTCTTGTCAATAATGTAGTCACAGAATTCATTTTTCCCCCGCAGCCAGTATTCCAGCTCAGGTCCTGTGGTAGAAAAATGATCTACCACTCCTCTGCCCGGAAGAAGCACCAGAGGAACACCGCTTCCAAGAAGCACTCTGGCCGCCGCCACATCCTGCTTGGCATTAAAGGAAAAATTATCATGCCAGTCCAACGACAGGCCTCCCAGCCATACCACAAAGATCCGTTCCCTGATCTCAGGCTTCATAAGAAGGGCAGAAGCAATATTGGTACAGGCTGCAATGGCAATCACATAGAGAGGATTTTCCTTCGTATATTCCATAGCCAGGCTGCACAGATGCTCTGCGGCCTTTGACACAACCGGGGTTTCTTCATCTGAAAGAAACTGTTCCGCTCCTTTGAAGGTACATTCTTCGTACCGGCTTTGTTTCAGCATTCGCAGAACCCGGAAAATTTCCTCATAGCTGCGCTCCATCCCGTCTTTGGGGCCATTGGAATGATGGTTGTCAAAGGGAGCTGCATAAATCGCCTTCAAATTCAGGCGGTCCCGGGACTGGAGCAGGTAAGCCAGAGCAAACTGATCGTCAACCTCATTAAACGTATCCGTATCCAGCACAACGTCAATTCGCCCCTGAGGCCGTTTCAGACGTGCAACGGACTGTTCCATTTCCGGAATGTCAATGTCATCTGAGTAGGAAAAGCCAAATGGATTTGGTATCATAATATGACTCCTTTTCTCTTTTGTTTTGTTTCAGCAACTTTTAATTACTTTTTACCATCATTTCTCCCAATAGTCAATATTATTTTTGGTTTTTTACAATATTTTTACTATTATTTATTTGTTTTTGCACGTTTTAATCATTATCTGTTGTTTCTTCGGAACCTGTAGGTACATAGATCAGATGAAGCCCTGCTGAAACAAAGCGCTCTCTGTCCTCCTTTTTAAATGGTATATTGCTTACCATATAGTCAAAATCCATGGCAGAGGTCACAGAAAATACAGCCGCCTCAGGGTATTTTCCTGCCTCCAGCAAAAGAATGGTTTCTCCTGCGCTTTCCATAGCCAGTTTTTGAAAATGCATATCGCTTTCATAGTAGGAGGACAGAATCAGATTTTTCCCAAGGGCCGCTCCGCTGAGGATACATTTATCTACATGGAAGCTCTTTAGCTGCTCTGCCATAAACTGTCCCTTTGTAGCCCCCTCCCTCTCGTTGATCCAGCCGCCCAGAAGAAATACCCTCTTACACAGCTTTCCCATTTCCACAAGAGTAAGAATATGAACTGAATTTGTAACAATGGTCAGTGTTTTTAACAGCTCCGGAACCTTTAGAAGCTCTTTTACAAATTCTGCCGTGGTGGTACTGCTCTCTATAATCAGAGTATCCCCCTTCTGTATCAGCTTTACCGCCTCATGTCCCAGCTTCTGCTTTTCTCTGCGGCGTACGCCCTCTCTGAACTGGAAAGGAGACGCCGTCTCTGTATTCCCCGCAAGAGCAGCTCCGCCGTGGACGCGGACGATCTTTCCCTGTTCCGACAGAATATTCAGGTCTTTCCGTATGGTTTCCATGGAAACGGAAAGGCGCTCTGCAAAATCCGCCACGGTAACGATAGGATTTTCCTTCAATATTTCTATAATTTCCTGATATCGTTCTTCTGCTTTATTCATTGATTTTCTCCCTCTGTGCAGTTTATTGTATAATCGCATTATATCCTGTTTTTTGGTTTTTTCCAACTATTTTCACAAAAAAATTGTGAAATACAAAAAAGACGTCCGATTTCTCAGACGCCCTTTTCACTTCATTCAATCCCTTCACCAGCCATACTGCTTTCACTTTCCAAATCATGTGCTCCGCAGACAGCTGTCTCATACCGGTCTGCCAGCTCATAGGCCCGGTTTCTGGTAAGCTCCACCAGACTGGCTGCATAGCTGACTCCCACACCGTCTCCTTTTCCGGACTGTCCTGCAGCAGCAATTTCCCGTTCCCTGACCCACTCATTCTGCTCCTTTGCGAGAGCCTCCTTCTGCTCCTGAGGCAGAACTTCCAAAAGTGCATTGTAAACTGTATTTAATTCCTTATCCCACATCTTAACCTCTGTTTCCGCTGAGGTTTTGATGGAGTATACATTGGGATCTTTCTTTTCACCCTGCATTTTCTGAATCTGAGCATCCAGTTCATTCAGCCGCTGTCTGTAAATTCCGCCGTCACATGAACTGTCTGACTGGAAATCCGCCTTTTTTTCTGTTCCGAATGATGCAGATCTGGCTGCATTGGGAACAGAGTCAGAAACTGCCGGTGCCTCCGGACTGTCCTCCTGTCTGGCTCCAGCCGTTTCCGGCGCAGCTGCCAGGGCGGGCTCCGGCATTTCCCTTAGCCTGCGGGAGATTTCTTCTGCCGTTTCCCCCTGCGTACTTCCCATCTCTGCCTCCCGGCCTTTTATATCCTGCATTTCTTCCTCTGTCACACCGGTTTCATCTGCATTTGATATCCCTTCCGGTGTTTCCCCTGAAAGCCCAAAGGCTGCCGCAGGAACCTCACTCATCGAAACCGTACTATTTGTCTGGCTTTTTACCATTGATCTGGTATATCGTGTCACGGAAACTCCCACTGTCAAAATACAGAGAATCACCAGCCATATCCTTTTATCCTTCATATTCCACATCATCCCTGTCTGGTTAAATTTCACTTTCCAGTGATACATTATCACAAAAACGGACAATTGTGAATACGATTTTAAAAGGAGTAATACATTGTAAGAGTTCTGTAATATATTAAAAGGACTCCTATTGGAGTCCCTCGTCAATCATCAGATCCGTTCCGTCTGCAGCCGCAGTAGCCAGCTGGTCGCAGCGCTCATTTTCCGGATGGCCTGCATGGCCCTTCACCCAGATAAAGGTAACCTGATGGGCTTCCTTGGCTTTCAAAAGCCTCTTCCACAGGTCAATGTTTTTTACAGGACCGCTTTTGCCCCGGTTCCAGTTTTTAGCCACCCAGCCCTCAATCCAGTGCTGGTTAAAGGCGTCTGTCAGATATTTGGAATCGGAATAAAGAGTCACTGCGCAGGGACGGTTTAATGCCTCAAGCCCTGTAATTGCAGCCATAAGCTCCATACGGTTATTGGTAGTCCGGACATATCCCCCTGACATTGTTTTTTCATAGAGCTTTCCTGCCCGGTCCCTGTAATGCATCACTACGCCGTAGCCGCCGGGACCGTCCGGGTTTCCCCGGGCGGAACCGTCTGTATAGATCTGTACTTCTGTCATTATTTTCTGTATCTCCTGTTATTTCATTGTCCGGAACCGGTATTTAACGGTCCCACTGCTCGCACAGAGCCAGAATCTGTTCCGTAAACCGGGTCAGATCCTTATTTGCTCCGCCCTGATTATGGCTGATTACATCTAAAAGCCTGCTGCCTGCATCCACCAGCCTTGTATAAACACCTGTAGCTTTCCGTCTGGCCTCTGTTTCCTTCTCAACGGGAACAGGCTCTGTCTGGCAGATCCAGCAGTTCTTTATGAGATCAAACTGAGAACCGGAATAGGGGGCGTCCGCAGCCATCTTAAGCTGATTCTGCAAAGCCTCTGTAAAGGCGGTACAGGACTCCTCGTTTCCATGGACAACAAATACATGGGAGGGCTGCTTTTCAAAGGCCGAAATCCAGGCCATAAGGCCGTCCCGGTCTGCATGGCCGCTGATACCGTCTATGGTTTCAATATGGGCCCGCACATCAATTTCTTCTCCGAAGATCTTTACTGCCGGCGAACCATCCTGAAGAACACGGCCCAGAGTTCCCTCTGCCTGATATCCCGCAAATACCACAGAACACTCCGGACGCCACAGATTATGCTTTAAATGATGGCGGATTCGGCCCGCATCACACATACCTGCTGCAGAAATAATTACTTTGGGAGTCATATCAAAATTGATGTTTTTGGATTCATCGCTGGTAACTGAAAGTCTCAGGCCCTCAAAATCAATGGGATTGATCCCCCGCTCTACCAGCGCCTTTGTCTCAGCGTCATAGCAGTCCAGCAGATTCTCCGTAAATACCTGGGTTGCTTCTACTGCCAGCGGACTGTCCACATAGACAGGAAATCCATCGTGGCCGTGAACCAGATTTTTTTCCTTGATATGGCGGATCATATAGAGAAGCTCCTGGGTACGCCCTACGGCAAAGGCGGGAATCACGACATTTCCGGAGCGGTCCAGAGTTTCCTGTATGATCCTTGTAAGGCTTTCCACATAGGTTGTCGTCTTTTTGTGGTATCTGTTTCCATAGGTAGACTCCATCACCACATAATCGGCTTCTGAAATATACTGAGGGTCCCGGATCAGGGGTTTATTTTTATTTCCTATATCACCGGAAAATACAATCTTGCGCTCTTCCTCCCCCTCTTTTGCCCAGATCTCAATGGATGCGGACCCCAGCAGATGTCCCACATCCGTAAACCGGAGCGTCAGGTTA
>CAUCBQ010000098.1 GCA_958441075.1 uncultured Clostridiaceae bacterium | reverse complement strand
TCGTAGGCTCCGAAAAGCCTTGTATTTACAGCGTTCCTAATAGGAAACAATCATAATAGATTGTTCGTTCACTAACCTGGTAAACTGAAGCAATTTTTTTAATAGATATTTTATTTTTACTTTCCAGTATATAATATAAAACCGCTTCCTGTCTCTTCGTTAAATTTACCATATTTTTTACTCCCACCTCAAAGCAACCTCAATTACTTTGTTCGTTTTTATTATAAATTATCCATATATTTTCTACAATATTAAAGAATTTCACAATTTTCTGCAATGATTTTATTTTCTATTTTTCATTTTAAATCATTGCAAATCCTTCTGAACTCAATTTTCTTTCAGATTTTACTTCACACTGAACTCCCTCGTTATTCAGCTATATACTTCCTTGTTGCTTAGGCGTATTCAGAATTTTAACACATTAAAATGCGCCCATGGAGTGCAAACGCAAAAAAGCTCCAGAATTTCTGGAGCTTTTACTCAAAGAGCAATGGAAAAGCTATTATTCACGCTATTCCCTTTATATAATATTACACATCTATTCTTCTCCCCATTCTGCCTATCTTCCAAATAACCGTTCCTCAATCAAAGGAATCAATCCCCGATCCGCCGGCAGCCAGTCCACGCTGTTTATTGTATCCCTCGTCAGCCATGCAGCCGACTCATGCTCTTTCAAAACCAGATCGCCCGATTTAATCCTGCATATGAAACAATCCATTGATAAATGAAATTTGGGGTAATCATACTCAACTGTATCCAACAGTTCAATTACCTCAACTTCTGTATCCAGTTCTTCTTTAATTTCTCTGATAACTGCATCCTCCGGCGCTTCATTTAGTTCAATTTTCCCTCCCGGAAACTCCCATCCATCTTTGAATTCACCATAACCGCGCTGTGTTGCAAATACTTTATTATTATCCACAATAATTGCTGCTACTACTTTAATTGTCTTCATTTTATCTTTTTATTATCCTTTCACTATATATTCGTAAATATCTTCTCTTACCGGGGTGTCCAATGCCCACTCGATCTCAACTGCTGTTTTATCCGTATTTGGCATTACAAATTCTTTCACAGCTCCTGTTACCGTCATTCTGCCAAGGTAATAAAACTCTTTAATTTCACCTCTAACTTTACTGTTATCAGTATACCATATCAGAAATCCCCTCACAAGACAGCGGTTGGAGCGAGTATACCCTTATTCGCTGATAATATAAACGCCGCATACACAAAAAAAGCCCAACAGAATCCTCATCCTGTCAGGCTGTCTTTATAGTGAGCTAAAACCGTCTGCGCTCACTCTTCCATATTCAAAAGTGTAATGATAATCTGATCAGCTCCCACCTCGGTTTTACGTTTTACAATATCCTCAATCTGGGCTCTTTGGGGATCTGTGATGGAGGCAGCATTGATCACCACATCTACTTTTTCATCTGCAATACTCACTACCGGATCGGAAAATCCTTTTGCCATGAGAAGGGTTTCCGCAGCATTTTCCTTTTCTGAAATCTCAGTCAGACGGATCATGTCCTGAATGGCCTGCTGCTTGGCTGCCTCATCAATGGAGGTACTGTTAATCAGACTCATCAGGGTTTCCTTATTTCTGGCCCGAACCTGTTCCCGGCTTAACTGCACTCCAGCTATGTAGTCTGCCACGCTCATTCCGCTGGTAAGAACTGCCTCTCCCGGATTTTCAATTCCGGCAGGAGCATCCTGCGTATCTCCGGCTTCCGGAGAACTGTCCTGTCCTCCTTCCCCAGCCGCAGCCAGCTGCTGTGAGGACATACTTTCCCCGGCCTCAGCCAGCTGCTGTAAGGACATATTTTCCCCGGCCTCAGCCGGCTGGTTTGCATGATCCTCTCCGGCTCCTTCTCCCTGAGCCAGTCTCTCGCCGGGAAGTGCTTCCTCCACCTGATCCGGGTCCTGATCCAGACTGCCGATCTCCAAAAGCCCCTCTCCGGAAGCAGCTTCATTTTCTGCCAGCAGATCCTCATCGGAAATATCCATAGCCCCGGCTTCATAAATATTACCTGCAGCAGCAAGATCACGCTTTCCGGCATAATTGAGATATCCTGCAGCAGCAATCATCACAGCCAGTGTGGTAATAATAATCTGATTTCTGCGGAACAGCCGTTTCATTTTTACATCCTTCATATGTGCTGTGACCTGTTTTACCTGTTTCATGTTCCTGATCTTCATGTCCTGCACTCCTTTTTATTCCACCCTCTTTAATACTTAATCATATGCGATATCTCTGATTTTATGCCGGCTTTCGGGACTTCCCACAGGCACACTCTTTTCCCTTATTCCGCCATCCCCGTCCACCGCAGAGCACCATCCTGATCCGGCGTCAGTATAATCGGTTCCACGATCATCCGGCCCTGATCGTCCATGATGTACCACTTGCCGTCTATGGTCTGCTGTCCTGTTGCCATGGCCCCGTCAGCTCCCAGATAATACCAGTGATCCTTATACTTATACCAGGTACCATGCACCATTATGCCTGCTCCGTCAAACCAGTACCACTTACCCGTATCGCCATCCTGATACCATTCATTTCGAACCGGTTCTCCGGTATTGCCCAGATAAAAGCGCCAGCCATCTGTTTCCTTCTGCCATCCGGATTTCTTAACAGATTCCTCTTCCTTTTCATATTTCTTGTAGAAAATATCCAAATCTGCTTTTCCGGAGATTCCGGATACACTCCCCTGACTGGTATACTGCCAGGCTGCCATTCCCGGTATATCCGGCCGCCGGTGAGGCTTACCATCATTGGCTCCATAACTGGCAATCCAGTAATCGTATGACAGAACTGAGGAATCCAGAACATTATTATACCAGTCTGTATTGCAATAGATCCCTGTCTGATATTCCGTGTTATTCTCTACTGTTTTCAAAAATGCCTGTACAATGGCTGTAAGCTGCTCTTTTTCTAATTTTCTCTGTTCTCCCCATTCCAGATCCAGATATACCGGCAGATCCAATGCCCGTCCATTCAGCAGATTTACTGCCCTCTCCGCCTCCTTTATTGACTCCTTTACCGTCAGAGCATATGAAAGGGCATAAACTCCCACCTTCAGTCCTGCATCCCGCGCCTGAGAATAATTGCGTTCAAACCGGAGGTCCGCTCCGCTGCGGGTCATACAGCGCAGGACTGCATACCGGTATTCAGAAGCCGCTACCCTCTTCCAGTCAACCACGCCCTGATAACTGCTTACATCTATGCCCTTAATCTCCATAAGATCATCTCCTTTTCTTTATCTTATGCAGACAGGCTCTGGAAATTTCCAATCGCGATATTGGTGGCAAAGGATCACTGTTTCCTCTTCAGCACCTTAATTTTATGTGCCGGAAGCCCCAGTAATGCCTCCATTGCCTGAGAAATTTCAGAACAGACCTCAGGGCTTCCCCCGCCGTCAGCGCTGATGACAATTCCTGAGATCTCAGGACTCAATTCCTTTTCCACCACCGGCCCGTTTGATGCTCCGCCGGACTGAGGCAGAACGGTGGTTTCTTCTGACTGGCTTTCCCTGACCTCACGGCTCCCGCCTGAAGAATCTGTTTCCTTTGTCACAGTGCTGCTGCCATTACGGTCTACCCGAAGTACCTTCTGTCCTGTGGATTTTAAAACTACCATTACATCTACCTGACCCACGCCCTCTACTGACCGCAAAAGCTCCCGAATCCGCCGTTCCAGCCGTTCCTCATAGGAAGGAAATGATAATGGCTCTCGGCTGGCTCCTGAATCTGAAACGTGTTTTTCTGCTTTTACAGCCTGATCTTCACTCCTTGCCCCATTGTCCTGAACCATCTTTTTTTCTCCGCCCGGAAGGGATAAAAGCATAAGAAATATTCCTGCAAGCAGAAACAGCAGCCATTTTTCCCTAGTCATTTTTCCATTTAATTTTAACAGCCTCTCCTTCCAGTCCATAATACTGCACTACCTTTCCCTTTAACGACTCTGATACCTGTTTTTCCCTTTCCGAAAGCTCTGGCTGCACGCCTTCTGTATCTTCCTTTTTCTCCCCTGAATCAATCTCAATTTTGTCAATACTTACCGGACGGTCTTCCGTAACAGAGGACAGCAGCGCCGGGCCAGCAGACTGAACCTTTTCTCTTTCTGAAATTTCATTTTTCAAAAATGCCTCCCCTGATAATTCGATCTCAATTCCCAAAATCCGTCCGTAGAAGGGACTTTCCCGTCCTTCCTCCAGCTGTACCTGTACCTGAGAACAGGAAATCCCCTGTGCCCCCGCCAAAACCATTACCTCCTCTTCCACATTTTTTCTGTACTGATCTGTTATACCTGCCAGACGCTTTTCCTCCATACCAAAGAGCTCTTTTTTAAGTTCCTTTGACTCCTGTCTGAATGTAAACTGATCAAACAGACTGCTTACCTGTGTCTCCAGCTCCCCAAAGGAACCAAATGGCCCTAAAACAATAAGTACAAGGACCATTCCCCCAAACAAACGCAGATATCTTCCATAAGGACTTCCAGCCAGAAGGTGCTCTGCAAGTGAAAGGAAAATCATATAATAAATGATGTTTCTGGCCCAGCCTAAAAGAGCCTCTGCCATACGTCCTCCTTTTCCATCTGATTTCCCTGTCAGGCGGACAGATACGCCACATCCGCTGCCTTGCAGGTAACAGCAACAGCAATTACAAACAGAAGCAGTGAATATAAAACAATCTTCAGCAGCAGTCTGTGGCCTCTGGAAACGCCAGTCACGCAGGATACCATTCGCTTATCGCATACCGGCTGCATAATGGCTCCTGCCGCCTGATAAAAAAAAGCAAGAATCAGAAGCTTTACAACCGGAAGAAATGAAATAAGCCCGAGAACCACTATGCCTGCAGCTCCCATGGTATTTTTAATCAGCACACCGGAGCCCAACACCATCCGGGCAGCCGTTCCCGCACCGGCTCCCAGTCCCGGAACCATTTCTGCAAGCTTTAAAAGCCCTGAGCGTCCTGCGCTGTCTGCATAAGGCAAAACCATAGCTTCCAGCATATGCAGGCCCAGAATCAGGCCAAACATGGTTTTTATTCCCCACTCCACCGCCTGTTCCGTCAGAGCGGTCATTTTAGACAGCAATGGCTCCTTCATCACATGACTGCCCAGAACCAGAAGTACATAAACCCTGACTCCGGTGAGAAATACCGTCCGTGAGAACCATTGAACGCAGAAAACAGACGCCATCATGGCCTCATACATACAAATCCCTGTTATGCTTCCCCCTGAAAATGACACTGCCATAAAATAAGCCGGCATCAAAACACCCATAAATTCCAGAATCCGGTCCAGAACCTCTGCCGCAATAGAAAGACTTGCCAGAAAGCTCCCTGCCAGACAGACAAACAGCAGAAGATACGCCACATAAAAGCCGGTATCTGAAATCTGTCCGTTTTTAAAAACAGAAGCAGCCCCTGAAAACATGGCTCCCAAAAGGCCAATAGCTGCAGCCTGGCTTAAAAGCCCTGCTCCTTCCCTTACCTGAGAAAGCAGAAGCTGTCCGGCCCCCTCCTTCACAGCTGCTCCCACCTTTCCCAAATCCCCTGCGGCAAAGGCCTTCATCAATTCTGCAAATGAAAAACCAATGGACATACTTTCCGTTTTCCCCATCGCCTGGCTCAGATACTGCTCCAGCCGTTCCAGCTCCTCTGCAATTCCCATATCTTTGGCGGCCTGTCCCGGATCTGTTTCTTCTGATAGCTCCATATCTGCATCCGGAAAATACCTTCTCCCATCAAAGGCATGAACCGTTACAGCACACCACACGAAGCTTATCCACAGAACCAGCAAAAAAAAGACCGCTTTTATACCAATGCTCTCATGTCTCCCCTCTTTTTTCCCCGGTTCCATGACCGTTCTCCTTCCCTGATACAGTGAATCATACATCTGGCCGTCATCTGTTTTTCACCGTACTATCCCATAAATCGGTCCAGTATTTCAAAGAGAGCCAAAAAAACAGGCATACTCACTCCAAGAATAGACAGCTTTCCAAAAATCTCAATCTGATTTCCCAAAGCGCTGTAGCCTGCATCCCTGCAGATCCCCGAAGCAAACTCCGCCACATAGGTAATTCCCACCATTTTAAGAAGAGCGCCCAGATAGGCCGGATCAATCCGAATATAGCTTTCCAGCCGTCTCATGGCGTCTAATATCACCTCCAGCCGTCCGGTACCGCAGATCATAAAAAGCACCTGTGCTCCCAGCACCATATAGAGGGCATACTCTGCCCTGACTCCCTTCAGCCATACGGCAAGAAGGACTGCTGTAATTCCGGCAGCTCCTATGGTAAGAATGCTCATATAAGTCTCTCCTACAACAAAAACAGACGTTTCATAGTTTCAAACAAATCATATATGTAAGGAACCATCCAGAACAGCACCAGTACCAGACCTGCCAGACTGGTAAGAAATGCCTGCTCGTCTCTGCCGCTGTGCTTTAGCACCTGACAGATTACAGACACCAGGATTCCCACAGCCGCAATGCGGAAAATCAGATTTACGTCCATATCTACTCCCCTTCTCTCAGTCCCGGCTAATACATCAGGATCACCAAAAGCAGGCTCCCCATCATTCCCAGAGCTGTGCTCAGACGGCAGCGTTCCTTTATCTCCCCCCGCAGCCGGCTGATAGAAAGCTCCAGCTGTTCCAGATATAGAAGCAGCGTCCGTTCCTGCATGTCCACATCCAGATATCCCAGACGCCCTCCAAGTCCGGCAAGCTGTTTTATATCCTCTGTATCGAAAATCCCGCCCTGAGGCCCCTTTCTTATAAGCTCCACCTGTTTTTCCCATATTTTAGAAAATGATTCTTCCCGGCTCCCGCCAATCTCTCTGGCCGCTTCTGTGAACAGATGGCCCAAAAAACCATTTTCCCGCCGTCCCACCCGCTCCAATGCCTCCTCCAGAGGCGCACGGCTGTAGGTGATCTCACCTTTTAAACCAAAAACCATCTGCCGCAGAGTTTCCAGCGCTTCCAGTCTGGCCTTCCACCGCCAGGCCAGCCACATTCCCCAGCCTGTGCCGGAAAACAGCACCAGCCCCATACCGGCCCATTTTATAACCATGATCCTCCCCCCTTTACAGAAGCCTTCCGGCTCCGTCGTATACAGCTCGGATATGGCCTGCCCCGCCGGTCTGATCCAGAAAAACCAGTCGTTCAAAAATTCCTTTCTCAAACAATTCCCCTGCTCCCGGACGTTTTTTCACTTCCTCCATGGAAGCTCCGTGAACCGTAGCCGCCAGCCCGCAGCCACAGCTCTGAACGTATTCCACCGCCTGTATATCCTCTCTTCCTCCGATCTCATCCACTGCCACCACTGAAGGAGCCATCGAACGGATCAGCATCATCATACCCTGGCTTTTGGGACAGCCGTCCAGAATATCCGTCCTCATTCCAAGATCATTCTGAGGTACGCCCTGAAAACAGGCCCCCAGCTCAGACCGTTCATCCACCACGCCCACTGTAATTCCAAAGAGCCTCCTTCCCGTGTGCTTCTCCCGGCAGCCGTCCGACAGCTGACGTATCATATCTCTCAAAAGCGTAGTTTTCCCACACCCCGGCGGTGATACAATCACCGTATTTAAAAACTGCCCTTTGTCACATAAAAGAGGCATAATTCTGTCAGCACACCCCTTTACCTCATGGG
>CAUCBQ010000097.1 GCA_958441075.1 uncultured Clostridiaceae bacterium | reverse complement strand
TAAGGTCATGTTTGAACTGCTCTTTTGGACTGGTATGCGTTCCGGGGAACTGCTTGCCCTGACACTGGATGATTTTGACTTTGAAGCAAAGACCGTCAGCATCAGCAAAAATTTCACCCGGTTAAATGGGGAAGATTTGATTTTGACACCCAAGACACCCAAAAGCAAGCGGACAATCACACTGCCGGACTTTATCTATGACATGGTTCAGGACTATGTAACGCATTTATATGACTACAAGCCAAAGGAAAGGCTGTTCCCGGTCACAAAATCCTACCTTGACCATGAAATGCGTAGGGGATGCCAAAAGTCAGGGGTAAAGAAAATCAGGGTGCATGATATAAGGCACTCACACGCAAGCCTATTGATTGAGCAAGGTTTTCCCCCTCTGCTTATCTCTGAAAGACTGGGACATGAAAAGATACAGACCACACTACAAACCTATTCCCATTTGTACCCTAACAAACATAACCTTGTAGCGAACAAATTACAGGAATTAAATAAATAGTACGTTTTCAGTACGATTGAACAAAACAAAACCGTTAGAACCCTTGTATTTACAGGCTCTAACGGTTTTCTTGATTTTATTCCCACTCAATCGTAGCCGTAGGCTTCGGGCTCAGGTCATAGCAGACACGGTTTACATTCTTTACTTCTTTCAGAATGCGGTCCGTAACCTTTAAAAGCACCGGCCACTCCAGTTGTTCAATGGTTGCGCTCATGGCATCTATGGTGTTGACTGCACGAATAATTACAGGATACTCGAAGCATCTTGCATTATCGCGGACTCCAACAGACTTGAAATCCGGCACTACTGTGAAGTACTGCCATACCTTCTTATCCAGTCCGGCATTGTGGAACTCTTCCCGTAAAATAGCGTCGGATTCACGGACAGCCTCCAGACGCTCTCTTGTAATGGCTCCCAGACAGCGTACGCCTAAGCCTGGGCCTGGGAATGGCTGACGAAATACCATTTCATTTGGAAGTCCCAGCTCCAGACCGCACTGACGAACTTCATCTTTAAAGAGCTGGCGCAGCGGCTCAACCAGCTTAAACTGAAGGTCTTCCGGAAGTCCGCCCACGTTATGGTGAGATTTTACAACCTTTGCTGTCTTGGTTCCGCTCTCCACGATATCAGGGTAAATGGTTCCCTGTCCCAGGAATTCGATTCCTTCCAGCTTTCTGGCCTCTTCCTCGAAAATACGGATAAACTCAGCGCCAATGATCTTTCTCTTCTCCTCCGGATCTGCCACGCCTTCCAGCTTGGTGAGATAACGCTCTGTTGCGTCTACATAGATCAGATTGGCATCCATCTGGTTTTTAAATACCTCGATTACACTCTCTGATTCGCCCTTTCTCATAAGGCCGTGATTTACATGTACACAGACAAGCTGTTTGCCGATAGCCCTGATTAAAAGAGCTGCCACAACGGAACTGTCAACACCGCCGGAAAGAGCCAAAAGAACCTTCTTATCACCTACCTGACGGCGAATCAGCTCGATCTGATCTTCTACGAAGTTTTTCATGTTCCAGTTTGCCTCTGCATGGCAGGTATCAAACACAAATGCCTTCAGATGGGGAAGAGCCTCTTCCCAGGTGCTGTAAGCCTCCTGGCATTTTGCCGGCTCGTGGTTAATGGACATAACCGGATAACCAGCGCTGTAAATGTCCTCATTTACATCTATGCGTACACCATCCACAATATGGTTTGGTCCTCCATAGATCACAACTCCCTTTACATTGGGAAGCGCCTTTAATTCTTCTGCTGTAATGTCATGGGGATAAATCTCGCTGTATACGCCCATGGCGCGAATCTCTCTGGCAAGCACGGTATTCTCTGTGCTTCCCAGGTCCAAAATGACAATCATGTCCTGTTTCATAAATCTTCCTCCTGTGTAATCACATGATTTAAATTTTCTATAACTACAGCATACAGGATTACATGCTGTTATACAAGTAAAATTTTAACGAAATCCTCTTATGAAACCTCTCTGTTTTTCACAAGCAGCCTGCTATATGCTGCAGTCCAAAGTAAACCAGAATTCCACGCCTTCTTCTACATTTCTCACTCCGCAGGCCTTGTGATGGGAATCCATAATTGCTTTTACAATAGAAAGTCCTATGCCGCTTCCCCCGTATTCCCTGGTTCGGGCCTTATCCGCCTTATAAAATTTCGTCCAGATCTTATCCAGATCCTCCTCAGAAATATGCTTTCCCGTATTAAATACAAAAACCGTTACTTCATTTTCCCGCTTTTCCAGACGGATACGAATCTTTCGTTTTCCGTCCAGATGGTTCATGGCATTGTTCAGATAATTGGTGACGACCTCTTCAATCTTAAATTCATCCGCCCATACCATCACAGATTCCGGAGCTTCCAGTTCTGCCTCTGCCTCCTTTTGCTGAAGGAGAATCGATGCGGAGGAAAGCACTCCCCGGATCAGAACCGTCAGGTCAAACTGCTCAATTACAGGCCTGTCATTTCCAAACTCCAGCGCAGTCAGGGTAAGAAGCTGCTTTACCATCTTGTTCATTTTACCGGCTTCATCCATAATAACCTCACAATAATAATCGCGGCTCTCCGGATCTTCCGCCATTCCCTCTGTAAGGCCTTCCGCATATCCCTGAATCAGTGCAATGGGGGTTTTAAGCTCATGGGACACATTTGCAATAAAATCTCTGCGTGCCTCATCGATTCGTATCTTTTCCTCAATATCCCTCTGAAGCTCATTATTGGCGTTTTTCAAGGCCCCTATGGTTTCCTTCAGCTTTTCCGAAAGGGTATTCATACTGCGGCCCAGAACGCCGATCTCATCCTGAGAATCCGCCGTATATCTGGCGTCAAAATCCAGCTCGGACATCCGTTCAGAAAGAGCTGCCAATGACAAAATAGGCGAGGTAATCTTTTTTCCCGCAAAATACATAAATACAGCGCCTGTCACAAGGGCTGCAATTCCCACATAAAGCATAAACTGATTGGACAGCGCCACGCTTTCATGAATACTGGCAATGGGCATGGACATGATGAAAATGGTTCTGTTATCGTCCAGAAATCCCCAGTTTTGAAGATAGTACCCGTTGTTGTGTTTATCGTAGCTTTTTTCAATTTTATAATTTTCCTGGGAAATAATCGTTTCCGTACCGGGCATTCTCCGTCCCAGAATATACTGGCGAACCAGATCAGACAAAAGCCGGTTGTCCCAAAAGGCAGGAAAGGTCCGATCGTTGAGGCTGTCGATAATAACCACAGTGGTATTGTACTGCTCGTTCATAATACGCAGCATCCGGCTCACCTCAGTCTGCTCCCCATCCTTAGAATAAAAGCTTGGAAGGTCGTCAATAATATTTCTTCCCTCCAGGGCCCGCTCTACTGCATAGCCATTCAGCTGTTCGTAGGCATTCTGAAGAATTTTCACCTTATCATTGATATAATACTGCTCCAGAAAGAAGCTGTTAATCCCCCAGATTGCAATCAGGACAGCTGCCAGCATCCCGATAAACAGTGCTGTAAACCGAAATCGAATGGAGTTTTTCATTGCCCGTTCACCTCAAATTTATAGCCCATTCCCCAGATAGTCTTGATATAGTCGCCTTTATCCCCCATTTTGCTGCGAAGCTTCTTTACATGGGTATCAATGGTTCTGGCATCACCGAAATAATCATAATTCCATACGTTGTTTAAAATTTTCTCTCTGGAAAGGGCAATTCCCTGATTTTCCACAAAATAAGAAAGAAGCTCAAACTCCTTAAAGCTTAATTCTATCTCTCTGCCGTCAATGGTAACCTGATGGGCTGCCTTGTCTATAAGAATGCCTCCAACGCTTAAAGCATCTCCTCCTGAGACATTAGATCTGCGGAGAATGGCTTCTACCCGGGCCACCAGTATTTTGGGGCTGAATGGCTTTGAAATATATTCATCTACTCCCAGGGAAAAACCCTGAAGCTCGTCCCGTTCTTCACTTCTGGCCGTAAGCATGATAACCGGAACCTGAGAATATTTGCGTATGGTTTTTAAAACCTCCCAGCCATCCATTTTCGGCATCATCACATCCAGAAGCACCAGAGCAATATCCTTCTGAGCAAAGAATTTCTCAACTGCCTCTTCCCCATCTCCTGCTTCTTCCACATAAAAGCCCTTGCTTGTAAGAAAGTCTTTTACAAGCTTACGCATTCTTGACTCATCATCTACTACCAGTATTTTTAATCCATTCATGGCCAATTCCTCCTGTTTCCCTGTCTCATGGTATCATTTTAGCAGAAACTTCAGGGCTTTTCCATGTTTTCACATAAGTTTCACAAGTACGAAACAAAAGAGACTGCCTGGCCATTTTCACAGCCAAAGCAGTCTCCTTAACAAATCGAACGATTATTCTACCTCGTCTTCTCCTACCAGCTCATCATACTCCTGATCGTCTAACATCTCATCAAAGGCATCTGCTACGATCTCGTACTCATCGTCATCCTCGATGTTGTCCAGAACAGGGGTTCCGTCTTCTGTCTCGCTGTAGCGGTACAGATATACTTCACCCTCCTCAGAATCCTCTCCCTCCATGGGAAGAAGGGCGATATAATCCCTCTCACCTGCAGTGAAAATTGTGAGAACTACGCATTCTACCTCTGTGTCATCATCCAGGGTAAGGGTAACTGTCATTTCCTCTTCTTCATTTAAATTCTTCTCGTCTGCCATATTGGTTTCCTTTCTCAGATATGATCTGTTTACCACTTACAATGTATCAGAGTATGGAAAAAAATGCAAGTGGTTCTTAATATTCTATCCCCTTGCGCGCCCCAATTCCCTTTTCATAGGGATGACGGCACAGGGCCATTTCTGTTACATAGTCGGCCGTATTCAAAAGTGCTTCTGAAGGCCCCCGTCCTGTGAGAATGATCTCCAGAGAGGCAGGACGGGTTTTTAACAGCTCTAAGAGACGTTCTTCACAGATAAAACCCTGGCGGCAGGCGCCGATAGCTTCGTCCAGAATCAGAAGGTCAAAGACAGTTTTTCCATTTTCATCCCTTTCCAACGCCATTTTCCAGGCTGTTTCCAGCTGTTCAGAATAATAAACCGCTGCCTCCGCTTTCTGCTCCGGTGTCATATTCCATGAAAAGCCAAAGGCCCGCAGACAGGGAAGCACCTGGATTCCGGGAATTTTCTGAAGACTTTTTACCTCACCCGAATCCTCTGTTTTCAGCAGACGCAGCACCAGTACCCGGAATCCTCTGCCCGCAGCCCGGACAGCTGCCCCCACAGCTGCAGTAGTTTTCCCTTTTCCATCCCCGCAGTAGATATGAATCAAACCGGTTCTCTCATTTTTATTTTCCACTGAATCCCTCTTTTCTGATTCTTTTCCCTATTCTGTTCACAGCACTGTCCGGAATCTGCATCCAAAAGCCCTGTTTCTTCTGCAAACCGCGATATGGCCTGCTTTTTATGAAACCGCTCCTTAACATAAAAGATATGAAGCCGGTCCTTTGCCCGGGTCATAGCTACATAGAACATCCTCCGTTCTTCTTCCATATCCGCATCCAGCACCGCCTTGTGGTGGGGCGTAACCCCCTCATTGGCATCCAGAATATACACAACCTTAAATTCCAGCCCCTTGGAGCTGTGCATGGTCATAAGACTGACCCCTTCGCCCTTTGCCTCCCGGTCTGCTGCCTGTCGAAGAAGTTCCTCTTTATATTCCTCCATATGGGCGGACCATGCCTCCCATGTCTTAAAGCCTCCGGCACTTTCCTGAAGGGCATCCAGCACCTCAAAAAGCTCCTCGGGCTTTAAACGGCGCTCCTGGGCATATTCACGGATATAATCGTCATATCCAACGGCTTTGCGTATATAGTTTACCGCACCAGCCGGCGCCATATCTGCCAGCATGGACAAATCGTATTCCAGCTGCTCAATCCGGTCCAGCATCCAGTTTTTATCCTGATAGAAGGATTTCACCTGTTCCCACCGGATTCGGGTACCCTCCAGCGCATCTCTGCTGATATACCTGGCCGGACGGTTGATAAAGGTCATAACATTTGCCCGGCTTAAATCCCCCTTTGCAGCTTTTATGTAGGAAAACACATTCTTTGCAATCCAGTGCTCATAAAGATTGGGGACCGTATCCCGCATATGGAAAGGGATATTATACTCCATGAGTTTTTCGATTAAAAGCCTTGGGCCCAGATTAGTCCGGTAAAGAACTGCTATATCCTCATAGGGAATCCCCATTTCCGCATAATCACGCAGCTGGGACACAATTGCCAGAGTTTCATTTACCGGATCAGGCCACTGGCGGATATCCACCGGACGTCCTCTGCCCCGGAGAGCACAGATTTCTTTGGGAAAACGTGTTCTGTTATGGCTGATCACCCTTCCTGCGCTTTCTGTGATTGTACAGACGGACCGGTAATTGATATCAAGAAGGATTCTCTCTGCCTCCGGATAATCCTTCTCAAAGCCCAGCATCAGCTCCGGCCTTGCTCCCCGGAAGCGATAGATAGACTGGTCGTCGTCTCCTACGATAAAGAGGTTGTTCCGGGGCAGGGCCAGCATTTTCACAATCTCATACTGAATGCGGTTAATATCCTGAAATTCATCAATAAGAATATACTGATACTTCTTCTGCCAGGCAGAAAGGATATCCGGACGGGCCTTAAAAAGCTCATAGCACATGGACAGCATATCGTCAAAATCCAGCAGCTTTTCCCGCCGCATACGCTCCTCGTAGCCTTTATACAGGGCCTTAAAAACCTCCTCTGAACAGCTTTTGGGATAATAATGTTCAAGGGACATCATTTCTCCCTTTACCATACTGATCTCGCTTAAAACAGAGGAGGTAAATTCTGCCAGATCCTCCAGATCCAGCTGCATATACTCTGTCTGTTCCCGGATAAAACGAATCCTCTGTTCTTCCCTTACAATATTGGATGCCTGATATCCATACGCCAGCTTGAGAATCATAAAAAAAACGGAATGAAAGGTTCCAAAGGCCACTCTGGCTCCCTGGCCTGTCATCTTCTCATACCGTTCCTTCATCTCTCTGGCAGCCGCCCTGGTAAAGGTAATCACCAGAATGCTTCCCGGCTGCACACCATGTTTTTCTGTTAAATAACGAACCCGGTTGGTGATGACCGTAGTCTTCCCCGAACCGGGTCCTGCAAGTACAAGGGCCGGTCCGTCTTTATGACGGATCGCCCTTTTCTGTGCTTCGCTAAATGACATTTTATGCCTCCAGCAGCTCTATGCCCCTGCGGATGCGGGCTAATGACTCTTCCTTGCCAAGAACCTCCATAATCTCTGTGGCCCCTGCGGGAGTCATCTGCTTTCCGGATACAGCGGTACGGATCGGCCACATAACAAAGCCTGTCTTTACGCCTGTATCACTGACATATTTGGATAACAGCTCATACAGCCCGTCATTGGAGAAATCCTCCTGTGCTTCCAGGAGAGGAAGAACGTCCTTTAACACCTGAAGGGAGGTCTCGCTGTTTGTCTTCATCTTCTTGTGAGTATACATGGCTGTGTCATACTCCGGAAGGGTCTCAAAGAAATCAATGTGGCCTTCAATATCAGGGAATACCTCGATTCTGGTCTTTACCATAGATGCAATCTTTTTCAGATCCAGATCCTTTTTGATTACCTTGCGGATATAGGGCTCTGCCATCTCATAGAAGC
>CAUCBQ010000096.1 GCA_958441075.1 uncultured Clostridiaceae bacterium | reverse complement strand
CTGGTAAGCTCTGTCTCCTCAGCCACACCGGATAAACGCACGGCAGGAACTGCATTCTCAGAACCATTCAGTTCTTTTTTAAATTCCTTTAAGCGGGACATCAAAAGCTCCATCTCCGCCTTATTTTCATAAAGTGCCCTGAAACCATCCGTCAGCTTTGCAAGCAGCAGATCCGTAACGCTGAGACGTTCGTCAAAGGGCGCCCGTTCCAGCCGGCAGCAGACCTCTTCCCGAATTATCCCCTTTAAGATCTCTTCTACCTGATACTCATTCTGATACTTGTAATACAGCTCCAGATAATTTGCAAAATCCTTTGCGATAGCCGGATGCTGCAGATACTGGCCCACCACTTCTCTGTCTGCCCTTTTATTCAGTTTTTCGTAAACTGTAATCAGCTGAGACAGATCCTCCCACCCTCTGGGCGTAGCAAACCGCTTTCCGTCCACAGTCGTCTCTACCTGGCAGAAATACTGAGGACGAATATCCAGATAGGACAGAACAGCCGGGTGGATATTCTGTGCGCCGGCATATTCCTTCCACACCTTTAAATCCGGCTCCACGGTGATCTTTTTGATTCGGTCCAGAGTTACTACATCAAACTCCCGGACGGATTTATTATATTCCGGCGGATTTCCTGCTGCCACAATGATCCATCCCTCAGGCACCTTATGGGTTCCAAAGGTTTTGCACTGGAGAAACTGCAGCATGGCAGGAGCCAGAGTTTCTGATACGCAGTTGATCTCATCAATAAAAAGGATTCCCTCCTTCAATCCCGTATCCCTGATCCTGTCGTACACCGAGGCCACGATCTCACTCATGGTATATTCCGTCACTGCATATTCCTTTCCGCCGTAAACCCTGTGTTCGATAAATGGAAGTCCCACAGCGCTCTGTCTTGTATGGTGGGTAATAGTATAAGCCACCAATCCCAAACCGCACTCTCTTGCAATCTGCTCCATGATCTGGGTTTTCCCTACTCCCGGCGGGCCGATTAAAAGCACCGGTCTCTGGCGGATAGACGGGATCATATATTCCCCGCAGTCATCCTTTAAAAGATAGGCTGCTGCGGTATCCTTTATTTCTTCCTTGGCTCGTTTAATATTCACTCTCTGTCCCTCTTTCTGTCTGAATCTCCCCCGGAAAGCTCCGTCAGCTGTTCCTCCTCCAGCACCACCTTCATCGCCCAGGCAGGCACAGATTCATCGGAATACAAATGTTCGATAAATACAAAGGCAGCGTCATAAACCGGGGCCTGAACCGGATAAATGCCCTTTCCGTCTGTAAAATAGATCAGTCCCCGAAGCCGGTCCACCTCTCTTTTGGCCCGAAGCTCATTTACATATTCAAAGGCCGGACGAAAATCCGTCCCCCCGAAGCCCGTGATCTGAAAATGCTCCATATAAGCCCTTAAATCCTCTGCACTTTCAATAAGAACATCCGACTGCACCCTATCATCACACTGTAAAATGTGAATCCGTATCTTTCTGAAATAGGTCTCCGACTCGGAAAGCACATCATAGGTTTCCTCTAAAAATCTCTGAACCAGCTCCCCGGAGCAGGACATACTGGTATCAATGACAATGACAAAATCCTCTATTCGGAACACCTCTTTTGACTCTAAGGGCTCGATTAAAGGCATATTTCCATAAAGAGACATTCCATAGGAATAAAAAACCGGATCAAAGGAGTCCGGGTCCACCTCAAGCTCCTCTTTCAGCACAGAAAAACGGCGAAGAAACTGACGATAATCATAGCGCTCTCTGTTTTCCACCCGAAGCATATCCTGAAGACTTTCATTTTCCTGAGACTCATCCTGAGAACCCATGGTTTCCATCTGAGTCTGCATCTTTTCCCGTTTGTCATTCCACTGGTTCTGACGGGTAACGGCCTGACGGGGATTTTCCTCCTGTTCCCACAAATCATGGTCATCCACCTTAAACTCTGCCTGAAGCTGGCACAGCCTTTGTCCGGAAAGCTCCATCCGGCTCAAGGCCCGGTAAATGCGCTCTGCTGTGAGAACTGTCCGGCTCTCTCTGTCCTGTTTTGGCATATCTGCTCCTGTCTGCCGTTTCAGACGCAGATAGGTTTCCCGGCGAAGAGGACTTTGAGGCACATGAACACATTTCTGATACAGACCGTCAATCACCGCTTCCATAGCAATATCACAGGCCAGATCCCACAATTCCTTTTTTCGTCCCTTTCTCGTATACATGTGGCAGAACAGGCAGTGAAGCACCATATGCAGATAAGCCCGGTTTACGCACACACGACCTTTTTTATAAAGGTTTAAGAGAAAATCCGGCCCATAAAAGATCACTGCCCCATCTGTGGATATACCGTTCCGGCCCCAGTCTGCCTCAAATCCCAGACTGCTTAAGGCCACATCCAGAAAGTGCATATTTACATACAGCTCACTTCTGGACTGATAGAGAATCCGGGTACAGATTCCCACTGTATCCAGTTCTTCAAGCTGCCTCTCTCTTATGGGATCGATCATAAATCACTTCTTTCACCGGACGCCCCGGAGGAAGGCTGCTCTGCCTGTGCCTGCTGTGTCATCAGCCTGTGCTCCTCTTTAAGCTCCTCATACAGCTTATAAAAGCTCCACTCGCAGTTGTGTTCCGTCACGATGGCTTTTAAGGCAATCTTCGGCACTCCGGCTCTTCTCAGCTGATACAGCAGGGTATCAATCCGGCTTCCAGTAAAATCCTTCATTACCAGCATCTGCTCCGTAATCGCCGGAAGGGGTTCATCTGTTTTTTTCTGCCCCTCAAAGCCCGGCATACCGGCCAGATATCCTATGGTTTCCATCACCTGGTCCGGCCTTACGTTGCGGATTTTCACACCCATACGCACCAGAACGCTTTTCATCATCATTTCATGCTTTTTTATGCCGGGATCGTCTGTTCCATAATACAGTACAAGCTCCATTCTTTTCATCCTTTCCTGATTCTCCATTAACAACTGCTATTTAAACAGCTCCTCGCTGTCCAGCATCAGCGTAAAAGGACCGTCATTTAAAAGCTCCACCTTCATATCAGCGCCAAACCTGCCCTTTTCCACCACATCTGCCTGCTCCCGGCACCGGGCCAGAAAATGCTCATAAAGCTTTTCCGCCATCTGGGGCGCTCCTGCCTTTACAAAGCTGGGGCGGTTGCCCTTGCGGCAGTCTGCATAGAGGGTAAACTGGCTGATTACCAGAAGCTCTCCTCCCACATCCGCCAGACTTAAATTGGTTTTTCCGTTTTCATCCTCAAAAATACGCAGACGGCAGATCTTGTCAGCCATCTTTTCTGTCAATTCTCTGGTATCTCCCTCAGCCACTCCCAGAAGGATCAGAAGACCCTTTCCTATTCTTCCTAAAAGTTCTCCCTCTACTGTAACGCTTGCCTGCGTCACTCTCTGAACAACTGCTCTCATTTTCTCTTGTCCTCCTGTATGTTATACATCTACGGTTTTTTCCGGCACATCCGGGCAGCTTCTCCCGCTCATTGAAGCCATTTACCCGCAGTGCGCCGGAAAAAGAAAGAGCCAGCCGGTTCTGTGAGCTGCCGGCTGGCGCAGATTCTATTTCTTTTACTGCCTGGGAATCTAAGCTATTCTTCCTGCTGGTTTTTGGCAAAAGCTATGATAGCCTCATTTAATGAAAACATCTTTTTATCCAGCATATCCACCATATCTGCACAATCCTTTAACTCCATCAGAAGATTTTCCGGAGCGTTTCCCTCAAATTTATAGGCGATCTTGTGCTCAAGACTGGCCCAGAAATCCATGGCAACGGAGCGGATCTGAATCTCTACCTTTGTTTCCACGGCCCCGTCAGAAAGATAGACCGGCACAGTTACCACCATATGATAGCTCTTATACCCATTGGGCTTTGGATATTTGATATAATCCTTTACATGAAGGACTGTGACATCCTTCTGCCCTGCAATAATCTGGGCGATCTGATAAATATCCGATGTGAAGGAGCAGATAATGCGGATGCCCGCAATATCGCTCAAATACTCCTGCATATTTTCGATGCTTACCTCACGCCCATCTTTTTTCAGTTTATTTACAATGCTGTCTGCTGTTTTCAGCCTGGATTTAATGTGTTCAATGGGATTGTAATCATATCTGTTTATGAACTCATTATTTAAAATCTCAATCTTTGTATTCATCTTTTTCAAGGCTGAATCGTAGAGAAACATCACTGAACGCCACTGATCAATCTGCTCGTTGGCTTTGGGGATATTGATCATTCCTATCCCTTCCTCTCCTACAGCTTCAGTCCCTTTAACAGATCTCCCAGGCCTGTAGTGGCTGAAGCGGTCTCTTTATAATTGAAGGTTTCATGCTCCTCACGGTCTGTTTCCTGCTGGGCCAGAACCTTCATGCTCAGGCTGATCTTTCCATCTGCGATAGAAAGAATCTTTACCTTTACTGTCTGTCCTTCCTTGAGAACAGCTCCCGGATGCTTAATGCGCTGGGTACTGATCTGGGAAATATGCACCAGGCCGTCTACGCCCTCTGCCAGCTTCACAAATGCGCCGTAGTCCTTTAAGCTGTCCACTGTGCCCTCTACCACATCTCCCGGCTTAAACTGAGCCAGACGCTCCTTGCGGGCCTCCTCTCTCTTCTGACGCTCAACCTGACGGCCGGACAAAACCAGTCTCTTCTTTTCCGGATCTACTGTGATGATCACCGTCTCCACATGCTTTCCCTGCCAGTCCTCCAGCTTTTCAACGTAATCAGCAGACAGCTGGGACGCCGGGATAAATGCTCTTACCTCATCTACAAAGGCAATCACTCCGCCCTTTACAGCTTCGGAAATCTTCACTTTAAGAACAGTCTTATCCTCCATCATCTGAGCAAACTCAGCCCATTTCTGGCCCTCGGCACTGTCATCCTCCGGCATATCTCTTCTCTGGTCCAGAGCTGCATAGGAAGCCTCCAGTTCAGCCGCATAATCCTCCATGGTCTCAACCGGCTCCTCTGCCTTAACCTCTGTCTCCAATTCCTTATTCATGTCTTCACTCATGTTCTTATCCTCACCTTCCGCTTTTCATTCCCTGCGGCAGTCCATCTCATCTGGCTGCCTGGCTATTCAGCTTTTTATATTATATCAGCAAACCGCCTGATATTTCTATACTTTTTCAGAAAAATTATGCTTATTTTTTTATTTTTGCTGTTTTTTCCTTTGTATCATAAAGTTTCCTGTGCTATATTTGAGAAAGAAAGCCTGTATGCATGAATCATCTGCTACAGACAGACAAAGGAGGATATTTTTATGATCGACCTTTTAGATCTTCATACACATACCATAGCCAGCGGTCACGCCTACAATACCCTTTATGAAATGGCCCAGGCCGCCGCAGACCGGGGTCTGGCTCTCTATGGATGCTCAGAACACGCGCCTGCCATGCCCGGAAGCTGTCATGATTTTTATTTCAGCAATTTCAAAGTGCTCCCCAGAGTAATCCGGGGCGTTCCCGTTCTCATGGGTACGGAGCTTAATATTCTGGACTATACGGGACGGGTGGACTTAACGGACAATTATCTGAAAAAAACAGACTATGCGATTGCCAGCCTCCATACCCCCTGTATTAATAACAACGGCACTGTATCTGACTATACAAATGCTTATCTGGGAGCTATGGAGCATCCTCTGATCCACATCATCGGCCATCCGGATGATTCCCGCCTGCCGGCCGACTGGGATGCGGTAGCCGCGTCTGCTGCCAGACACCACAAGCTCCTCGAAATCAACAGCAGCTCCCTTTCTCCCAAAACTACCCGAAAGGGAGCCAGGGAAAATTATGAGCAGGTACTGGCTGCCTGTATGCGTTATGGAACCTCTGTTATTATAAACAGTGACGCACACTGTGAAAATGATGTGGGCAACCATGAAATGGCCCTTAAACTTTTGGCTGACCTTCATTTCCCGGAGGAACTGGTGGTAAACACCTCCCTCTCAAAAGCCGCCTCTTTCATTCCGTCCCTGGACCGGCTTTTAAAAGAGGAACCGGAGCTGTTTTATAAAATGTCATCTCATCCCCAGGGAGGAAACAGCAGGATATGATCAATTTTTTGAATCTGGAATATTTTCTCGCAGCTGCTGAAGAGCTGAATTTTACACGGGCTGCCAAACGGCTCTACATTTCCCAGCAGTCCTTAAGCAATCACATTTCCAATATGGAAAAAGAATTTGATGTTGTCCTTTTTAACCGTACCTCCCCCCTGACCCTGACCTACGCAGGACAGGCTCTGAAGGTACGGGCCAGGGAGCTTTTGGATTTAAAGGATGAAACCTACCGGGAAATCGCAGATATCAAGGATTTCTCCACAGGTCAGCTTTCCATCGGCGTTTCCCATACAAGAGGCCGTTTTATCCTGCCTGAAATTCTCCCTGTCTATCAGTCTGAATTTCCCGGGATCGAGCTCCATTTAATTGAAGGCAACTCCAGCGAACTGGCAAATGACCTGCTCCATGGAAATATTGACCTGATGATCGACCTCCTTCCCTTTACGGCAGAAAATGTAGACACTGTGCCCATCTGCCAGGAGGAAATTCTCCTGGTGGTTCCCAATGCAGTTCTTAAAAAAGTCCATCCGGAACAGGCAGAGGAGCTTCGCCACAAGCTGGAGCAGGGTGCGGATGTGCGGCTTCTGGAAAACTGTCCTTTTGTACTTTTAAACAAGGGAAACCGGGTGCGTACCATCGCAGATGAAATTTTTGAAGACGCCCAGGTAACTCCCCGGATCGTACTGGAAACGGAAAATATAGAGACCGCTCTTGCCCTCAGCGTTAAGGGCATGGGAATCACCTTCTATCCCCGGATGTTTATGTCTCAGGATCATGCGGCAAATGCCTGCAAAAATCCGCTGTCCCGTCAGGCAGGACTAAACCTCTATCCGCTGAATTATTCCCGGGCTCACGGAACACTGGGGCTGGGTTATCACAAAGGCCACTATATGTCCCGGGCTACCCATGAGTTTATCCGTATAGCACTGGAGCGGATTCCTTATAAGAATGAAGAGATCTGAGTTTTTATCGGATGGATCTTGACATTAGGGCATAGATTCTTTATAATATAAACAGTAATCGTTATTATTATTATATTATAAGGAGACGCCTATGAAAACTTTAAAGTATAGCCGTCAGAGGGAAGCCATCAAAGCCAGCTTGATGAACCGTCACGATCATCCAACGGCAGACGCCCTATACGCCAGCATCCGGGAGGAATTTCCCAATATCAGTCTGGGAACCGTTTACAGGAATCTGAATCTGCTGGTGGAGACGGGCGAGATCCGTAAATTAAGCTGCGGCGGCGGAGCAGACCATTTTGACGGCGATGTATCGCCTCACTACCATTTTGTATGCAGGGAATGCGGTCATGTCTATGATATGGATATTCAGGAGATGACAGAATTAAATGCAGCTGTCCAGAGCCATGCGCCGGGACAGATTGATTCCCACTCTATCCTGTTCTTCGGTCAGTGCCAGTCCTGCATGGATGTGATAAATCCAAAAAAAGAACAAAAAGGTATTGACAAATCAGCATAAATCATTTATATTAATATCAGTAATCATTACTATTATTGTTTCAGAAATATTAATCGGGCTCCGGGCTGTCCCCGGCTCCCACACACTATATAAAAAGGAGATCAAGACTATGAAAAAATGGGTTTGTACAGTTTGCGGTTACGTTTATGAGGGTGAGCAGGCTCCTGAGA
>CAUCBQ010000095.1 GCA_958441075.1 uncultured Clostridiaceae bacterium | reverse complement strand
TGCCTCAAAGGTAGCCCTAAGGCCGCCGGACGGAAAAGAAGATGCGTCAGGTTCTCCCTTGATCAGTTCTTTTCCTGAAAATTCCATAATCACACCGCCATCCGGCGACGGGGAAATAAAACTGTCATGCTTTTCTGCCGTTACGCCGGTAAGGGGCTGAAACCAGTGTGTATAATGTGTCGCTCCATTTTCAACCGCCCAGTCTTTCATGGCTGCCGCAACGGCATTCGCCACACTGATATCAAGCTTTGCGCCTTCATCAATGGTTTTTCTCAGCGACTGGTATACCTTTGATGACAGTCTTGCTTTCATTACTCTGTCGTCAAATACCTTACATCCAAAATAATCTGATACCTTTTTCATAACAATCTCCTCTCCAGCAGCATATTTTTTAATACAAAAAGCAAGGATGTCCTTCACAGCACCTTTCCTGTGCTGCAAAAGACATCCTTGCCTTTATGTGTGGCATGATACACCCCGAAAAATCATTTGTCAAGCACTTTTTTTCTCCTGACAAACCTCTTGACAAACCCTGTTCAGAGCTGTATAAATAGTGAATATGAGCAAGGGCGTTCATTTTTAAATCAGAGAAAATTCTGCTTAAAAATGAATACCCCTGCTTTTTTATTTATTGAAAGGAAGGTACAAAATGTATGAAGATCGAAGGTCAGGTGAGAATCCCTTCAGGCTGTGCAATCTCGGCAGTGATTTCCAAAGATGGAAATAAGATATCCGGCGAAAGTATCACAAATTCCATGAAGCCTATGCATGACCGCTCCAACGGATTGGGCGGCGGCTTTGCAGGCTACGGCATTTATCCTGAATATAAAGAATTTTACGCACTGCATATGTTTTTTGATACCCGCGATACAAGAAAGAAATGCGAAGCCTTTTTAAAGGAACAGTTTGAAATCGTTCAATCCGAGGTTATCCCCACCCGTAAGCTCCCGGCGATCACAGATAAACCTATTATATGGAGATATTTCGTCGCACCCTTAAAATCGGTTCTGGCCTCGCTGCAGCTGGATGAAAAAGAATTTGTTGCCCAGACAGTTATGAGAATTAATGCGGAAATGTCCGGAGCATATGTTTTCTCCAGCGGAAAAAACATGGGTACGTTTAAAGCGGTAGGATTTCCTGAGGATGTAGGCGTCTTTTATAAACTGGAAGAATATGAAGGTTACTCATGGACTGCCCATGGACGTTATCCCACAAATACCCCGGGATGGTGGGGCGGAGCGCACCCCTTTACATTACTGGACTATTCCATCGTACATAACGGTGAAATCTCCTCTTATGACGCTAACCGCCGCTTTATCGAAATGTTCGGCTATAAATGCACCCTTCAGACGGACACAGAAGTAATTACCTATATCATGGATTATCTGCTCCGCGTACAGGGGCTTACCCTCGGTGAAGCCGCAAGCGTCATTGCGGCACCTTTTTGGAGTACCATCGCTTCAAAAACAGATCTGGAGGATCAGAAAAAACATACCTATTTAAGAACTATGTTTTCCAGCCTGCTGATCACCGGCCCGTTTTCTATCGTTTTAGGCTTTAACGGCGGACTGATGGCTCTCAATGACCGCTTGAAGCTCCGCTCCATGGTAATCGGAGAAAAAGATGATAAGGTTTTTATTGCCAGTGAGGAAGCTGCGATCCGGACCATGGAACCAAATGCAGAAAATATCTGGTCTCCCGCCGGCGGAGAGCCTGTTATTGTAAAAGTAAAGGAAGGTGCGTTTTAATGGGTATCGAATTTATCTATCCGGAATTTGAAGTAATCCGAAACGAAAACCGCTGCACGGTCTGTCGTGCATGCGAACGGCAATGTGCCAATGAGGTTCACAGCTATGATGAGGAACTGGGAGTCATGAAGTGTGACGAATCAAAATGCGTAAACTGCCAGCGGTGCGTTTCCTTCTGTCCAACCAGAGCGCTGAAGATCGTAAAAACCGACTGCTCTCTCAGGGAAAACTCCAACTGGCAAAGCAGTACGATTAAAGAGATCTATAAGCAGGCAAACAGCGGAGGCGTTCTTCTTTCTTCTATGGGCAATCCCAAGCCCTTCCCCGTTTACTGGGATAAAATACTGATCAATGCTTCCCAGGTGACAAATCCTTCCATTGATCCTCTTCGGGAACCAATGGAAACCAGAACCTATCTGGGGAAAAAGCCACAGAGAGTAAGCCGCAATGCAGAGGGAAAGCTGGACTGCCAGCTTCCGCCCCAGCTGGAGCTTTCCATGCCTGTTATGTTTTCTGCCATGAGCTATGGTTCCATCAGCTACAATGCCCACAAATCCCTTGCCCTGGCAGCCACAGAACTGGGAATCCTTTACAATACCTGCGAAGGCGGTCTCCATGAGGATTTTTACTGTTATGGTGAAAATACCATCGTCCAGGTCGCTTCCGGACGTTTCGGCGTCCATGAAAAGTATTTAAATGCCGGAGCTGCCATCGAAATCAAAATGGGACAGGGCGCAAAGCCCGGGATCGGAGGCCATCTTCCCGGGGCAAAAATTGTGGGAGACGTCTCACGCACACGAATGATCCCGGAAGGCTCTGACGCGATCTCCCCAGCTCCCCACCACGATATCTATTCCATCGAGGATTTGCGTCAGCTTGTGTTCTCTCTGAAAGAAGCTTCGGACTACAAAAAACCGGTTATCGTTAAGGTTGCCGCAGTACATAATATCGCAGCAATCGCAAGCGGAATCGCAAGAAGCGGCGCCGACATTATTGCTATCGATGGCTTTCGCGGCGGTACAGGTGCCGCTCCCACCAGGATCAGGGACAATGTGGGAATTCCTATAGAACTTGCCCTGGCGGCTGTTGATCAGCGTCTGCGTGACGAGGGCATCCGCAACGATGTATCTCTGGTAGTCGGAGGAAGCATCCGGAGCGCTTCCGATGTTATAAAGGCCGTTGCGCTGGGGGCAGACGCCTGCTATGTGGGCACTGCCGCACTGTTGGCTCTTGGATGCCACCTGTGCCAGAGCTGTCAGACCGGCAAGTGCAACTGGGGTATCGCCACTCAGCGTCCGGAGCTGGTAAAACGGCTGAACCCGGAAACAGGAAAAAAGCGGCTGGTCAACCTGATGACTGCGTGGAATCATGAAATAAAAGAACTGATGGGAGGCATGGGGATCAACTCCATCGAAGTACTGCGCGGAAACCGTCTGATGCTGAGGGGAATAGGGCTTACGGCAAAAGAACTTGAAATACTGGGAATCTCTCATGCAGGAGAATAATATTTCTGCAAAAAAACGTTAAACATTTTTTGGAGGTATGGTACAATATGCTAATCATCGATGCTGCAAATTCAGATTATAAAGCTGTAAATGAAAAGCTCCGCAATACGGATGAGGACTGTACAATCGAGGGCTGCTGCGGACAGCGTTTTATCGCCGCCGGTATGTCTGGAAAAAACGTCACGATCCACGGAATCCCCGGAAATGCACTGGGCGCATATTTAAATGATTCTCATATTACTGTAAACGGAAATGCCCAGGACGCCGTAGGCGATACCATGAATGAAGGGAAAATACTGATTTATGGAAACATCGGAGATGCTGCCGGTTATGCCATGAGGGGCGGAAAAATCTATGTACAGGGCAATGCCGGATACCGCGCCGGAATCCATATGAAGGCTTACAAAGAAAAAATCCCCGTTATGATCATCGGCGGATGCGCAGGAAGCTTTCTGGGAGAATACCAGGCCGGCGGTATTATCATAGTTCTTGGACTTCACAAAAACGGCAAAAGCATTGTGGGAAATTTTCCATGTACCGGTATGCACGGCGGAAAAATGTTTCTGCGCGGGGACTGCGGAAACATACGCTTTTCAGAGCAGGTAACTGCAAAAACAGCCGGGAATGAGGATCTGGAGGAAATCCGTGAATACCTGTCGGAATATTGCGCGGACTTTGGGTATTCTCTTGACGGGATTTTATCTGAACCCTTTACAGTTATCACGCCAGACAGCAAAAATCCGTACAAACAGATGTACGTGGCAAATTAAAACAGAAAGCAGGTAAGGTTATGAAATATTCAAAAGAAGAGGTGCTCCAGTATATGCAGGAAGAGGATGTGAAATTTATCCGCCTGGCATTTTGCGATGTGTTCGGCAAACAAAAAAATATTTCCATTATGCCCCAGGAGCTTTGCCGGGCTTTTGAACATGGCATTGCCATTGATGCATCCGCTATCGCCGGTTTTGGGGACGAAAGCCATTCTGATCTTTTCCTGCATCCGGAGCCGGACACGCTGATGCCTCTTCCCTGGAGACCGGAGCACGGGCGGGTGGTAAGGATGTTCTGCAGTATTACCTATCCCGACGGAACCGTATTTGAATGTGATACGCGCTCTCTTTTAAAGAAAGCGATTTATGAGGCAGAGCAGGCCGGATATCAGTTCTTCTTTGGCGCAGAGCAGGAATTTTATCTGTTCCATCTGGATGAAAATGGAAACCCCACAAAAATCCCCTATGATAACGCCAGCTACATGGATATCGCTCCTGAAGATAAGGGTGAAAATATCCGCCGGGAAGTCTGCCTGACCCTGGAACAGATGGGGATTTTTCCGGAGAGCTCACATCATGAGGAAGGACCGGGACAGAATGAAATTGATTTCCGTTATTCCGATCCTCTGACGGCCGCGGACAATTCCATGACCTTTCAGACCGTGGTAAAGACCATCGCCGGACTGAATGGGATTTTTGCGGATTTCAGCCCTAAACCACTGGAAAATGAAGCGGGAAATGGTTTCCACATCAACATATCTGTGAAATCCTCTGACGGCACAGACCATATGGACAGCATGATTGCCGGTATTCTGGATAAAATTTCAGATATGACTGTATTTTTAAACCCCACCGCTGATTCCTACAGGCGCTTCGGCTGCAATAAGGCTCCCAAATATATTTCCTGGTCCAGTGAGAACCGTTCCCAGCTGATCCGTGTTCCGGCGGCAATCGGAAGGTACCGGCGTGTGGAGCTTCGTTCGCCTGACCCATCTGCAAATACATATCTGGCGTTTGCTCTTATGATCTATGCAGTTCTGGAAGGCATACAAAACGATCTGGTGCTTCCGCCTGCTGCAGACATCAATTTATACCGGGCAGAAGCTTCTGTTCTTTCAGGCTTTGGTCAGCTTCCAAAAAACTTTGAAGCTGCCTGTGATGCTGCGGCGCACAGTGATTTCATTCTGAAATATATACCAAAGACTATATTGGATATCTACTGCGGACAATAGATTTTTAACAGGAGGGGTGAAAATGAGTTTAAAAGAGCGAACCTACAGTATTCTCATTGTGTCGGCAACGGATGTACTCACCTCTGCCTTTGCCGGCCTGCTTCCTGAAACCAGATATTCTCCTGTTCATGCTGTTTCAAGTATCAATGCCGCCAGACGTACGCTCACAGAAAAGACGTATGATTTTATTATCATTAACGCTCCTCTGCACGATGATATGGGCGTTCGTTTTGCCATTGATATTTCCAGCAGCAGGCAGTCCGTTGTCCTTCTTCTGGTAAAAAGCGATATTCATAACGAAATCCATGACCAGGCCGCAGAATACGGCATATTTACCCTGTCAAAGCCAATCGCAAAGACAACGATGGCCTATGCCTTCAGCTGGCTGGAAAGCGCCAGGGAACGCCTGAGGCAATTTGAAAAAAAATCTTTGTCCCTTGAAGAAAAAATGGCCGAAATCCGCCTTGTCAATAAAGCAAAGTGGATTCTGATCAGCCAGCTTTCCATGAGCGAACCCGAATCCCACCGCTACATAGAAAAACAGGCAATGGACCGCTGCGTTACCAGGCGGTCCATTGCCGAAGAAATCATCAGAACCTATTCTTAAACTTTATTTTCTGAAAATAATATCCTCACGCCCGGGACCATTGGAAACCATGGTAATGGGCGTTTCAATTTCCTTCTCAACAAATTCAATATACCTGCGGCAGTTTTCAGGAAGCTCCTCATAGTTTTTAATGCCGCGGATATCACATTTCCAGCCCGGAAGGCTGGTAAACACCGGCTTTGCCTTTTCCAGCTTTGCCGTAGTCGGGAAGTCTCTTGTGACCTCTCCGTTGATCTCATAGCCGACGCACACGGGAATCTCATCCAGATATCCCAATACGTCCAGTACGGTAAAGGCAGCTTCTGTGGTGCCCTGGATGCGGCAGCCGTATCTGGTGGCTACTGCGTCAAACCAGCCCACTCTTCTGGGACGTCCTGTCGTAGCTCCGTATTCGCCGCCGTCACCGCCCCGGCGCCGCAGCTCTTCTGCTTCCTCTCCAAAGATTTCACTGACAAAGGCGCCTGCGCCTACTGCGCTGGAATATGCCTTCACAACGGTTGTGATATTTTTGATTTCATAGGGAGCAATACCTGCGCCAATGGCGCCGTAGGCAGCCAGCGTAGAGGAAGAGGTAACCATGGGGTAAATTCCATGATCCGGGTCCTTTAATGAACCAAGCTGTCCCTCTAACAGAATGTTTTTTCCTTCTTTGATGGCATGGTACAGATAGGAGGATACGTCGCATACATAGGGGCGGATCATCTCCCGGTAGCTGATCAGCTCATCAAACAGTTCATCCGCATTCAGAAGGGGTTTATGGTAAAGATGCTCCAGAAGCACATTTTTGATCTCACATACTCTCTGGCATTTTTCCTTTAACAGTTCCTCATCGAACAGCTCACTGACCTGAAAACCGATCTTTGCGTATTTGTCTGAATAAAAGGGCGCAATCCCTGACTTAGTAGACCCAAAGGATTTTCCGGCCAAACGTGCTTCCTCATAGGTGTCAAAAAGCACATGATAGGGCATCAGGATCTGAGCCCTGTCAGAAACCAGGATATGAGGCTTTGGCACTCCCCGGTCTACAAGGGACTGGATTTCCTTGATCAGATAGGGAATATTTAATGCTACGCCGTTTCCGATGATGCTGGTTGTATGCTGGTAAAACACGCCGGAAGGCAGCAGGTGAAGGGCAAATTTTCCGTATTCATTGATAATGGTATGTCCCGCATTGCTTCCGCCCTGAAAGCGGATGATAATGTCAGACTCTTTTGCCAGCATATCCGTTATTTTTCCTTTTCCCTCGTCTCCCCAGTTAGCTCCTACGATTGCTCTAACCATTGCTTCAATCCTCCTTGGGGTATTGCCCCATTAAAATATCCCGCATTTTGGCGGGATTTGATTCAAGTTCTTTTTTACTTTACTACAAGCTTTCACATAAGTAAAATGATTATTTATTATACACGGCATAAGCAAATCTTATGCCTTTCAGGAAGAATTAAATAATTTCTGCAAAAAGCCCCAGAAGCTTTCTGCCTGCCAGAGAAATCAGGCTGTCTTCACCGGTGACTACACAGATATGGCGGTGAGGCATTTTTTCCTTAAAATCCAGTTCAAACACCTCTCCCCGGTCGATGGCATCTTTTGCAAAGCCATCCATAACGCAGCCCACCCCCATGTTTCTCTTTGCAAACTGAACAATCATGTCGCTGGTGGCAAGCTCAAATTCCGGTGTCAGTTCAATTCCTTTTTCTTTGAGGAACTGATCCATAAAGGCCCGTGTGCTTGTGTTTTTTTCCAGAAAAATACAGGGCAGACTGTCAAGAGTGTCATACTCCAGTTTTTTCCCCATAAGCTCACTGAAGCTGCTTCCGGCAATAAAAACGGTTTCAATGCTTTTTACCGGCATTTGATGAATAGCGCTTTGACAGGAAAAGGGGGTTGTCACTACGCCAAAGTCAATTTTTCCCTCCTCCAGACTTCGGATTGTCTCCGGCGTAGGGGCATTTGTTACCGTAACCTTAATTCTGGGGTATTCTTTGTGAAACTGCTC
>CAUCBQ010000094.1 GCA_958441075.1 uncultured Clostridiaceae bacterium | reverse complement strand
GTCGGGAAATTCATATCTGCTACCCACATGGGGATTACATCAAAGCCTTCCTCCGGCTTTTCCGGTGCAAATCCATCTCTTGTTCCCAGCCCGTCCACTGCGATTGCATCTTTTCCGTGGCGATCCATAATTGATGTAAAATCGTACTTCATCCTCGCGTCCTCCTCATATGTCTATATGATAAATGTCCCTTTTGCAGCTGTCAACAGATAGGAGAGGGGACCACTTCTCCCGCAGCCATTTTTCATAGCGCCCGCGGCAGATTCCACTTATAATGGCGGGCCAGAACTCGGATCACCACCACCAGGGATGCACTGAGAATCAGATCCCATTCGCTTTCCAGAACCTTCTGCAAAAGCACATAGCTGACCGCCCCTGCCAGAGACGCGCAGGCATACACATGGCGGCGCAGCACAGCCGGAGTTTCTCCCGCCATAATATCACGGAGAACGCCTCCGCCCACACCGGTAATCACTCCCAGGAAAATCATCAGGAAGTTATATTCCCCAAAGCCTGCCGTAATTGCTGTATCAATTCCCACTACCGTAAAAGCTCCCAGGCCAACAGCATCCAGAATATTCATAACCCGCTCATACCAGAGAGAGCTTAACGCCTCTATCGTAATACGGCGGCACTTAATAATCAGAAACAGGCAAAGGACAGCAACAAACGCGGCCATCACATAAACCGGATTCGTAAACAGAGCCGGCGGATGAATCCCTATCAGAATATCGCGGATCATGCCTCCCCCTACTGCTGTTGTCACACCCAGCACAATAATTCCAAGCAAATCCAGATTTTTCTTAATTGCCACCATTGCTCCGGAACAGGCAAAGGCCACAGTTCCGATAATCTCAACAATAAAAAATACTGTAATTGTTTCCATCTCATACTCTCCTGATGTATTAATTTCCCATCTCTCTGTTCAATATATAGTTCCCTTTCTGAAAAGTCAACCCGGCTTTTGCCGATATTGTTCGTTTTTCTTCATGGATCCTTAAGGTCCCCTGCCGCCGTTTTGGTAGACGATGATTAAAAAATATAGTATACTTGGAATGAAAATTAGGAAAGGAATACTTGCTCATGAAGCTTTTCCACAATCTGCTGGGACTGATCTTTTCCTTTGCTCTCATGGCGGTTCTTCTGATTACCTCCATTGAGGCAGTTACCTACTGGACTCCTGGCTATTATGAGAAAGAATACACAAAATATCAGGTTTTAGAAGCTGTTGACATGGAAATGGACGATCTGCTGGAGGTTACCGATGAAATGATGGCCTACCTACGGGGAGACCGAAAGGATCTCCATGTTCCCACGATTGTAGCTGGCCAGCCCCGGGAATTTTTCAATGAACGGGAAATTGCCCATATGGAAGACGTTCGGGGACTTTTTCTTGCGGCCATTACCATCCGCCGCATCTGTTTTCTGGTTATGGCCGCCTGTGCAGCTCTTCTGATTGTTCTGAAGGCAGAGACAAAGCGGATTCTGCCGCGGATGATCTGTGGAGGTACCGTTCTTTTTTTTACCATCCTGGCGCTGTTGGCAGGCATCATATCCACAGATTTCAGTAAATATTTTATTATTTTCCACAAAATCTTCTTCACCAATGACCTGTGGATTCTGGATCCCGCTACAGATTTGTTGATAAACATTGTTCCGGAGCCGTTTTTTGTGGATACTGCAGTACGGATTGCCGTAACTTACGGAATTTCCGTCATTGCCGTTTTTTCTGCCTGCGTTATTTGGCTGAAAAAACAGAAAAAACAAAAATAAGAAAGAAAAACCTGTTTTCACCAAGGAGGTGCTGTTATGACCCATTTGTTTGACCCGATTACCATTGGCAATACTACCTTAAAGAACAGAATTGTTTTTGCCCCCTCCAGCTTTGGCCCCGGCGGTGCAGAGTGGTACGAAGCTCTGGCGAAAGGCGGCTGCGGCATGATTGTTGCAGCAGATCTGTCCGTAGTCCCCTCTATGTTTGGGGGAATTGCTCTGGACAGCGACGCCTCAGCTGCGCCTCTCCGAAAGGCCATAGAAATCTGTCACCAGTATGGCTGCAAAATTTCCGCCCAGCTGTTTCATCCCGAGTATGACGTTATAAAAATCCGAGAGCTCTATCGCCTGGAAGGGCGGACAAACCCGCAGAAGGTACGGGCCGAGCTGGCTCTCAGCACTAAGACCTTCTGTGATACGGTTTCCCCGGAACATATTCAGGATATCCTCGCTGCCTACGAGGCTGCTGCCCGTCGGGCAGCGGACCTGGGCTTTGATATGATTCAGATTCACGGCGATCGGCTGACCGGAAGCTTTACCTCCCCCAATTTCAATCACCGGACTGATGAATGGGGCGCCTGGGATCGGTTTGCCCTGGAAGCAGTCCGGGCTGTGCGGCGCGGCGCTCCGGTGCTTCCGCTAGACTACAAGCTGACTGTCCGCACTGAGGATCCGGCTTATGGGCGCGGCGGAATATCCATGGCCCAGGTGCCTGAATTTGTCCGCAGCCTGGAGGAAGCATCCATTGACTGCTTCCATGTTTCTCTGGCTAATCATACAGTCACCGAGGATACCATTCCCCCGGCAAAGCATCCGTATTTCCAGGGCGAAGCCTGCTTTTCCTTCCTTGCCCGTCTGGTTAAAAAGCACACCGAAAAGCCGGTCTGCTGTGTTGGAAAAATCCAGTCCCCGGAAACTGCCGAGGCCCTCTGCGAGGAAGGAATTGAGCTGATTGGCATGTGCCGTCAGCTGATTGCAGATCCTCAGTGGCCGGAAAAGGTCCGCACCGGCCGCGCCGGAGAGATTACCCGCTGCCTCTATTGCAACAAAAAATGTGTAGGGGCTTTAAAAACCGGACAGACAGTGGGATGTGTCCTTCATTCCTGATAGAATCGCTGCTGTCTCCGGTTTGTCTTATGGAGAATAACTATGAAACGATTTACAGCCTTTTTTCTGAGTCTGGTCCTTCTGTGCAGTTCCTTCTGCAGCACAGCCTTTGCCACGGCAGAATGGCCGGACAATATTTCCATTTCCGCAGAGGGCGGAATTGTTATGGACGCCGGCTCCGGCGCTGTCCTCTACGGGAAAAACATCCATACCGCCTATTTTCCCGCCAGTATTACGAAAATACTGACTGCGCTGATTGTGATTGAAAACTGCGATATGGACGATATTGTAACCTTTTCCCGCAATGCGGTTCACAATGTAGAGCCGGGAAGCACCAGCGCCGGTATGGATGTGGGCGATCAGCTGACTGTCCGTGACTGTCTGTATGCCCTGGTTCTCCGCTCTGCCAATGAAGTGGCCAATGCCCTGGCAGAGCACACTGCCGGTTCCATAGAAGCCTTTGCTGATATGATGAATGAACGTGCCGCCTCCTTAGGCTGCACAGATTCCCATTTCTGTAACCCCAGCGGACTAAATAACCCAGATCACTATACATCGGCCTATGACATGGCTCTGATTGCTCAGGCCGCCTTTCAGAATGAGGCCTTTGTCACCATTGATTCCACATTGTACTATGATCTTCCGCCCACCAAGCGGAATCCTGACGGCTTTCGTATTTATCCGGGACACCGGATGATGAAAAAAAATGCGCCTCAGTATTATCCCGGAATCATTGGCGGGAAAACTGGCTACACCTCTCTGGCAGGAAATACTCTGGTCACCTGCGCGGAAAAAAACAACACTCGCCTGATTGCTGTTGTTTTAAATGGACATCAGACTCACTATACAGATACCAAGGCACTGCTGGATTTTGGATTTTCCAGCTTTCAATCTCTGAAAGCCGCAGAAATAGATACTGCCCATTCATCCGTGGCTAATGATATGACGATTGCCGGACTGCCTACTACGGATCTGTCGGTACTCTCTATTCAGAAAGACTGCCGGATTTCCCTTCCGAAGCTTGCCGATCCGGCTGATATTACCTCCTCCATCTCCTACGAGCTTCCTCCCGCAGCGCCTCAGGATGCAGTAGCACAGATTTCCTACGAATACGGAGGACACGCCGTCGGCGCCGCCTATCTAATCCGCCAGGAGCCGGATACTGCTGCACGGGAAGCTGATATCGCCATGGCAAGAGCCATGACCTTTGATGAAACTGCCGCCCTTTCTCCAACAGGCGAAGACAACGCTCCGGCAGCTCTTTCCGGAGATCTTCCCGTATCTTCCGAAGAAGAGGAATCCGGCAGTACCGAACCGTCGGACACTCCCGCTTTCCAGCTGTACATTCCTCAGGGTATGAAAACCGGGCTGATTCTGTTTGTCGTTCTGGGAATTGTGGGCGGAGGACTTCTTGTTCTGAAATTCCATATTGAAAAACAGGAAGCCGTTGAACGGGCCGCCCGCTATCAGCGCCGTCAGAAACGCCTGGAGGATATTGGCATGTCCACTGCAGAATTTGATCTTCTCATGGAAAAAAAGCGGACTGATTCAGCTCTGAAACAAAGTCAGCCAAAGAAAAGACCACGAAATCATCCGTCCTTTCTGGACAGAAAAAATTAAAAGAAAGAGGAATTCCAAACCTGTTACTGATTCGGAATTCCTCTTTCTTTTTTTGCTTTTTTACCTTTTTTCTTTCTTGTTTTATTGGCCGCCGCCTCCTGGCGCTGGCGCTGACGCTTTGCCCTGCTGCGCTCAGCCCGCTTCTTTTTCAGCTCCTCTTTTTTATTGATAACAAAGGCTGCGCCTTCCTCATCTGTCAGCTTCAGAGTCTTTACTACAAACACCCGATCCCCGTCTGCCTTTTTGATGCGGATTTTTCCTTTCAAATATCCATGCTCCGGACAGACTGCCAGAGAAAAATACATTTTCTGGTTGGCCGTAAACCACCGGATCTTTTTTCGCAGGCTTTTGCCGCAGAGATAACATTTCGTAGAGGTGACTCCCCGATCCTTCATGGCATCCTCACGGGACTCAAACACACGGGACACATATTTGGAATAGCCGGGAAATGTTACCTGAATCTCTTCTTTTTTGTTTCTCGGAAGCCGGTAATAATCAACCGACTGAAAAGGAAGGAGAGCTTCTGCCCCTGTTTTTTCCTCCAGACAGGCCAGAACCCGACCGGTGTAATAGGCATCATCCAGAGCCCTGTGAAACGGCCGTTTCTCTAAAAGCCCCTCCTGTTCCACTGCCGCATCCAGAGACAGTCTGGCTCCCTCTGCTGTAAATAGTCCGTACAGCTTCTGCACATCATAATAAAACAAAGGGAAGGGAAAGGGAGCTTCCATTCCGTAATACGCCATATTTCTCTGCAGCTCTGTCAGATCCATGGAACCCCAGGTACCATATACCGGCTCTTCGCCGCACCAGCAGAGAAACTGTCTGGCTGCCTCGGGAAAATCCATCCCCCAGGCCTTCAGCTCCTCCATATTCATATGAGTCACTTCTGATATCATATGATGCATCTGGCCATAGACCTGAGGCCGAATCAGTCGGTGAAACTCATCCACCATCTGAAAATTCTCATCCAGCTTTACTGCACCAATCTCAATAATCTCAAAAGGGAAATCTGCTACCGAATCCTCCCGTCCCCGGGGACTCTGATTCCACTCTAAATCAAATATAATATAATTCTTCATAATGGACGATTATATCATAAAGAAATGATTTTGCATAGGCAGTCCTCAATGGCTTTCGGATCTCCCTGAACCGTACCCTGAACCATTGGTCCCTTGCCGCCTCCTCTTCCTTCAAAATGGCTGTAAAACTCCTTTAAAACCTGCTTTAAATCTATGGAATTGCTTCCCAGAGTAAACTGGTATCCGCCCTCTTCCTTTCCCAGGAAAATCCCGCAGACGCCGCTGCATTTTTCTTTTCCTGCATCTACAAAACGGCGGGCCGCATTCTTGTCCAGATCCTCTTCAAATACAAAATAGTTGACGGTTCCTTCCGGAAGATCCTCCAGCTTTTTCTCCAGATACCGGGTCTGCATCTGAATTGCCCTTCCCTTCCAGAGAAGCGCCTCCTCCCGGAGACGTTCAACCGCTTCCGCCGCCTCATAGGGCTTTGCAGACAAAAGCCGGGAAATCTCCCGCACATTGTCCTCCTTCATCCGGTAATCCTCCAGAGCCCGGAAACCGCATACCATTGTCACACGGGTTCCGCCCTTGTAATTGACTGCATCCACCAGCTTAATCAGGCCAATTTCACCGGTTCGGGATACGTGGGGTGCACAGCAGGCGCATACATCGTATCCAGGTACCGTCACAATCCGCACCTGTCCGGCCAGCTCTTTTTTACTCCTGTACTCCAGAGTCGCCAGCTCTTCCCTGGTGGGATACTCCACCCGGATCTCCAGATTGGCAGCCACAGCCTCATTGGCCTCTGTCTCAATGCGGCGCAGCTGCCCCGGCTCAAAGGTTCCGTTAAAATCCAGAGTCACCGCTTCATTGCCCAGATGAAAGCCCACATTGTCATATCCAAAATACCGGTGCACCAGACCAGATACAATATGCTCGCCGGAGTGCTGCTGCATTCTGGAAAATCTTTCTTTGTAGTCGATTTCGCCATGTACCGTTTGTCCCGGCGTCAGAGGCTTCTTCATCATATGAATCACCTCACCCTCCCGCTCCTTTACATCCTCTACGGGAATACCGTCAATTACACCGGGATCCGCATACTGGCCTCCGCCCTCCGGAAAAAATACCGTCCGGTCCAGAATCACCTCATACCATTCCTTTTTTTCATTCCACTGACAGGATACCACCTGAGCCTCAAATTCTTTTCTGTGGCTGTCCTGATAATATAATTTCTCTGTCATAATCTTTTCTCCATATCTCGCCATGCCTCTGCTTCTGCAGAATCGCTTCTTTCTATTGTAGCAGGCAGGAGCCGTTCCGTCCAGACCTATCCCTTAACGGTTATCCTGCCCTCCCTTACGCTTCCTGATGCCTCCGACATAAATCTCCAGATTTTTATGGCTCTTGCGGTATCCGGAAGGCGTCATTCCCGTCACAGCTTTAAACACCCGGTTAAAATGCGTCAGATTAGAAAACCCCATTTCTCTGTTGATCTCCGTGATACTCTTATCTGTCTCCATAATCCTTCTCTGAGCATTCATGATTCTGGTAACATTCACATACTGAATCACCGTACTGTTGGTATATGCCTTAAATTCCCGGCAGAGATAATAGCTGCTCACATAAAAGCGTTCCGCCAGACTTTCCAGAGTAATATTCTCATCAAAATGGCGGTGAATATAATGCATTACCTGCCCCATTCTTGTTTTCTGCTCTGTTTTTACCGGTTCCGCCACCTGCTTTTGACGGGCCAACAGATACAGAAGAAGATTCAGAAGAGAGTGCTGACATTCTCTTCTGAAATCCGCTTCCTCCTCCTGTTCCCGCAAAAGCTCTCCGAGAATTCGGTGTATCATCTGGCTGTCTCTGAGCCCCATACTGTACATGCCGTTGGCCTGATCCAGCAGCGAGGCCAGCTCCGGTACATCCACGTCCTCCCTGCGAAAATACAGCACAATTCTCCGGAAAGGCATATCCTTTTTTCCATAAGAATAATGCATAATGTAGGGAGAAAACAGCATCAGCTCCCCCGGCTTAAGCACATAGAGCTCATCCTGAAGACGCTGATACCTCTCCCCTTTTTCCAGGTAATACAGCTCATAATAATTGTGATAATGGGGCTGGGTCATGTTGTCATTGACCCCTGCAATCCGCTCACAGGCAATCTCCGCCCCCTGCGCCATCATAATTCCCGCCTGATCAATCATAGCCCTTTCTCCTCAGCAGTTCTTTCTAATCTGCATAAAAACACTGTTAAAATTTGTAATTTCTGTCAATGCAAAAAGCAAGATATGTAAAATATTATACTATTATACGCAAAATCTGTCTAGTTTTGACGCTCTCAATTTCTTATAATACAGGCACATCGACTTCAAAAGACTTACGGTAGTGTCAAGTGAAATATGAAAAAACTGAGTCGAAAAAATAGGCTCAAATGAA
>CAUCBQ010000093.1 GCA_958441075.1 uncultured Clostridiaceae bacterium | reverse complement strand
TGCTTTCCACAATTTCCGGTTCCATGGGATGGCTTACCAACTCATTTAAAAAATTTTCCCTCAGAATAGGCAGGCTTCTGATATAATTTTCTCTCAGAAGGTTCACATTCCGTTTCTGCTCAATCTCCTGATCCAGATTAACCTTGATCCTCTTCAGGATCGCCGTCAGCTCCTCCACATTAACCGGCTTTAAAATGTACTCCGTCACATTGAGCTTAATGGCCTGCTTCGCGTATTCAAAATCATCAAAACCCGAAAAAATCACGATCTTCATGGATGGATATTTCTGTCTGATCCGTTCTGCAAGGGTAAGGCCGTCCATATAGGGCATACGGATATCTGTCAGTACCACATCCGGCTCCAGGGCCTCAATCTTTTCCAGCGCATCCTCTCCGTTTTCCGCATCTCCTGCCACAAAAAAACCGGCCTCTTCCCAGTCAATCTTTCGGATAATGCTCTTTCTTACTTCTTCTTCATCATCCACCAGGATGATACGGTATAATTCCATATATAAATCCTTTCTTCCCGGACAATCCTTACCGCCCGCTCATCCAGCCGTCATTTCCTCCCAGCACACGTTCTCTGCTGTAGGGCTCCAGCTCATCCTCTGACAGAATCCTCACCCACTCAGGCCGCTCATCGGGAACCGCACCCGGCCCGGTGCTTCCTGCCTCCGCAAAATACAGCGTAGCATGGGCCTCTCTTTTGCCCCAGTCATGCCAGCCTTCCCTGCGGATATGCTCCTCCATACGGCAGTGCAGCAGCACGGTTTTGGCAAAATTTCTCCAGGGGCGTCCCAGATACACACTTCTTGGAGGGCAGTTGCCTGTAAAATGGCAGCCCTCAAAGACATAGCCGTATTCCTGTCCCTCAGGAGTGGAGGCGGCTGTGACATAACCGTTGATCTCCCTGCCGATATCCTGAGAATAGAGCTCGCAGTTTTCAAAATACGCCGTAGCGCTTCCAAAAATAAAATCAATATCTCCGCGGATAAAGCAGTCCTTATAGTAGTGTCGGCCATTGATCCTGGGCGCATACTGCTTGGGGCCGATAAAACCGTTTTTTTCAATCTCCTTCGGAGGGAGAGGCCCTGTAAAAAGGGTATCCTGGCTGGCTAACATCCTGCAGTGCTCAAACATGATCCTGTCTCCGTCTACATACAAAGCCAAAGCCTGTCCCACTACGGCTCCCGGTCCGGCACTGTTCTCAAAGGTCAGATTTCTGGCTGTAAAATCATGGGTATCAATAAAAACAGAGTAGCTTCGGAAGGTTCCTCTGCGGCTTTTGTCTTCCATCTCCATTTTGGCTCCCAGATTGTAGGTAATAACAGTCTCCTGCACATCCTCGCCTTCAAAGGTTACAAAGGGCCTGCGGATTGTCACCCGCTCCTTATACACACCCTTCTTTATATGGATAAGCGCCGGCTCCTCCCCTTCTTCTCCCAAAGCTTCCAGAGCCTCTGTGACTGTAGCATAATCTCCGGTTCCGTCTTTCGCTACCACAAGAATAAGGGGCTTTGTTTCTGTCATATCTGCCATATATTCTCTCTCCTGTCTGATAAAATTGTTCTCTTTTTATCCTTTGTATCCGGCCTTATTATACAATGGATTACCATATTTTGCAATTCCGGCAGAAAACCGGCTTTATTTTATATTCTTTTGTTTCCTTTTGCTTTTCTTATATGTTTTATAAGTATAAATAATAAATCTTTCCTATTGTTATTTTATTTTAATATATGTTATGATACATACATGGATTTTTGACAGAAAGGAAGTAATCTCTATGGGCGGTTTTTTTGGAGTAGTATCAAAACAGAGCTGTACGCTGGATCTGTTTTTTGGCGTAGATTATCATTCACATCTCGGAACAAGACGGGGAGGCATGGCGGTATATGAAAAAGGAAGAGGCTTTGCCAGAGCCATTCACAACATTGAAAATTCTCCCTTCCGTACAAAGTTTGACGGTGATCTGGATGAACTCACAGGCACCATGGGAATCGGCTGCATCTCTGACAGCGATCCTCAGCCCCTGTTAATCCAGTCTCATCTGGGCAGCTATGCCATTACCACAGTAGGAAAGATCAACAATGAAGAAGAACTGATCCAATCTGCTTACAAGAACGGTCATATCCATTTTATGGAAATGAGCGGCGGACGGATCAACGCCACAGAGCTGGTGGCTGCTTTAATCAACCAGAGACCTACCATCACAGAAGGCCTTCTTTATGCCCAGGAGCAGATCAAAGGTTCCATGAGCATCCTTCTTCTTACGGAAGACGGCCTTTATGCATCCAGAGACCGCCTTGGACGTACCCCCATTGTGATCGGTCAAAAAGAGGAGGCCTTCTGTGCCTCCTTTGAAAGCTTTGCCTATATCAACCTGGGCTACAGCGATTACCGGGAGCTGGGCCCTGGAGAGATTGTTAAAATCCATGCAGACGGTGTGGAAACCTTAAGCGCACCGAGAGAGGAAATGAAAATCTGCTCCTTCCTCTGGGTCTACTATGGTTATCCCACCTCTACCTACGAAGGCGTCAACGTAGAAAAAATGCGCTATGAATGCGGAAAGCTCCTGGCCCGCCGGGACGAAGCCCAGCCGGATATTGTAGCCGGAGTTCCTGATTCCGGAATTGCTCACGCCATTGGCTATGCCAATGAGTCCGGCATCCCCTTTGCCCGTCCCTTTATCAAATACACGCCTACCTGGCCCAGATCCTTTATGCCGCAGAATCAGAGCCAGAGAAATCTCATTGCACGGATGAAGCTGATTCCCGTAGACGCTCTGATCCGCGGAAATAAGCTTCTGCTCATTGATGATTCCATTGTCCGGGGAACACAGTTGGGAGAAACCACGGAATTTCTCTATCAGAGCGGAGCAAAGGAGGTACATATCCGTCCTGCCTGCCCTCCTCTGCTCTTTGGCTGTCCCTACTTAAACTTTTCCCGCTCTACCTCTGAACTGGATCTGATCACACGCCGGATCATCCGGGACCGGGAAGGAGACAATGTATCTCAGGAGGTTCTTGACAGCTATACCGACCCGGACAGCAAAAATTATGCTGAAATGATTGAGGAAATCCGCAAACGGCTTAATTTCACCACTCTCCGTTACCACCGGCTGGATGATCTGGTGGAATCTGTGGGAATTTCTCCCTGTAAACTCTGTACCTACTGCTGGAATGGAAAACATTGATTTTATACCTGATACAAAAGCGCATTGCACAGCGCTGCCGCCACATTGCTCCCACCCTTTCTTCCCCTTGCTACGATATAGGGACTGTGGGGAAGGGTCAGGATCAGTTCCTTTGAAGGGATAACATTTACAAAGCCTACCGGAGCGCCGATAATAAGGGCGGGGGAAATTCTCCCCTCCCGCACCAGTTCATAAAGGCGCACCAGGGCTGTGGGGGCATTTCCAATGGCAAATATACAGGGCCGGGAAATATTTCCGTAAAGCTCTGCCGCCCTTTCCATGCTGGCAACAGCTCTGGTGGAACCGGCGGCAGCCGCCCTGGCTGCCACAGCCTCATCTGCCATAAAGCAGACTGCTTCGCCTCCAAGGGACGCCAGCTTTTTCTTATTGATTCCCGACCATGCCATATTTGTGTCTGTGATAATAACCGCCCCGGCTTTAAGTGCATTCAGCCCGGCTTCCACAGCTCCCTCTGAAAATACCAGATTGTCCGCATAGTCAAAATCAGCTGTGGTATGTATGGCCCGGCGGATCAGAGGGTCCTGCACCGGGTCCAGAACCTTTCCCATGGCAGCCAGCTCATCTTTAATAATTTCAAAGCTTCTGCTTTCAATCTCAGCCGGGAGCACCTGCTCCAGCCGGATATTCTCTGTATTCAAATGATTTTCCGCATCTTTTTTACATATCAAATCGATCACTCCCTTCAGGCCCTTCAAGCCCCAATATTTCATAGATCTGCTTCATGTTTAAAGCCTTTCTCAATTCCTCTGCCAGCCTGTCATATTGGCGGTTCCGGTAGGCGCTGTACTCCTCTGTCAGATCCGCTTCCAGTTTTACGCCCTTTTTCTCAGCCAGACTCTTTACCAGAGCATCTGCCACGCCCGGAGCATCAAATATGCCATGTACATAAGCTCCGCAGCAGTTTCCTCTGTTCCAGCCATCCGGCTGCGCCTGCTTTGTATCTCCTTTAAAAAGATAGCACGCAGGGCGGCAGATCTCAGGCTCTTTTCTTCCCGGAACCAGCCTCGCAGTTCCCGCAGGCCCCTCCGGGCAGGTAATTTGTGTACGGCCCATGTGAATCTCATAACCGGAAATGCATTTGCCGGACAGAGCTTCAAACACGCCGTCCAGCTCTGCCAGAGATCCTTCTGACCTGGTGCGGATTTTTTCTCTCTCAAAAACGGTTCTCAGGGGCAGAAGCCCCATGGCGCGAATCCGGCGGCATTCTCCGGACTCCGCTCCTTCCTCGTCAATTATCTCTTCTCCCATCATCTGGTATCCTCCGCAGATTCCCCATACAGGCACCTGACGTCCGGCCAGCTTGAGAACCGCTCCTTCCAGACCATTCTGGCGCATCCACAAAAGATCGCTTATGGTATTTTTCGTTCCCGGAAGAATCACCAGATCCGGTGTACCAAGCTCTGCCGCCTTTGTCACATACCGCACTGTTACGCCGGAAATCCGTGTAAATACATCCATATCTGTAAAATTGGAAATTTTAGGGAAACGAATCACAGCCAGATCCACCAGCCCCTTTTCCTTCTGACCAAGCTTTTCACTTAAGCTGTCCTCATCCTCAATATCCACATCCATATAGGGAACCACTCCAGCTACGGGAATGCCGCAAAGCTCCTCCAGCTGACGCAGCCCAGGCTCTAAGATAGACGGATCACCTCTGAACTTATTTACAATCAGGCCGCAGATCCGCTCCCTTTCTTCCTTTTCCAAAAGAGCTACGGTTCCGTAAAGCTGTGCAAATACGCCGCCCCGGTCAATATCTCCGGTCAAAAGCACCGGGGCATCCACCATGGCTGCCAGCCCCATATTTACAATATCGTCCCTTTTTAAATTAATTTCTGCCGGGCTTCCTGCCCCCTCTATCACAATGATATCATAATCTTCACACAGACTGTGGTATGCAGCCAGAATCTCAGGAATCAGCTCCTTTTTATAGGCAAAATAATCCCTTGCACGCATATTTCCCCTGGAAATGCCGTTTACAATCACCTGAGAGCCTATGTCCGTAGTGGGTTTTAAAAGAATAGGATTCATATCCGCCCTGGGTTCTGTCCCGGCTGCCTCTGCCTGAACTGCCTGGGCCCGTCCCATTTCCAGGCCATCTGCTGTGATATAGGAATTAAGAGCCATATTTTGAGATTTAAAAGGAGCAACCCGGTAGCCGTCCTGGGCAAAAATCCGGCACAGACCGGCAGCCAAAAGGCTTTTCCCCGCATTGGACATAGTTCCCTGTATCATGATGCATCGTGCCATTCTTCTTCCTCCTTATGGCGTATTCTGGGATGATTTATTTTCCCGCCGCCTCTGTAAGATACTCCAGAAAACGGTCATTTTCCTCCTGTGTCTTTACACAGATCCTGTAATAGGAGCCATCAAGCCCTGGATAATTGCCGCAGCTTCTGATCAGTATTCCCCTGCTTAAAAGCCGCTCATAAAGAAGCCTTCCTTCTTCCCATACAGGATCTCTGAAAAAAATGTAATTGGCCTGCGAAGGATAAACCTGAAAGCCAAGCTCTGAAAGCCTTCCCTTCATACGTTCCCGCTCCGGTCCTATGAGTCTTTTTGTGGCCTCCAGATAATTCTCCGCTTTAAGAGCCGCAATCCCGGCCCTCTGAGCCGGCCCGGAAACAGACCAGGGCTGACGTACCTCTTCCATCCTGCGGTTCAGCTCCTGATCTGCACAAAGGCTGTAGCCCAGCCGCAGCCCGGCCATAGCATATATCTTTGTAAACGCCTTTAAGACAATTACATGATCCAGATCCTTTAACCGGGGGATCACCGAATGCTCCTGCGGCTCATCCAGAAAATCACAGAAGCATTCATCCGCCACCAGCCAGGTGCCTGTTTTTTTGCACACAGCTCCGATTTCTTCCACTGTCTCTTTTTTAAGGGGAAATCCGGTAGGATTATTTGGATTGCACAGAAAGAGGATGTTATAGGGCCTTCCTGCTGCATAAGCCAGAAGAAGCTGTTCCCTTAACCGGAGAGAATCCAGCTGAAAACCTTCCTTTTCTTTCAGTACAAATAAGTCTGTATCGCAGCCCCACAGACTGAGGGCCTGACTGTATTCCATAAAGGAGGGAGCCGGAAGCAGAGCCCGCAGAGGCTTTAAGGCAGCCGCCAGGGCAAAAATCAGATCCGCAGCTCCGTTTCCGCAGCAGATCCACTCTTTTGGCACATGATGTGTTTCTGACAGGGCTCTTTTTAAATCGCGGCAGGCGCTGTCCGGATAAATGCAGCACACATTTTCCTCCACGCACTGAAACAGCTCTCTTTTTACTCCCTCAGGAAGACCCAGAGGGTTAATATTTGCAGAATAATCCATTTTTATGGGGCGGCTGTAGACATCGCCCCCATGAGTATAGGGAATTTCCATAATCTCTCCTACAATAAAAGAAATAATACCACAAGGCCCGCCATCAAAAGCCCCTGTGCTCCATACATAAGACGGCAGACCCCTTCAATATCCTCCGGACGGACAGGACGGTCATCATCACCGATATATGGTTTTTTGTACAGGGTTCCAAAATACCAGGCATCTCCTGCCAGACGCAGGTGAAGAGCCCCGGCACAGGCCGCCTCTCCCTGGGCAGAATTGGGACTGGCATGGTTAAAACGGTCTCTTTTGAATATTTTCCAGGCATTTTTTCCATCCATTCCCGGAAGAAGCAGGGCAGAAGCAGAAAGAAGAACCCCGGAAATGCGGGCCGGAAGCCAGTTCACAAGGTCATCCAGCCTTGCAGCCGCTCTTCCAAAAAGAAGATACGTCTCATTTTTATATCCCACCATAGAATCCATGGTATTGACTGCCTTATAGAAAAATCCGCCCACAGGGCCGAAAAACGCCATAAAAAGGAAGGGGGCAATCACTCCGTCAGAGGTATTTTCCGCCACTGTCTCCACCGCCGCTCTGGCAATGCCGTCCCGGTCAAGAACCGCCGTATCCCTCCCAACGATCATGGACACTGCCTGTCTGGCTTTTTCTGTATCCCCTTCCTTTAAGGCAGAGCAGACCTTCATGCTCTCTGTCTGCAGGCTCCGGGCCGCCAAAAGCTGACCGCAGAAGAAGCTTTCCAGTACAAACATGCAGCTGTAAACCACAAAACTCTGAATACCGGAAGCCGAAAGAACCCTGTAAATCCCAAAAAGACCAAGCATCGGAACCCCTGTCCAAAACAGGCACATAAAGCCTGCAAGCAGCACTCCGGCAGACAGAGGGCGTTCGTAAAGACAGCGTCTAAGTATTTTTTCAAGGGTATTTATCATACGTCCCATAAAGCGCACCGGATGAAACAGCCAATAAGGATCTCCCATAATCCAGTCCAGAATACAGCCTGCAAGAAGAGCCAGACTGTGAAATTTCCATACGTGGAGCAGACTCATTTTTCAAATTTCCTCTTTTCTGTTAATCTTTATTTAAGCCTCTGCCCCAGGCCGCAGACAACACGCCACACCTGTTCTGACTCAGAAGCCAGAAGACAGCAGATCCTCCCTGTTTCCTCTCTGTACTCCCTCTCAAAGGGGTCCAACGGAACAATACCAAGTCCGATTTCATCTGTAACCAGAATCCGGCCGGGACAGGCTTCAAAAAGGCTTTCTGTCAGCACCTTCCGATTCAGAAGCAGACAGCCATTTCGTCTTTCCATAGAATGATACACCCAGTCAGGGGCATTTAAAGATGAATCACCCATTAAAAGCCTGCGGATAAAAAAATGGAATCCACAGACATAGGGGCTATGCAGAAACTCATCGAAGACA
>CAUCBQ010000092.1 GCA_958441075.1 uncultured Clostridiaceae bacterium | reverse complement strand
AAGCAGGCGGCGCAGTTCCTGACAGACCATATCCTCAAAGCGGAAACCGCAGACCACGATCCCACCGTTTAAGTCCTCTGCCGCTGCCAGAACCTGGGCTCCGGAGGTGCACACAAAGGCAGCTTCATACCCGTTGCGTCTGAGTATAGCCCGAATATTTCTGGCATCTTCAGGCTTTGAAAATGCGGCTATTATATTTGCCATCCTTCCCACCTCCTACTGCCAGACAGCGTACTAATATTTATACAGGTACTGACCGATCTCCCAATCCGTCACCTGAATGGCAAATTCCCGCCACTCCTCCTCCTTGGCCTCCAGATACTTGATATAAATCTGTTCACCCAGCACATTTTTTATAAAAAGATTGCCTGCATATGCCTCAATGGCATCCCCCAGAGTTTCCGGAATCCGGTCAATGCCGCAGTTTTTAAGCTCTTCCTGATCTAAAGCAGACATATGGCCTTTTACGCAGGGAAGAAGCTCCATCTCTTTTTCAATGCCTTCCATCCCCGCCTGAAGGCAGGCTGCCAGAGCCAGATAGGGATTCATGGCCCCATCCGGACAGCGCAGCTCAATTCCCTCTCCTCCCGGAGATGGAATACGGATCAGACAGTTTCTGCTACTTAAATGAGACCAGGCAATGTATACCGGCGCGTCATATCCGGGAATCAGACGCTTGTAGGAATTGACCGTAGGGTTGGTAAGAAGCGTCATTTCCTTCATATGATTTAAAATTCCTGCCATAAAACGGCGGGCCGTAAGGCTCAGGCCCAGAGAATCTTCCGGGTCCGCAAACAGGTTTCTTCCCAAAGAGTCCCGCAGGGCCAGAACAAGGTGCATCCCTGAACCATTGACTCCTTCTCTGGGCTTTGGCATAAAGGTGGCATGAAGTCCGTGGCTCTTTGCAATGGCTTTGGCTGTCATTTTAAAGGTAAGGAGCTGATCTGCCGCCTTTAAAGCTTCCATAGGGCCCAGATCAATTTCATGCTGGCCCGGGGCAATCTCATGATGGCTGGCCTCCACCTGAAAATCCATCTCCTCCAGGTTTGTCACAATATCCCTGCGCACATTCTCCCCCAGATCAATGGGAGAGATATCGAAATACCCTGCTCTCTCATGAGTCTGTGTGGTAGGTCTTCCTTCCTCATCAGAATGAAAAAGGAAAAACTCACATTCCGGCCTTACCTCCATCACATAGCCCATATCGGCAGCCCGCTTAACGGCCCGCCTGAGTACATAGCGGGGATCTCCCTGAAAGGGCGTGCCGTCAGGCTCATACACATCGCAGATCAGCCTTGCCGCCTTTCCCTGTCTGGACTGCCAGGGAAATATTTCAAACGTATCCGGGTCCGGATAAAGATACATATCTGACTCCTGAAGCCTTACAAAGCCCTGGGTGGCAGAACCGTCAAACATACACCGGTTGTCCAATGCCTTTTCCAGCTGTCCGGCTGTAACAGTCACAGCCTTCATCATTCCAAACAGATCCGTAAACTGCAGGCAGATAAATTCCACATCCTCCTCCCGAACGATCCGGATAATATCCTCTCTGCTGTATTTACCCATGGTTCAACCATCCTCTCCCAGGGATACGGCAAAGGCCGTCTCCAATCCCTGTAAAATGTATCAGGGCGGGGATCTGATGCGATACCCCGCCCTCCTTGCCTGTATCTGTAAAAAACTATAAACGCAGTTTTTTTATTTGTCAAGCGCCCTAAGCTGCTCTGTAAAATGATTTCCCAGTTTTATACTTCCTACATACCCCACATCCCCGGTCATCAGCACATTTCCATCCTCCCGGATCTCAAGCTCCAGAGTTCCTCCCGGCATCTGGACGATCATTTTCGGGTCCGTAAGTCCCAGACGGTAAGCTGCCGCAGCCGCAGCACAGCAGCCGCTTCCTGAAGCCAGAGTATAGCCTGCACCCCTCTCATACACCTCCGTCTGAATATGGGTCCTGTCTAATACCTTCATAATCTGTGTGTTAATCTTTTCCGGGAACTGTCTGGCATTCTCCGAATACCTGCCAATCCGGCATACCAGCTCCTTTGAAATCTCATCCATAAGAATCACCAGATGGGGGTTTCCCACTGATAAGCAGGTAACAGGATAGGGAATCCGTCCAAAGACCATGGTTTCATTGATAATCTCTCTCCTCGGCCCTGTTACCGGAACCTCATCACTCCAAAAGGAAGCCTTTCCCATGGAAGCCTTTAACCTTGTTCCCTCTTCGTTCAGATAGTGGATATCAATCTCTCCCCCTTCTGAATGGATGGTAAAATCCTTTTTCTGTACATAGCCTGCATCCTTTAAATATTTGGCAAAAATGCGGACGCCGTTTCCGCTGTTTTCTGTCCGGCTTCCATCCGAATTCCAGATCACCATGGAAATCCTGTCATCCTCTATCACCGGTCCCTCTAAAACTCCGTCAGCTCCCACACCGAAATTTCGGTTGCATAAAAGCTGAACCCGTGAAGGGGTCAGGGCCAGTTTGTTTTTATTGGGATCATATACCAGATAGTCATTTCCAAGTCCGTGATATTTTTCAATGGTCAGTCTCATAGCTTGCTCTCTTTCCCCGCAGATGCTTTTTTTGCGGCTTTGCCGGATTCATGTTATAATTCTATTTTATCAGGCATTATTTTATAATAATATTAATTTTATGCTGTTTTATATTGCAAATAATGCTATATTAAAAGAAATACTTACATATGCCAAAAGGAGGATAAAAACAGTGACCTTCCCGCCTCAGCCCTCCCCTGGTTATTCCCGGCTTCAGGGCTATCTAAAGGAGGACTTTCGCTTCTTTCATCTTAAGGATTCCGGAAAAGGACCTTATGAATACCACCATCACGATTTTTTAAAAATACTGGTTCTGCTGAGCGGAACAGTTTCCTATTCTATAGAAGGCCGCTCCTACAAGCTGGAACCCTGGGATATGGTGCTGGTGGACCGGGGACAGATTCACCGGCCCGAACCCGACCCTGCCGTTCCTTATGAACGCCTGATCCTGTACCTCTCACCCGCCTTTCTGGAGGCGCACAAAAATACAGAAGGCGATCTGGCTCTTTGTTTTAACACAGCCAGCTACCGCCACTCTCAGGTTCTGCGCTTTACAGCTGAAGAACGCCGTCCTCTGACCGCTCTTTTAAAACAGCTTGAAAATGAGGCTTCCGGAAAAAAGGGAGACTTTGCAGCCCCCCTTTTATCACGGCTTTTATGCCTTGAATTTCTCATTTTGCTCAACAGAGCCTGTCTCTCCTCCTCCGGCCCCTATCTCACCACCAGTTCTCTGGACTATCGGATATCCGGACTTATGGCTCATATCAACAGCCACCTGGCTGAAGACCTTTCCATTCCCGCTCTTTCCTCTGTATGCAGCCTGAGCCCCTATCATATGATGCGTGTTTTTAAGGAAGAAACCGGCTTTACTATCGGAAGCTATATCACAGAAAAACGGCTGGCCCGTGCAAGAGAGCTGCTGGCTTCAGGCACAAATGCCACTACAGCCTGTTATCAATGCGGATTTCAAAACTACTCTACCTTTTTGCGTGCCTACAAACGGCGCTATGACCAGCTTCCAAAGGAATTTCAAAAAGAAACGTTCTAATCCAGAGACGTATATCCGTAGGCATTTACCAGCGCATCCAATTTCTGCCCTTTGGCACACAAAGGGCAGGTACGGTAATCATAATAAATATAATCTGTCACATCCCTCTGACTGTACATTGAAGTAATCGGATAATCGTTTATGCTGTCTATGTCACTGAAAATGGCTGTGATTCCCTGGAGCTTCCCTCCATAATACCGTACTGCCTCAATCCCCTTGTTTAATGTCAGTCCCGTAGTAACTGCCGCCGTCAGCAGAAGGATATTCTTCCCCCGGATGGCAGGAAGGATATTTTCCTTAAATACCATCTGGCTGTTGCTGTTAAACTCCGGTGTTACAATATAAATCGTCTTGTGGGCATTGGTAGAACACACTCCCGCCCGGGTCAGCTCCTCTGCCAGAAATGCTCCGATGACCTGACTGCCTTCCAGACATAAAATCGTGTCCACTGCCCTGTCATAAGGAAACATCCCTGCCAATGTCCGCGCTACATCCTGCGCCTCGTTTAACCGGGTCTTCATCGTAGTCATGTCCAGATAATAGTTGATATGGGCATGATTGGTAGCAAAATGGCCCGGTGTAGCCTTAAGGGGCGCACTGCTTCCGGCTGCAAAGATTTTCACATAACGGTTGTCCATAAATTTCCCTCCTTTGATTAGTATTTTCTGATAATTCTTCTTAAAATTATTATACTAAAATCAACGGCAGAAGTAAACGGTCATGTTTATGGGATGGGGAATATGCAAAGGAAAATTAAAAAGCTGTCCCTAAAACCTTCCCCACTCTGGAGGGAGGCTCTGAGGCAGCTTTTTCCTTTCAGTGATCTTTATCCCATCACATATTCAGCTTTTATTCCTGGGACATGGCATCCTCTGCCTGTCCTTCCTTCTTCTCCGGCTCGGCGTTTGTTCCTGCCACGACCTCCGGCTCAGACACCGTTTCCGACTCAGCCTTCTGCTCTCCTTCAGCCTCCGTCTCTGTCTTCTTTCCGGCTTCCTCTCCCTGAGACGCAGATTCATTCGCACCCTCCGATTCCTTCAGATGCTCCGTATCCGGCAGCACGCTTTCCTCCTCCGGCTTTTCCTCAGGCTCCGGGATTCCCTTTACCTTACGGAATATCTTCATGAACTCTTTTCCTGTAATAGTCTCCTTCTCAATCAGGAAGTCCGCAATCTGATCCATAACATCACGGTTATCGTTAAGCAGGTTCTTGGCTGCCTCATAGGCATCCTTTAAGACCTTCATAACTTCCCTGTCAATCTCAGCTGCTGTGGCATCGCCGCAGTTCAATACGGCACGGCCGGTCAGATACTGATTTTCCTGGCTCTCCAGAGCCATGAGACCGAATTTCTCAGACATGCCATACTGAGTTACCATGGCTCTCGCCAGATTGGTAGCCTGCTGAATATCATTGGAAGCACCGGTAGTAACCGTATCAAACACGATTTCCTCCGCTGCACGGCCGCCCATAAGCTCTACCAGACGGGCCTCCAGCTCCTTCTTTGTGTTTAAGAACTTCTCTTCCTCCGGTACATTCATTACATAGCCCAACGCTCCCATGGTTCTTGGAACAATGGTGATCTTCTGCACCGGCTCAGAGTGCTTCTGCAGAGCGCTGACCAAAGCGTGTCCTACCTCATGATAGGATACAATCCGTCGCTCCTCCTTACTCATAATCCGGTCTTTCTTTTCCTTGCCTACAAGAACTACCTCTACCGCCTCAAACAGATCCTTCTGTGAAACAGCGCTTCTGCCGTTTTTAACTGCATTAATAGCCGCCTCATTCATCATATTGGCAAGATCTGCACCAACCGCTCCTGAAGTAGCCAGGGCAATTTCCTTAAAGTCAACCGTTTCATCTAAAAGGACTTCCTTGGAATGTACCTTTAAAATATTGATTCTTCCATTCAGATCCGGTTTATCTACTACAACCCGGCGGTCAAAACGTCCGGGACGAAGAAGGGCGGGATCAAGTATCTCCGGGCGGTTGGTTGCACCCAGAACCAGAAGTCCCTTGGTGGAATCAAAACCATCCATTTCAGAAAGGAGCTGGTTTAAGGTCTGCTCTCTCTCATCATTTCCACCCATACGGCTGTCACGGCTGCGTCCGATGGCATCAATCTCATCTATGAAAATGATACAGGGTGCATTCTCTGTAGCGTTCTTAAACAGATCCCGTACACGGGATGCGCCTACACCCACAAACATTTCCACGAAATCAGAACCGGAAAGAGAATAGAAAGGTACATGAGCCTCACCGGCTACCGCCTTGGCAAGAAGGGTCTTGCCTGTTCCCGGAGGGCCTACTAACAGCGCTCCCTTGGGAAGCTTTGCTCCGATCTTCGTATACTTGGCAGGATTATGAAGGAAATCCACAATCTCTGTCAGAGATTCCTTTGCTTCATCCTCACCGGCCACATCCTTAAAGGTAATTCCTGTTTCCTTCTGGACATACATTTTGGCATTGCTCTTGCCAACGCCCATGATGCCGCCTCCGCCCATACGCCTCATAGTGAAGTTCATAAGGAACAGAAGCAGAAGGAACGGCACTGCGTAGTTGAGCAGCGCGACAAGCAGCGCATTTGCGCTGGCATTCTCCCGGTTGGTCACAACATTGTTATCCAGGATACGCTCTACAAACTGATAGTCTCCCTCCAGACGGACTACATAATATTTCATCTGCTGGGAATATTCAGTCGCCTCTGCTTTGGGCTTTACGTCAATGACAGAATTTTCTACCCGGATGGATTCCACCTTGCCGTCTTCCACCATCTGTACAAATTCATTGTATGACAGTTCCTTGCGCTGTCTGGATTCCACTGCGGAATTCATCCAACTCACGATCATAATCGTCAGCAGAGCAGCCACCACCAGCATGGCGATGGTCTGCCAGTTGCTGTTCATATTCTGGTTTTGCTTCTTGTTATTATCCATACTGTGCTATTTCTCCCTCTGAACAGGCTGCCTTCACACGCATAAAATGTGCCAAAACCCATTCTTTTCTATTATAGTGGCAGTCCATCCATAAATCAAGGAGCAGAAGTATAAAATTTCCCTTAAGATGTCTCTTCTTTCTCCTCCCAGAGAAAATACTGCACCAGAACAATACCCACAAAGCCAATCAATGCCACTGCTGCATAGACAGCCCAAAGCTCTGCACTTCCCTTTCCGCTCCCCCAGCCGCCTGTTACCTTCTCGTCCCTGTACTTTTCTGTTACATCATTCCCGTTTTCATCCAGAAAACGGACGTCTTTTTCAAAAACCGGAGGAATTTTCCTGTCACCCCACAAAGCTTTCCCATCCAAAATCCATAAAAAATCAGGCGTGTCAATGGGATATACATGTTCCGTCACTCCGGCGTTCTGCTCCATGCCCTCCTGCTGCTCCGGCGAAAAATCAAGTCTTACCCCTTTTATATCCTCACAGTTTTCTCCTGCCAGAGCCAGCGCTTCCTGTCCTTTCTCTCCCAGACTCAGCCATGTAGCCCAAATACCGGCATAATAGGGAAATGGCCCCTCCTGAGAACGAACCGGCCTGAATTTTCCATTTATCCCCTTTTCCAATGTCAAAATACCATGCGTATTTTCCTCATTGTCTGCTGTATAAAAGACATACAGCCAGCCTTCCCTTTCCGCAAAAGCTGCCGCCCTCACCGGCGTATCATGGGATATTCCATAGGTGCTGCGGTTTCCCCCTTCTCCCTCAACTGCATACCCTTTAACTGCTTCCAATCTTCCCTTTTCCGTATTGGAAAAGCAAAACTCAGCCCCATAAATTCTTGCCATAAGAAGCAGAGAAATCAAACCGCAGAGAACAGCGGCCCATCGTCTGGAATTTTTCTTCGTTATAATGAGCCTTTTCCCACTCAATTTCTCCCCTCCTTACCATGTACGGTCAAATCCCAGATACCGTGTGCCCTGAAAATGAAGCTTTCCCTTATCTCCCTCTGCCAAAAGCCCATACTCCCTTCCGCTCATCCTGAGCTCCATCCGGTCACCGCTCTCCACTTGAAATGTAACATAATAACTGGAAGAGCTTCCATGATTCTGGTTTCTGTGGGTATGGGTTCGTTTGGACATAACCGTTGCCGATACATCCAGCCTTGGTGATCTGTTATTCTTCCCCCATTCCGAAATCCCCCGTATAAGCGTAATCAGAATCATACCGAAAATAAGCACAAATGTCATCGTAAACAGAACGGTAAATCCGCCGCCCATGAAAAAATAATCCATCATATAATACACCTCCTCATGAAGTTCTGCTTTTAATATATCATAAAATATTCCATGTTTTTTTACATTTTGCTTACGCTTACATAAACATTTTTCCCTGTCTTCCACCTGTTTCCACTTCGTTTTCCCCCTGTCCACATAAAAAACGTTCAAATGGCTATACTGTGAAAAGAACACATTTTCATATAGTCAGGAGGTACTGATATGACTCAAAACAACCCGTCAGCTGACAAAAACACGAATAAATCAGCCCATAAAA
>CAUCBQ010000091.1 GCA_958441075.1 uncultured Clostridiaceae bacterium | reverse complement strand
CAGACTATCAGACGGCCCTCAGGGCAGCAGTGGATCACATGGAACTTTTGGAAAATGGGAGAAATGTGCTGGCGGCCCATCAGTTTATCACAGGGGCCATGAGCTGCGATTCGGAGGAAGTGACGGTAGGCGGTCTGGACAACGGAGACGCCGCCCTCTTTGATGATTTTGACTATGTTGCTCTGGGGCATATCCACAGCCCTCAGAGTGTGGGGCGCAGGGAGGTGCGTTACTGCGGTACTCCTCTTAAATATTCTTTTTCCGAGGCCTCTCAGGAAAAATCAATTACTGTGGCAGAGCTTTTTGAAAAGGGAAATGTGCAGATCCGGACTCTTCCCCTTAAACCCCTCCGCGATATGAGAAAGCTCCGGGGAACCTATATGGAGGTAACGAACAGATCCTTCTATGAGGGAACCAACCGGGAGGACTATATTCAGATTACGCTTACAGACGAGGAGGATATACCGGACGGCCTCCAGAAGCTGCGGACCATTTATCCCAATATCATGCGCCTGGAATATGACAACCGCCGCACCAGAGGAACGAACGGGCTGGAGGAAGAAAAAGAAGAGGGGCAGGTATCGGATCTGGAACTGTTTTCACGGTTTTATGAAAAACAGAACAGCCAGCCTATGAGTTCGGAGCAGGAAGCCTTTGTCCGAAACATTTTGGAAGAGATAAGGGAATAAAATGAAGCCAGAAAAGCTGATTATAAGTGCCTTTGGGCCTTATGCGGAGAAAACAGAGATTGATTTTGAGGCGCTGGGAGACCGGGGCCTGTTTCTTGTTACCGGAGATACGGGAGCGGGAAAAACCACGATTTTTGATGCAATTTCATTTGCTTTGTATGGGGAGGCCAGCGGAGAAGCCAGGGAAGCGGGAATGCTTCGCAGCAAATATGCTTCGGAACAGACGCCTACCTTTGTTGAACTGACTTTTTCATGCCGGGAAAAGAGATACCGCATCCGGCGCAATCCGGAATATCTGCGTCCCAAGGGACGCGGAACCGGCTTTACGGTTCAAAAAAGCGATGCGGAGCTTACCTTTTTTGACGGTCGTCCGCCTATTGCAAAGACAAAGGAGGTTACGAAGGCTGTAACGGAGCTTTTGGGATTGGATTACCGTCAGTTTACTCAGATTGCAATGATTGCCCAGGGGGATTTTCAAAAGCTCCTCCTTGCGGGAACCGCTGAACGTGCTGATATTTTCAGGAGGATTTTTCATACAGATCCTTATCAGGAGTTTCAAAACCGCCTGAAGGCTGCAGTAAAGGAGCGGTGGAAGGACTACGATGAGCTGCGCCGCAGCATCAGCCAGTATCTGGACGGGGTGCAGTGCAGCTATGTACCGGAAATTGATCTGGAATTTAAAGCGCTGAAAAAGGAGCATTTTGACGGAAAAGCGGTCAGAGGAATGGAGCTGCTGACACAGCTGCTTTATGTGGACCAGAGCCGTCTGCTTCAGTTGGATGAAGAGCTGGGGGAGCTGGAGAGTCAGATTCAGGCACAGGATCAGCTTCTTGGAAAGGCAAGGCAGGGGCGAAGGCTGGCACAGGAACTGGCGCTTAAGGAAAAAGAAGAAAAAGCGCTGCTTCCGGTTCTGGATGATCGGGCCAGACAGCTTGCAGAGGCTGAAACCAGAGCGGCTTTGTGTCCTGTTCTTGATGAACAGATACGAAAGGGAAGGGAACAGTTAGAGCAGTTTAAGGAACTTACCCGGCTGGATGAAGAGCTTGAAAAACAGAAAATGAAGCTGCAGAAAATCCGGGAAGAAAGCGGGATTTGCAGGAAGCAGGAAAGCCTTCTGGAAGCAGAGCTGCAGAAAGGAAAAAGCAGACAGGACGAGCTTTCGGCAGTGGAAGCAAAGAGGGAACAGCTTGTTTATGAAAAGGAAAAAAAAGCTGTCAGGAAAAAGGAACTGACAGAAGCGGGCAGGCTTTATTTTCGGCTTTCAGAGGAAGAAAAACAGGAACAGGCGGCAATATTGCTGGAACAGGAATCCTTGAAAAATCAGGAAAGGGAGCTGGAACACAGAAAGGAACAGATAAACAGCCTTATGGACCGGGATGCCCTTCTGGTGAAAAAAACAGAAGAATCAAAGGGATTAAGGCAGCTGGAGGAGGCCTGCAGCCGCTGGAAGGTAAAAATGGAGGAGCTTTCAGCAGTCCAGGAGCAGTATCGCCTGTCCAGCATGGAGAAATCCAGGGCCAGACAGGAGTATGACCAGCTGGAACAGCTCTTTTTTGACGCCCAGGCCGGCCTTCTGGCAAGCCATTTAAAAGAAAACGAAAAATGTCCGGTCTGCGGTTCCCTTCACCATCCGGACCCGGCTGTAATTCCTGAAAAGGTCCCTGAAAAAACAGAGCTGGACCGAAAGAAAGCACAGCTTGGGAAGCTTGAGGACCGGGTCAGGCAGCTTTGTGCATCTGCGGAGCATGGAAGACAGGTGTGTGCAGAGCTTGGTGAGCGGGTTCTTTCAGGTATTCAGACAGAGAATCCGGATCTGAGCCCGGATCAGGCATATGATGCGCTGGAGCTTCGGCTTCGTGAACTGTCAGGTCAGACAGCCCGGATTTCAGAGGATATTATACTGAGAAAAAAGCTTGGGATCATTCAGGAGCAGGCAGAGCAGAAGTGGCGGGAAGGACAGGAACAGTACCAGAACCGTCTGCGCCGTCTGGAGGTTATACGGACTCAGAGAGAGCAGGCGTTAAAGGATATCCGGATGATTTTGGGAGGGGAAGAAGAGGAAGCTTCCCTGTCACGGTCGCTGAAACAGACGCTGAATGGCCTGGAGGAAGAACTGAAGGAACTGGAAGAGAGAATATGCTTAAACCAGGCTCTGGTGAAAGAGCTTTTCTCTCTGAGGCAGCTTCTTCCGGAGAAGGAGAGAGCTCTTTTAGCCTGGAGAGAGAGGCTCAGTTCCCTGACAGCAGAATACGCTTCCCTGACAGCCAGAATTGATTCTCTGGCAGAGCAGGAAAAAGTGAAGAGAGAAGAGCTGAAAGGATGGGATAAGGAGAATCTTCTTGCCGGAATAGAAGGCTGGCGTCAGGAAAAGTCCGGATTGGAGCAGGCTTATATACAGGCGTCAGAGGCTTTTAAAGAATGCCATACAAGGCTTACTGCCCTGCAGTCTGCGGTCTCTGCCCTCAGAAAGCAGAATGAGGACACAGCTGCTCTTTCCGAGGATGAAATTCTGGCCTGTAAAACCGGTCTTTCTGAAAAAAAAGAGAGGAAAGCCGCAGAACGGAACAGCCAGTATGCTGCAGGAGAGAATAACCGCCGTATTTATGATGCAGTCAGGGGCCGTCAGGCAAAGATGGAGACAGCAGAACGGGAGTATGTGTGGATGAAGGCGCTGGCAGATACAGCGGGGGGAACTTTAAGCGGAAGGCCCAAAATTGAATTTGAAACATATGTCCAGATGGCCTTTTTTGACCGGATTCTGCGCAGGGCCAATCTTCGCCTTATGACTATGAGCGGCGGTCAGTATGAGCTGAAGCGCCAGGAGGCAGGAGAAAATAAAAAAGAAAAGGCGGGGCTGGAATTAAATGTCATTGACCATTATAATGGAAGTGAACGCAGCGTAAAAACACTGTCCGGAGGAGAAACCTTTGAAGCCTCCCTGTCTCTGGCTCTGGGACTGGCAGACGAGATACAGTCTTATGCGGGAGGAATCCGTCTGGATGCCATGTTCGTAGATGAGGGCTTTGGTTCTCTGGACGAAGAATCCTTAAATCAGGCGATGAAAGCCCTTCACAGCCTGTCAGAGGGACAGCGTATGGTGGGAATCATTTCCCATGTATCTGAATTGAAAGAAAGAATCAGCCGTAAAATTATTGTCACCAAAAACCGCAGAGGCGGCGGCGTAGGAAGCACAGTTCAGGTGATTGGAGAATCATAAAAGGAAAAGAGGGAATTTAAGATGAATCAGACAAAAAAGAAACTGGCAATACTGGGAAACGGATACCTGGCAGGTATTATAGCAGAGGCTTATAACATGGGACTTCTGGAGGGCTATGAGCTTACGGGTATTCTGGGACGAACCAGAGAAAAGACAGAGGCGCTGGCTGCAAAAGCAGGCTGCAGGGCCTGTGCTTCTATCGAAGAGCTTATGGAGGCAAAGCCGGATTATGTAGCAGAGGCAGCGTCTGTAAAATCTATCAGAGATTATGCGGAAACGATTCTCTGTCAGGGGGCCAGCCTGGTAGTTCTTTCTATTGGAGCATTTGCAGATCAGGAATTTTATGAGCAGGCAAAGACCTGGGCTTCGGATCATGGTTCCAGAATTTATCTGGCTTCCGGAGCTGTAGGCGGTTTTGATGTGCTCCGTACCACATCCCTTATGGCTATGGTACAGAAGATGAAGGAAGAGGGGCTGTCTGCCTCTGAAATCGGCAGTCTGGACGGTTATCTTACAGCCGGGATTTCTACCCGGAAGGGCCCGGCTTCTCTGATGGGAACTCCGGTCTTTAAGGAACACTTTATGACAGACAGTACAGAGGCGGCTGCTTTTTCCGGAAATGCAAAGGAGGCCATCAGCCTTCTTCCAACCAAGGTAAATGTGGCAGTAGCCTCTTCTCTTGCCACAGCAGGGCCGGATGAAACTACAGTAAATATCACCAGCGTTCCCGGTATGGCAGGAGATGACCACAAAATTACTGCCAGAATCGGCGGCCCGGATGAGGTGGAGGCAGTAGTGGATATCTATTCCCGTACCAGTGCAATTGCAGGCTGGAGTACCGTAGCCGTACTGAGAAATATTCTGTCGCCGGTAGTGTTTTGATAAATCATATCATTAAAGTGATATTATCCGAAAGTGGGTTATATGAAAGGAGATTACAATGTTTCGCAAGCTGACTGCTATTGAACCTGTAAGTCTGGAGGATTGGGCTGAGGAAAAGCTGCACACCTATGCAGAGGAAGTGGTATTATACAGAGATATTCCTGAAAATGATGAGGAAATTATTCGCCGTATCGGTGATTCAGATGGAGTTTTGGTAAGCTATACCACCCGTATCGGTCGGAATGTGATTGAGGCCTGCCCGTCCATCCGTTATATCGGTATGTGCTGCAGCCTCTATTCGGAGGAAAGCGCCAATGTAGATATTGCGTGCGCCAGAGAGCGGGGAATCCGCGTGCTGGGAATTAGGGATTATGGAGACCGGGGCGTGGTGGAATTTATTTTAAGTGAGCTGGTGCGTTTCCTTCACGGCTTCGACCGTCCCATGCTTTATGATATTCCAACAGAAATCACAGGCTTAAAGGCGGGTATCATCGGCCTTGGAGTCTCCGGAACCATGATTGCAGAAGCTCTGCAGTTTATGGGCGCTGAGATCTCCTATTTCAGCCGTACCCGCAAACCGGAGAAGGAGGCCCAAGGCTTTACCTACCGTCCATTAAAGGAGCTTCTGGCAGAGAGCCAGGTGGTATTTGCCTGTCTGAATAAAAATGTAATTCTGCTTCACAGAGAGGAATTTGAAGCGCTGGGCAAAGGAAAGCTCCTGTTCAATACGTCCATTGGACCGGCCCATGAGGCAGCTGCGCTGGCAGAATGGCTGAACCATGAGGGAGGTTATTTTATCTGTGACACCGCAGGAGCGCTGGGAGATACGGAAGGAATTTTAAAGGGCCATCCCGGAGTGGTCTGCGCGGGAGTTTCTGCAGGACGCACCAGACAGGCATTTGGTCTTTTAAGCAAAAAAGTACTGGATAATATTGAAACATTTTTAAGAGGAATGGAATCATGAAAGCTCTGGTGATTGCGGAGAAGCCTTCTGTGGCCCGTGATATCGCCCGGGTACTTAAATGCGGCAAAAACATAAATGGAGCTATTGAGGGAGAAAATTATGTAGTGACCTGGGGCCTGGGTCATCTGGTGGAGCTGGCAGATCCGGAACACTATGATCCGCGCTATAAGGAGTGGAAAATGGAGGATCTGCCCATGATCCCCAATCCTTTTAAGCTGGAAGTGATTAAGCAGACAGGAAAGCAGTACCAGGCAGTAAAGACCCAGCTTCACCGAAAGGATATTTCTCAGGTGATTATTGCTACAGATGCAGGAAGAGAAGGAGAGCTGGTTGCCAGGCTGATTCTGGAAAAAGCAGGAAACCGCCTGCCCATTAAGCGTCTCTGGATTTCATCTGTTACAGATAAGGCCATCAGAGAGGGATTTTCCTCTTTAAAAGACGGAAAAGAATATGAATCCCTTCGTGATGCGGCTCTGTGCAGGGCGGAAGCGGACTGGCTGGTTGGAATTAACAGCACCAGGGCTTTGACCTGCAAATATAATGCACAGTTGTCCTGCGGACGGGTTCAGACCCCTACACTGGCTATGATCGCAGCCAGAGAGGAACGGATCAAAGCCTTTGTGCCAAAGCCCTATTACGGAATTAAGGCCAGAGCCCAGGGGCTTTTTCTTACCTGGCAGGATGCGGGTACATCAGGCGCCAGTTCATTTGACAGGACGCGGATCGAGGAGATTTTAGCTTCTCTTAAAAATGAAACTGCCACAGTAGAGCAGATCAGGAGGAGTCCCAAAAGCATCCAGCCGCCTCTTTTATATGATCTGACAGAACTTCAGCGGGATGCAAATAAACAGTATAATTATACAGCCAAGGAAACCCTGAACATCATGCAGCGACTGTATGAGAACCACAAGGTCCTGACCTATCCCAGAACAGATTCCAGATATTTGAGCCAGGACATTGTCCCTACGATAAAAGAACGTCTGAAGGCATGTTCGGTAGGGTCATACCGTAAAATCGCAGGGGTGCTGGTTAATACCCCTCTTCCTCAGAAGATGGCTTTTGTGGACAATTCAAAGGTTTCTGACCACCATGCCATCATTCCCACAGAGCAGTTTGTCCAGCTGGAGCATATGACGGTAGATGAGCGGCGGATTTATGATCTGGTTGTACGCCGCTTTCTGGCAGTGCTTTACCCGCCGTATGAATATGAGCAGACAGCCGTAACCGTCAGGATCGGCAGAGAACGCTTTATGGCAAAAGCCAACGCAGTTATCCGGACAGGATGGAAGGCAGCCTATGGGGAAGATCAGCCCTGCTCCTGGGAGGAAGAAGAGGATGAAGAGGAAGGAGACGGCAGATCTGACAGTCAGATTCTTTTAAAGCTGAAGGAGGGGGACAGCCTTAAGGGAGCAGTCCTTACCATGACAGAGGGGAAGACCCGGCCTCCGGCCCCCTTTAATGAGGCCAGTCTTTTGTCTGCCATGGAAAATCCGGCAGCCTACATGGAGTCAAAGGATAAGGCCATGGCAAAAACTCTGGGAGAAACAGGAGGACTTGGCACAGTAGCCACCCGGGCAGATATTATTGAAAAGCTGTTTTCCAGCTTTCTGCTTGAAAAACGGGGGAAGGATATTTTTCTCACATCCAAGGCAAAACAGCTTTTAGAGCTGGTGCCGGAGGACTTAAAAAAACCGGAGCTTACTGCCGACTGGGAAATGAAGCTTTCAGCCATTGCCAAAGGAGATTTAAAGCGGGATACATTTATGGAAGAGATCCGGGAATACTGTACTGAACTTCTGGGACAGATCAAAACGGGAGAAGGACAGTTCCGCCATGATAACCTGACAAATACCAGATGCCCTGTCTGCGGAAAACGGATGCTTTCTGTAAAAGGAAAAAACAGTCAGATGCTGGTCTGCCAGGACCGGGCCTGCGGTCACAGAGAAACGATTTCCCGTACATCCAATGCCCGCTGTCCGGTATGCCATAAGAAAATGGAGCTGCGTGGCAAAGGAGAGGGCCAGATTTTCGTATGCAGCTGCGGACACAAGGAAAAACTCTCCTCTTTTAAAGAGCGAAGGAAGAAGGAGGGCGCCGGTGTATCCAAAAAGGATGTGGCCCGCTATCTGAACCAGCAAAAGAAAGAGGAGAAGGAGCCGTTAAATAATGCCTTTGCTGCTGCTTTGGCAGGGCTTCGCATCGATTCCTGAAAAAGAAGGAGTGGACAAATATATGGAACGAAAGATAGATATGGCGGAAATTTCCGACGGAAAGCTCTATGGAGCAGAGGATATGGTAAAGGCAGACTGCGGAGACTGTGAGGGCTGCTCTGCCTGCTGTCAGGGCATGGGAGACTCGATTCTTCTGGACCCATATGATATCTGCCGTCTGTCTGAAGGTCTGGGCAAAGGGTTTGAGGAGCTGATGAAGGAAGCTGTGGGACTCAGGATGGCCGATGGCTTGATTCTGCCATATTTGAAGATGACAGGAGACAGAGAAGCCTGCTTTTTTCTGGACTCTGATGGCCGGTGCTCTGTCCATCCCAT
>CAUCBQ010000090.1 GCA_958441075.1 uncultured Clostridiaceae bacterium | reverse complement strand
TGGCAGAAGTAGTCGTCTTGCCTACCCCGCCTTTTCCAGAAGTAATCACAATGACTTCACTCATATAGACCTCCTGAAAAAATTAACTTTACCCATCTATTGTACATTAAATTTTGTGAATTTACCAGTATTTTTTTCCATTCAAGAAAAATTTAATACAGTTCGGCAAAATTTTACATATATCAGCCCATATCTCCAAAAAGAGACCTGCCTTTTATGGACCGAAAGGTTATTTCACCGTCTTCGGCGCAGGCAATCATAGGCCCGCGGCCGAACCGGCGGTGTTTTTCATTGGTTGGAATCTGACAGCTCCCGATGCGGATCTGGAAAGGAGCCATGGAGAAAGCCATGACGACTGCCTGATTATTGCCGGAAACACCCGCTGTTACAGAGCCTTTTAACTCACCCAGGACAATCACATTTCCTTTGGCTGTAATTCTGGCTCCGTGCTCTACATCTCCGATCACCACGATACTGGCCTCAGATTCCAAAGTATCCCCCCTGCGAAGTGTTCCACGGTAAAACTGACCGGTCTGGGCACTCAGCTCCATAAGTTTTTCATTCAGGGCCTTTTCACAGCGTTCGATCCGTTTGGCATCCGTATCCAGAAGGCAGAGCACGTCAATCTGGGAGTTTTCCGTGATGGTATTTACCACAGCCAGCTCTTCCTCCGGCGTCAGACTGCGGCCTTCCAGCGTAAGGGTCATCTGAACTGCTCCCCAGAAACGGGCGCTGTCTTTAAATTTTTTTGCAATGGCAGTAAGAAGCTCCTCAAAAGGGAGATTTGGGTCCAACAGCACAGTCATGCCGGCCCGGCTGCTTTTTATAACGATACCGCTTTGCATATGATCACCTTCTTCCTGTATAGACATCAGTCTACAGCGGACTCACTGGATGCACTTAAAGCACCTGAGCCCACAATCTGTTCAAAGCTTGTATAACCGTAATAATATTCATAAATCTGTTTTCCAAGAGAGGCTGCGTTCGTTCCCGCATAGCCATAGGGAATATTGACCGTTACAGCGATCTCCGGATTGGCGTAGGGAGCGAAGGAAACGAAAAAGGCATGGTTGGACCGGCTCCGGTCTTCCTGTGCAGTACCCGTCTTTCCCGCCACCTCTACATGAGAGCCTGCGAATACGCTTTTGGCAGATCCCTCTGTAACAACACGGCGGATACCGGACTGAACTGCATCCCAGGTGGAGGTCTTCGCCTCAATCTGAGAGCTGGTCTCAGGTGTATAATCTTCGATCAGGTTTCCGTCTGAATCTGTAAGCTTGTCAAGAAGGCTCAGTTCAAAGACCGTCCCCCTGTTTGCCACAGCAGAAATATAACGGGAAAGCTGCACATTGCTGTATGAGTTGGTTCCCTGTCCCATGGCGGAACGCTCCGGGTCCTCGGTTGTCAGATGCGGCTCTGTTTCCGGCAGCTCAATACCGGAGGTATGGTCCAGTCCGAACATGGATGCGTATTTGCGGATCGTTTCAAGTCCCTTCTCAGGAGAATAGCTGCCGTCCTCCCTGAGGCTTAAACGGTGGCCAAGCTCTGCAAACACAACATTGCAGGAATTTTGGATTCCTGTAACAATATCCTCTACCCCATGACGTCCCGGAAAGATCCAGCAGTTAATCGGCGGGCTGGACAGATCATAGGAGCCGGTACACTCAATGGTATCCGTAAGGGATATTGCCCCCTCCTCCAGAGCAGCCACCGCAGTAATGGGCTTAAAGGTCGATCCCGGAGCCTTAATGGCCTGGGTGGCGTTGTTATAGAGAGGATTGGACATATCGTTCTGCAGCCTTGCAAAATACGCCGCGTCTACGCTGCCGGACATCTTGTTATTGTCATAGCTTGGATAAGAAACAAGGGCCAGAACCTCTCCGGTGCGTACGTCCGTCACAACAGCTCCGGCTGTGCAGGGGTCCAGAGCCAGCTGTGCAGGGGTCAGCTCCAAATTGGAAATCTTCTTTTTGATAAAGTTGTAGGCATAAATGCTGTCTCCTCCTGCCAGGGCCGCCTGCGCTCCGGAATCCGGCTCCAGTACCCCCTGATCAAAGAGCGCAAGACAAAGTTCGCTGCCTCTGATTACCTCATCATTTATCAGATAGCGAAACATACGCTTGGTAAACTTTCCATCTTCTTCCAAATGAGCGCCAATATAGTCAACAAGCTGTGCAAAGCTGTCGTCTGCATTGGAATACTTGCTTTCAGAATCCAGCTTCGTTGTATCAACCCAATTACCGGATATACCGCTGTAGATATAATCCCTGAGACTGATGGCGCCTTCCTTCCATAAAAGATATTCCTCTGAGCCCGTATCAATCTTATCCCTCTTGATAATGCCCGTTTCTTCAGAAGCTAAAAAGCTGTAAATATAGTTCATATAGCTTTTCATATCCTCCGGAAGGTCATTCATCACTCTGGCATGAGGACTTAAAAGTTCATTTTTTATATCGGAAAGAATCTGGTTTTTGGATGAAATATAAGTATTGTAAATCTTCTGTTCCACAGAGGAAGCCTCAGGACCGGCCATTGCCTCCAATGAAAGAACATTGTTGTTGATAAGCTGATAATAGGCGTTCTTGACAGGTATTGGCTTTTTAGAGCCATCCTTTACAGCAGCAGGGTCCACATCCTCATTTACAAGATGCTGGGTAATAATTCCTGCCAGCTGCTGCTCCATAAGCTTATAGACGGCAATCTGAAGATCCCGGTCAATGGTCAGATACACATCATTTCCCGCCCTGGCATCCTGCTGCTCGATTACTTCTCTTGGGCGTCCCATATTATCCACATACATTCTGGTATAGCCTTTTTCGCCCTGAAGCTCCAGCTCCATATACTGTTCAATACCAATACGTCCCACCACATCATTGAGATTGTATTTTTCATCCTCTTCTGTAAGGCTTTTCCCTGTTTTGTTCTCTTCCTCTCTCCACTGCTCATTCAGGCGTTTTACCTGTTCCTCCTGAACCTTTCCCGTATATCCGATAATAGGTGAGAAATACAGACTGTCATTGTAAACGCGGATATAGCTTTCTTCCACAGAAACCCCCTTTAAATCAGCTGCATTTTCATGGATTTCCGTCATGGTTTCCCGGCTTACATTGGTGGCTACAGTAGTGCTTTCATATTTCTGATACTCAGTAAGCTTCATTGTATAGATAATATTTATCATATCAAGAGCTGTCTGATCAGGCAGCTCCATGGGATTGCCCTCCTCATCCTTCATATCATTCAGGTTATAGCCATCCCGGCCGGAGCTTTTTTTCAGTTCAAATGCCTCTCTGGCTGTAATATCTGAACGATAACGTCCGCTGGCATCGTCCAGCTTTTCAGAATTGATCCCATAGAAATTGAGCAGAAAGCGCTTATGGGCAGCTTTGGAGGCAGTGGTAAAATACATTTCACCCTGCTCGTTTATAGCAATTTCCAGCTTCCCTTCTACCTTTTCTCCTCTCCGCTCCAAAATTGTCACCAGACGGTAAATCATGGCATTTCGGTCTGCCGGCTTTGGATAATCACCCAAATCCTGAAGAGTAACCGAATAAGCCAACTCATTGTAAGCGAGAAGGTTTCCGCTGCGGTCATAGATATTTCCACGTGTTCCCGGCGTAGTAACCATCTTTTCCGTACGCTGCATATAGGATTGCTGATATTCATTTCCATGAATAATCTGCAGGTTAAACAGCTTTCCAATCAGTCCCGCATACATCAGGGTAAAGAGTACTGCCAGGGCAAAAAGCCTGGAGGAAAAAAGCTTTTTTAAAAATTCTTTTACAACTTCTTTCAGTTCATCAAACAATGGTGGTATCTCTCCTTTTTCCTATATCCTCTACCCTCCGGCTGGCAGACAGGAACAGACGGTATATGAGAAGGGTGGTAACGGCTGTAAAAATGATCTCCGGCAGCATAAGCTTCATAAAATAATAAGGAAGATTCAAACGTCCGCGGATCAGAAAACGGAATACATAGATATACATACAATACCACAAACCATTTGCCACACTCAAAATCAGCGGCAGGGTAATGTAGTCCTCATAATAATACCGGGTAAAGATTCCGTTGAAATAGCCGATATAAATATAGATCAGGGTATAAAATCCAAACGGTCCGCTGTAAAACAAATCCAGAAGCAGGCCTGAAATAACGCCGTAGAACATTCCTGCATTTTTTCCGTGGATAAAACCAAAGGAAAAGGTTAAAATCAGCAGCAGATTGGGAGTCGCCGCCAGAAACGGAAGCAGAGGAAATACGCAGTTCTGGATCGTAAAGGCCAGAATAATAAAACCAATGTTAATCAGAATCTGCTTAAGCTTTGCGCTGGTCACTGTTTTTCCACCTCTTCTTTCAGATCCGTCAGGATCAGAACCTCCTGAAGATTATCGAAATTGGCAGCAGGAATCAGATAGCCGGACTGAGTCAGATGATCCGGATCAATAGTAACATCCACCGCATATCCAATAAGGATACCCGGAAGGAATTTTGTACTGATATTGGATGTAATAATCTGATCTCCATCCTTTAAAACAGCGTCCTTTGAAAAGTCTGTCAGCTTTAAACGTCCCTGTTCATAAAGGGTTAGGTCTCCGGCAACAATACAATTATAAGAGGAGTCCACAGACATAGCACCTACACGGCTGGAATCGTCAATAATAGAGCGTACAGTTGCGTAATTGGCCCCTACGTCTGTGACGATTCCAACCAGACCGCCGTCTGCCACCACATTCATATCCACAGCCACGCCATCTGAAGATCCCTTGTTAATCCGAAAAACCTGAAACCATTTTTCAGAATCCCTCGCAATCACCCTGGCACCGATTTTGTTGTACTGCATATACTCCTGATCCAGCTCATAGAGCTGACGCAGCCGGTTTAACTCGAACTGCTGGGCCTGAAGCCGGTTGTTTTCCTCAGTCAGCTGGGCTACCTGGGTCTTTAAACGGTCATTTTCATCCAGAGCTGTCTTCAAACGTGAAAAATCAGTAAGCTCGTTGTAAAGTCCTGTTCCCACACGGTTTACACCGGTCTGAATGGGGATCAGGAAGTACCCCACACCAGTCCGCAGAGGCTCTAAAATACCGTCCTTTAAGGAGGTAATGCCGATCAGCAGGACACAAAGCAGGGTCAGCCCCGAGAGGATATATTTGCTGCGTTTTGATTCCATGAATACTCATTCCTCTTTCATGTGTTGTGTATTACATAAGTTTCTCCCGGCGGAAGCTTAAATACCGCCGGTCTCCGATGATTAGATGATCAATCAGGGTGATCCCCACGATCTCCCCTGCTTCCCGAACCCGGCAGGTAAGAAGCTTATCCGAATGACTGGGGGCAGGATCTCCGCTGGGATGATTGTGAACCAGAATCATTCCAACAGCCAGACAGCGCAGCCCTTCAATAAGAATCTCCCTGGGAGTAATTACAGAAGCGTTCACTGTTCCTCTGGAAACAAGGAAATCGCGGATCAGGTGCTGCTTGGTATTCAGAAACATAACATGGATTTCCTCCTGCTCCAAATGGCGCATATCTTCCATATAATAATCTGCGATCTGGTCCGGCTGTGTAAAAGCCACAGGTTCTGCGCTTACCTTCTGCTTCCAGATCCGTCTGGAAAGCTCTCCGATACACAAAAGCTGAATCCCTTTTACAGGCCCCACCCCGCGGATAGACTGCAGCTCCTCAAGAGAACCATGCAGAAGGCCCACAAGGCCTTCTTTGGGACCTCCCCGCGAAAGAATGGCGTCTGCCAGCTCAAGGGAAGTGCTTTCGCTGCTTCCTGTCCGTATAATGACAGATAAAAGCTCGCTGTCAGTAAGAGCTTTGGGGCCATAGGCCATGCATTTTTCGTAGGGGCGCTGCTCCCTGGGCAGGTCCTTCATTGTAATTCTTTCCATTTATCCTCCTGACTACGCACCTCTCCAAGTACATTTTCAGGATGGATGTTTAAATCATCTGATAGATAAGCAAAGCCACTGCCACTCCAATGATGCTTGCCATGGTGATTTTAATTGTAAGGCCAAAGGTAATGACTAAAAGGCCAAAATCAATGACCAGAGGGGTATCCAGACCAAAGGACTGACCATAGTTCATCCATTTCAGCCAGGAAATATCCTGTGCCAGCTGTCCGATGAAACCTCCCAGTACAATTCCCGCTAAAAGCATAATAAGAAGAATCCAGAAATTTTTATGTCCCATAAACAACCTCTCCTAAGGGAGCCCCGAAATCCGGGGCTGTTTATCATATTACCATAAGTTTTTTTAGGTGTCATCTGAAAAAATTCTTAAGAAATAAGGCTTTCACGGGACACAACCCCATCATCTACCAGCTGCTGGAGCGATTTTAAAATTCCAAGCTTTGCGTGATACCAGGTCAGTCCTCCCTGAAAATATACAGCGTAAGGAGGCTTAATGGGACCGTCTGCACTCAGCTCAATGGAAGAACCCTGTACAAAGGCTCCCGCAGCCATGATAACCGGACTGTCATAACCAGGCATATCCCAGGGCTCCGGCGTAACAAAGCTGTCCACAGGCGCTGCTGCCTGAATTCCCTTGCAGAAAGAAACCACGCCCTCCGGCGTGCCAAAGGTAATGGCCTGAATAATATCATGGCGTGATTCAGAGCCATTTGGAACTACACCATAGCCCAGACGCTCATAAATATTAGCAGCGAAAATGGCACCCTTTAAGGCGCCGGAGACAACTGTAGGCGAAAGAAAAAGTCCCTGATAGAGCTGCTGATTCAGTCCCAGGCTTGCGCCTACCTCTTTTCCAAGACCAGGGGCGCTTAAACGGTAGGAAGCCCGGTCTACACAGTCCTTTCTTCCGGCAATATATCCTCCAATGGGGGCCAGGCCGCCTCCCGGATTCTTAATCAGAGATCCTACGATCATATCCGCACCTACATCTGTAGGCTCGATTGTTTCCACAAATTCTCCGTAACAGTTGTCCACCATGCAGATAACCTCCGGCTTGATCTTTTTTATAAAAGCAATCAGCTCTCCGATCTGTTTTACAGAAAAGGTAGGCCGCGGATCATAACCCTTGGAGCGCTGGATCGTCACCAGCTTTGTCTTTTCATTAATAGCCTTTGCGATATTTTCATAGTCAAAGGTTCCATCAGGAAGAAGGTCTGCCTGGCGGTAGGAAACGCCGTATTCCTTTAAGGAACCAACCGAATCCCTGATACCGATTACCTCCTCCAGAGTATCATAGGGCTTTCCCACAGGGGAAAGAAGCTCATCCCCAGGACGAAGGTTTCCGGAAAGAGCCACATGGAGAGCATGGGTTCCGCTCATAAGCTGGGGACGCACCAGCGCGCTTTCCGTGTGGAAAACATGCGCATATACCTCCTCCAGAGTATCACGGCCCAGATCATTGTAGCCATATCCTGTGGTGGCCGCAAAATGAATATCGCTGACGCGGCATTCCTGCATGGCATGAATTACCTTTAACTGATTAAATTCCGCCCGTTCATCAATTTCCTGAAAACGGGTTTTTAAATGCTCCTCTATATCTGCAGCAAAATCCTGTACCTGTTTGCTGATTCCCAGCGTTTCATACATACCGGTTAATACATTCTGTTCCATTGGTCTGACTCCATTCTTTCTCTATTGTAACCTTTTTCAAGGTTCGGTTTGTCATTGTAGCACGATTCCCTCATCCACGCAATCCTTCAGAATCTGTTTTAAGGCATTTGCCGTATCATATTCAGAGCCTGAAAGTTCAATCCAGCGCACCTGACGCTCTCTGCGGAACCAGGTCAGCTGACGCTTGGCAAAATGTCTGGTATCACGTTTCAATATATAGACTGCTTCCTCCAGACTGCAGCGGCCTTCCAGATAGTCCAGAATTTCCTTGTAGCCCAACCCCTGCATAGAGGTTTGCCCACGATGACAGCCCATCTCTTTTAAACTCTGTACCTCATCTACCAATCCCTGTTCAAGCATCAGATCTACCCTTCGGTCAATCCGCTCATACAGTCTGGCCCGGTCTGTGTTCAGCACATAATAGAGGAAGTGGTAGGGGGATTCCTTCTGGTGCATTGCCTCATTATGCTGTGAGATTTTTTCTCCTGTTTGTCTGAAATACTCGATCGCCCGGATCACCCGCTTTATATTGTTGGGGTGAATCTGAGATGCCGCTTCCGGGTCCACCTCATTAAGAAGTCCGTGAAGAATCTCGGGCGCCTGAGAACCGGAGCGGGCTGCCAGCTCTTCCAATTCCTTCCTGATCGGATTTTTCTCACTCCCCTCATCTTCATTTTCCGTAAAATTAATATCATAAAGAAGGGCCTGTATATAAAATCCTGTTCCACCGGTTATAATGGGAATTTTTCCCCGCATCCAGATATCCCTTGCAGCTTTTTTTGCCAGATTCTGAAAAGTTACTACATTAAAATCCTCATCAGGCTCCAGAACATCAATCAGATGATGAGGAATATTCTCCATCTCTTCCTGCGTGATTTTGGCAGAACCGATATCCATGTGGCGGTATACCTGCATGGAATCCGCACTGATGATCTCTCCGTTTACCGCCTTTGCCAGTTGGATAGAAAGGGAGGTTTTTCCCACAGCCGTAG
>CAUCBQ010000089.1 GCA_958441075.1 uncultured Clostridiaceae bacterium | reverse complement strand
CACCTTCCTTCGATATGCTTCTTATCGCTTCTCCGGCAAAATGGAGCGGCAGGGATACAGAGGGTATGGTCTGCCTTCCCATGCCATTAAAGGTACATGACCTTTTAAGCACCATGGAAATGATGATTGAGGCCAGAAAACGGTTAAAGCGCAGAAAACGGACCTGTCCCCGGGAAAGAAGCGCCGGGGAGAAGGAACTGATTCTGAAGGCAAAAACCCTTTTGATGGACCGAAATACCATGACCGAGCCGGAGGCCTACCGCTATATACAAAAATGCAGTATGGATAATGGCACCAGCCTGACCGAAACAGCTCAGATGATTATCAGCTTAATACACATGTGAGGTAAAATCATGAATTTTGTTAAAATGCAGGGAATTGGAAACGACTATGTATATGTGGACTGCTTTAAGGAAGAGGTAAAGAATCCCGGTGCAGCAGCCCGGTTTGTCAGCGACCGGAGATTCGGCATCGGCTCAGACGGGCTGATTCTGATCTGCCCTTCCAAGGTGGCGGACTGCCGCATGGAGATGTACAACACAGACGGTTCTCAGGGAAAAATGTGCGGAAACGGCATTCGCTGTGTGGGGAAATATGCCTATGACCATGGGATTGTTTCTCCGGACAGAAGGAGCCTGACAGTAGAGACGCTGGCCGGAATAAAGGAGTTAAAGCTGGAGGTTGAAAACGGGAAGGCAGTGACGCTTACCGTTGACATGGGAGAGCCGGTTCTCACTTCAGAGCTTCCGGAAGAAATTTCAGTTGAAGGGAAAAAATGGGAATTTACAGGAATTGATGTAGGAAATCCCCACGCAGTATATTTTCTGGATGAAATAGACAGCCTTAATCTGGAGCAGATGGGACCGGCCTTTGAGTTTCATGACCGTTTTATGCCAGACAGGGTTAACTCAGAGTTTATCCGGGTCATTGACCGCACGCATATTCAGATGCGGGTATGGGAGAGAGGCAGCGGAGAAACGTGGGCCTGCGGTACCGGAGCCACAGCCAGCGCCATGGCGGCTATTTTGCTGGGATTAACAGAGGATGAGGTTCTGGTAAGCCTTCGGGGCGGTGACTTAAAGATCCGTCTGGACCGGGAAAGCGGTCATCTGTTTATGACCGGGCCGGCAGTGGAGGTGTTTCATGGAGCCATAGATCTTCCACAGGAGGACGGGGATGAAGCTTGATGATATTGACCGGAAAATATTAAAGCTTCTCCAGGAAAATGCCAGAATGTCCCTGCGGACCATAGCGGAGAAAACCTTCCTCTCTTCTCCTGCCGTATCTGCCCGGATTGAAAAACTGGAGCAGGAGGGGCTGATTTCCGGCTATCACGCGCAGGTGGACCCGGTGAAGCTGGGTTATCACATTCTGGCTTTTATCAATCTGGATGTAACGCCGGAGGATAAACCCAGGTTTTATGGCTGGGCCCAGGCTTCACCTAATGTGCTGGAGTGCAGCTGTGTTACCGGAGAATTTTCCATGCTTATGAAGGTGGCCTTTAAGAGTACCATGGAACTGGACGGATTTATCGGTCAGATTCAGAAGTTTGGAAAGACCAGTACCCAGATTGTATTTTCTACCCATGTAGGGCCAAGAGGAGCAGATGTAGACCATGCCTATAAGGAATAGGTACCATCCGTCTCATTTTTACATATGGTATAAGGAAACGAAATATGTAAAAGGAGCTGCTTTATGGAAAAGCGCAGAAGCGTGATTATAGATGCCGGGCACGGCGGAACAGAGCCCGGAGCCATGTTTGAGGGACGGAGAGAAAAGGATGATACGCTCCGCCTGGCTCTGGCTGTTGGAGAGATACTGGAAAATAACGGGGTTCATGTGATGTATACGCGCACAACGGACGTATATGACACCCCGTTGGAAAAAGCCATGATTGCCAATCAGTCAGGAGCCGATTTTTTCGTATCCATCCACCGCAATGCTATGCCGGTTCCGGGAACAGGGAAGGGAGCACTGACTCTGGTGTATGAAAATACAGGTCCCGCAGCTGTTCTGGCAGAGAATATTCAGAAAAACCTTGTGAAAGCCGGATTTGACGATCTGGGAGTTCAGGAACGTCCGGGAATTATTGTGCTCAGGCGTACCCGGATGCCGGCGGTGCTGGTGGAAGTGGGTTTTTTAGACCACCCGGAGGACAACAGGAGATTTGATGAGAACCTTGACCGTGTTGCGCAGGGGATTGCAGACGGGATACTGGCGGCCTTTTCCCAGCTGGAAAAAGAACCCGAAGAAAAACGGTATTATCAGGTTCAGGTGGGAGCCTTCCGGGAACGGTCCCGTGGGGAGCTTCTGGTAAGGGAGCTTGCGGCTAAGGGCTTTCCTGCCTTTCTTGTATATGACGACGGGCTTTATAAGGTGCGGGTCGGCGCCTTTTTACAGATGGACAATGGAGTCCGGATGGAGCAGAGGGTGAGGAGGGCCGGATATCCTACCATGCTGGTGTGGGAAGAGGAAGTGTAAAATACGGGAGAAGGGAAGTTAAGAGGATGGATGCAAAAGCTCCCAAACAGCTTCTGCGCAGGAGGATAAAGGAAAAAATTACAGGTCTTGATCCGGATTACTGCCGTCAGGCGGATCAGAGAATCCGGCAGCTGATTTTAAACTGGGAATGCTTTCAGAAGGCAGAAACAGTGTTCTGCTTTGTGGGAACGGATCGGGAGATCCATACAAAACCTCTCATTCAGGCTGCGCTGGATCAGGGAAAAAAGGTAGCTGTTCCCAGATGTATTTCAAAGGGGATCATGGAGGCGCGGCAGATCCGTTCTCTTAAGGAGCTGGCTTTCGGAAGCTACGGCATTGAGGAGCCGGGGGAGGCCTGCGGGGTTATAAAGCCGGAGACCATTTCATTAGCGCTTGTCCCCTGCCTTACCTGTTCCGCAGATGGACGCCGTCTGGGGTATGGAGGCGGTTTTTACGACAGGTTTCTGCGATCCGTTCCCGGCCCCTGGGCCGTGCTTTGCAGGGGGCGTCTGATGGAGGCGGAAATTCCCTGGGAAGCTCATGATCTTTTGATGGATGCCATCATCTGGGAAGAAGGAATTTTAGAACTGAATTTCGGTCAGAACAGAAAAAAACAGGGGCAGTTTCCCGATTTGCAGTCATAATCAGCAAATATCTGCTTATATTGTAAGTAAACAAGGATATTTTGAGGTTTCAAATGGTAAAAGCTCAGGAAACAGTTTCCAGAGGTTTCTTACAGGTCAATGTAGTTAATATCCAGAACAATTTCCCTATTCAAAACGCAGCCATAAGTATTCGCACAAAGGGAGAGCCGGATCGTGTGCTGGAGGAGGTAAATACCAATTCCTCCGGACAGACGGAACGGCTCTCCCTTCCTGCGCCTCCGGTGGAATACAGCCTGACTCCCGGAATTATGCAGCCCTATTCGGAATATGATCTCATCATTCGGGCGGAGGGCTTTGAGCCTTTAGCAATTTCCGGTACGGAAATTTTTGCAGACTCAAATGCCCTCCAGCCTGCGGCTATGACGCCTTTGGGACAGAATCAGCCTCCGGAAGATCCGGTGGTGATTCCGGATCATACCCTTTACGGCAATTATCCGCCCAAGATTGCGGAGGATGAGGTCAAACCGGTCAATGAAAGCGGAGAAATTGTATTAAGCCGTGTGGTAATTCCCCAGACCATAGTGGTTCATGATGGCGTTCCCACTGACTCTACCGCTAAAAACTATTACGTTCCCTATAGGGACTATATTAAAAATGTAGCATGCAGTGAAATTTACTCTACCTGGCCGGAAAGCTCCATTACCGCCAATGTGCTGGCGATTATGTCCTTTACCCTAAATCGTGTGTACACCGAGTGGTACAGAAATCAGGGCTATGATTTTACCATCACCTCATCTACGGCCTTTGACCATAAGTGGATTTACGGCAGAAACATTTTTCAGAGCATTTCTCAGGTGGTGGATGAGATTTTTGACGCCTATCTGTCCCGTCCCGGCGTCCGTCAGCCGATTCTGACCCAGTACTGCGATGGAAGGCAGGTCAGCTGTGAGGGATGGATGACGCAATGGGGGTCCTGTGATCTGGGAAAGCAGGGCTACAGCCCCATAGAGATTCTGCGGTATTTCTACGGAGATTCCCTCTATATCAATACTGCGGAGCAGATTTCAGGGATTCCCGCCTCCTGGCCCGGTTCGGATCTGGTCCAGGGAAGCTCCGGCGCCAAGGTACGGCAGCTGCAGGAACAGCTGGACGCCATTGCCACCGTCTATACGGCAATTCCGAGGGTAACGCCTGACGGCATCTACGGCCCCCGCACGGCTGCTGCTGTGCGGGAGTTTCAGAGTATCTTCGGCCTTCCTCAGACAGGAACAGCAGATTTTGCCACCTGGTACCGGATTTCCCATATTTATGTGGGGATTACCAGGATGGCGGAGCTGGTGTAAACAGGCTGGTAAAAGTCAGACAAAGTAATCTCCGAACCGGGTCTTTAAAAAGTGTACCATTTCAGTTTCTGTTTTCCCAGCCAGATCCAGGGCAAAGGAATTGGCACAGAAACGGTGTGTCTGGGCGGTAAAGCCCATTTGAAGAAGACGGTCAATATCTTTGCTTTCCAGAAAGAAATTCATTCGGATAACAGGAAGCTTCCGGCTGTTGAGAATATTGAAAATTCGGGTGGAAAAGCAGAAGATACAGTCATAGGATAGGTCATTTAACCGGTGTATTTCATTTAAATTCAGAGTTTCTACCCATTGAAAGGCTATATATTCCCGAAGCTGTTCCAAAAAATAAGCGATTCGTTCAAAGTTAATACTGGTCATAATGACAATCCGTTTTCGTCTTTGATCGGCAGTCCGGTTTTTTATGATATATTTTTCAACGATCAGCGTCAGGGTAGATAAATGTTCATCCAAAAGAGAAAAATTATAGGCAGCCTGAAAATAAACCCCGTACCTTCGGATCAGTTCGTAAAGTACGGGGAATTTTTGGGCTGTATTTTCAACCGTATTATCAACAAAGGTACAGTGAAAAAAGTCCAGAGTGATTTCCCTGTAAAAATATTCGTAGAGCTCTGTTAAAAAATCTTCTCCAATGGAAAAGGGCTGGGAAATTCCGCTTACAATGGATTCAGCAAACCGTTCCGTAATCTGCCAGAGCCGGGGATCAGAGGGAAGAGCCGGGCTTTTTGAAAAATTCTGCATACTTAAAGCCACATTATATAGACGGTTTTCTGCAGGCGCATCCGTAAAATGGAGATCCAGGGGTTTGAAGGGCAGGCGGGAGGAAAAGGCGGCGTCTGGTTTCAGGGGACGCATCTGCATAATGCAGATGAAAAGTAAGAGGAATTTTTTTGAGGGATAATTTAAAGCAAGATGATTTTCTTTAAGAAAACAGGTCAGCTTTTCAGCGGCTGAGGAAAATCCCTTTTCCAGATAATTCATGGCCAGTTCAAAACTTTGCTTTTCTATGGGAGTATTTGCAAAACGGGCATGAACCCGATTTTCCGGCGTGAATTCTAAAAGGGGATGGAGAATATCAATGACCAGAAAGCAAAGCTGAAGTTCATCTCCGGTTATAGTCAGCCCTCTTTTATGGAGAGTTGTAAGGGAAAGACCGTATTTTTCAAGAAAATGGCGCAGGTGTCCCGTATCCTGTTTTTTGGTAGTCAGTGACAGTCCCCACTGCTCATAGAGCCTGGAAGCATTTACATAGCCCCTGAAGAAGATAGTAACGGTCATGACCCGTATCCGTTCATCTAAAGAGCTGGAATAGTCGGAAGGCGCCATACTTTGGATTAAGGATACCAGCTCTTCATAGCTTAAGCGGCTGGAGCAGATGCCTTTTTCAATTTCGATCACAGGCGAAGGAAAGGACAGATTGATCTGTTCGATGGCCCGGCGGATTGAGCTTTCGTTTTTTTCAAACTGCAGCGCTGCCTTGGAAAGGGGAATGGAGTGGCGTTTCTGGATAAAACGAAGAAGGGTAAGGTCATTGTAATTAAATCCCATCAGTATACCTCTTTAAAAATGATTTATTTTTATTATAAAAATAAAGGCAACTAAATGCAATAAATTATTGTACATTTTCTGCCTTGAAGCTTCCGCATCCATCTGCCATAATAGAAACAGTTCACAAGCGCGCTGGGGGTGAAAAGGATCAGATGTAAGGCCTGCATCTGTGTCCTGCAAGTAAAAGCACAACTATGGAGGAAAATGGATATGAACAAAACAAAATCAAGCTGGAAAGAGGGAATCCAGACGTTTGGCCGATCCCTTCTGCTTCCGATTGCTCTGTTGGCTCCTATCGGTATGGTAATGGGAATCTGCAGCGCTATGGGACAGTCTTATATGATTGATAAATTTCCTTTTTTGGGAAATGAAATTGTAAGATTGATTTTTTCAAGTCTTCAGACAATTACAAGTATTGTTTTTAACAATATTCCTATTTTATTTGCCATGGGCGTAGCTCAGGGAATGGCAAAACAGGAAAAGGGAATTGCCGTATTTGCATCAGCAGTAGGATATCTGACACTGAATGTGGTGATGAGCGTATATCTGAAGGCAACGGGAACTCTGGCGGACCCGGCAGTTGCGGCTCAGGTAGGACAGGGTACGGTCCTTGGAATCCAGACCTTAAAGATTGAGGCTCTGGGAGGCTTGATTGCAGGTCTTGTGGCGGCTAAGGCAGCAGATCGTTTTTATCGTCTGGAGCTTCCGTTGGCATTCGCATTTTTTGGAGGAAAGAAATCAATTCCTATTATCACATTTGCATGCATGATCCCTATCGGACTGGTTCTTCCTGTAATCTGGAATGCACTGACAAACTTTTTAATCAGCATTTCCTTTATATTTACAGCGCCTCATATTGGAAGCGCCGTATATTATACCCTGAACCGGGCTTTGATTCCCTTTGGCCTTCACCATGTACTGGCATCTCTGGTGCGTTTTACGGAAGCCGGAGGCACATATATGATTAACGGTCAGGAATATGTGGGTATTTTAAATGCAACCAATGAGATTCTTTTTAACCTGGGACCTACCAGCGAATACTGGACACAGCTGATGCCGAAGCTTACAAGCTATCTGGGCGGAGCGCAGATGCTCACAACTTTATTCCGTGTTCCGGCGATCGGTCTTGCCATGTATCATACATCCTATTTAAAGAACCGGAAAATCGCAAAGGGCGTAATCCTGACCTGCTGTCTGACCGCATTTCTTGGAAATATCACAGAACCGCTGGAGTTTTCCTTCCTGTTTATTTCTCCGGCGCTGTTTATCCTTTACTGTGTGATGTGCGGAATCGGAATTTTGCCTTACCAGCTGTTAAAGATCAGCATTGGCTATATCAGAGGAACCATCTTTGACTTTGGTATTTTCGGCCTTCTGTATGAAAATACCCACTGGATTAGTCTGGTAGTTTTAGGAATATTTAACTTTATTGTTTTCTATTTTGTATTCAAATGGTTTATTGTGAAGTTTGAACTGGAAACACCCGGACGTGAATCCTTCGAGGTGGAGGAGTCTGCAAGCATTCTTTTAAAGGAGAAAAACTGGCCCGCCATTGCCGAGATTGTAATCGATGGCCTGGGCGGAAAAGAAAATATTTTAAATGTGGAAAACTGCATTTCCCGTCTGAGAGTAGACCTTTCAGATCCCGAAAAGGTGGATCAGGTGAAATTAAAGGATTCCGGCTGTGCGGGAATTTTCTTCCCGTCAGAAAAGCACATCCATGTTGTCTTTGGCCCCCATGTAGAGTTTGTGCGCCATGCAGTGGATGATAAGTTAAAACAGTAAGAGGTGTAAACCATGAGAGCTTTATATGATTCAAAGAGCAGGCTGGACGACAGAGGTATTAAGAGGCTTTTAAGTGATGAAAATAAATACCGCACATGGCTTAAGGTAGAGCAGGCTCTTGCATTTTCCCAGGCCGCAGAGGGATTTATTCCGGAGATGGCAGCGCAGGATATTGGAAATGTGGCCTTTGAGGATCTGGATCTGGAGGAAATGAGCCGGATTAAGGAAAAAGTAGGCCATGGATTTGTTCCCTTTGTCAAGGTTCTTGTAAAGGCGTGCAGGGGAGAAGGAAAAAAATACGTCCATTACGGCGTTACTACCCAGAATATCCAGCAGACTTCCCAGCTTTATACGGCAAAAGAGGTAACAGAGATCTATAAAAGCTTTCTGGCAGATATACTGGAGCATCTGGCAGCTCTTGCCAGAGAAAATGCCCATACGGTTATGGCTGGAAGAACCCATGGAAAGCACGCCATTCCCATTACATACGGTTATAAGGTATCTGTTTGGATCAGCGAGCTTTTAACCCATCTGGAACGGTTTGAGGAATCGGAAAAGAGAGTATTTGCAGTGATGATGGGAGGTGCTGTGGGAGGCTTTAATGCTACAGGTTCTGTGGGAAGAAAGGTTCAGGATCAGGTAGCCAGACGGCTTAATATGGCTTCCATGGAAGTTCCCAGCCGGAATATGAGTCAGATGAAGGTGGAATATCTGATGGATCTTTGCCTTCTGTGCAATACATTCCATAAGATGGCAGAGGAAGTGTATTATACGGGAATTGAAGAATTTTCCGAGGTGTGCGAGGGCTTTACGCCGGGAACCATCGGTAGC
>CAUCBQ010000088.1 GCA_958441075.1 uncultured Clostridiaceae bacterium | reverse complement strand
TAACTGCACCTAAATATGCCATTCTCGTCATCCTTTCTGTATCTTATTTATAACTTATAACTGCTTATTAGTAGCAGGGTGGAGCACGTATGAGAGTGTGATATCGTATTATCATATCCGCACCACCAAACCGTCCAGAATATCTGTATCAACACCAACTAGATACCATCCACCGTCATACTCTATGCGGGTAGGTATCCACCGACCTCCAACCCGTACATCCAAGCAGTTCCCGCAATGCAGCCCTCCATAATAACAGGCCAAATCAAAGCGGATATTATAACGTCCGGTATTAGTGTCATACACTAATGCTCCCTGATTTTTTGCCATAGTATTTTCTCCCTTCTAGCATGTAAAAAAGGCAATAAAAAACACACCCTAGCAATAGGTGTGCCTCTGAAATCACATATTTAATTGATTGTGTGGATTGCCTAAGTCTACATCCTTTAAGTTTTTGATTATAGTAGTTTCACAAAGTGCCGTATTTATAAGGTTTTCAGCACTCTCTAATTTTACTACAATCTTCCCGCTTTGCTTCACCGAACCGCTGGTAATGGACGATTTCCCTCTCCCTTAAGAATTTGATCGGTTCGCACACATCATAGTCTGTTACCACTCTGAGAATGTTGTCATAGGTGCTCCGGGCCTTCTGTTCTGCAGCCATATCTTCATGGAGATCCGTAATCACATCGCCTTTAGACTGGAATTCGCAGGCATTAAAAGGTATGCCGCCTGCGGCCTGGGGCCAGATTCCGGTAGCATGGTCAATATAATAGGGTCCGAAGCCCTGTTCCACCAGCTGTTCTGCTGTAAGATTGCGGGTCAGCTGATGGACAATGGCGGCAATCATTTCCAGATGGGCCAGCTCCTCAGTGCCGATATCGGTTAAAATAGCCTTGCATTCTTTGTAAGGCATGGCATACCGCTGGGAAAGATAGCGCATGGACGCGCCCATTTCTCCGTCGGGACCGCCGTACTGGCTTAAAATAAACTGGGCCAGTTTGGCGTTGGGCTCCTTAATATTTACCGGAAACTGGAGACGTTTTTCATAGATCCACATTATAAATTCCCTCCTTCCCATGGCCAGGGATCGCTGACCCAGGTCCAGTAGGCATTTTCAGTCACATTTCCTGCATTTAAGGGGCCGAACCGGGCCTCATAAGCCGATTTTGCATTTTTGTAGGCTTCCGTCATCTGATTTAGATAGGAAAGAGCTTCCATATCACAGGGATGGGTATCCAGATAGAGGTTTGCTTCTACCACGGCAAAGCTGGTCTGGTTTACGGCCTGAAGCATGGCGCTCTTTGATGGGCTCTGCATATTTTCTGTCATTGTCCGCACCTCCCGTAATTAAATGGAAGATCCAGATCGGGAAAGATGGTTCCCTGCATCAGACCCCGCTCCGGGGCATAGGAGGTCTGCCACTGCTGCCAGGGTACATAGGCCATAGCCGGAGGGGAGGTTTGCTCCAGACAGCCGGCTGCGGTGTCCGGACAGTTGGTGATGGGCCAGACCGTGCCTCCCTGATTCGTATTTGTCCCCATCTGCGGATATCCTGTCTGCGGATATCCGGCGTTTCCATAGGGATAGGTCTGATTCATATCCCATGTGGGCCACATCTGGGGAGAGGGCCCGGAGAATTCCGGCTGTGCGGCGCTGCTGTCTGATACGCCGGGAACTACACGGCTTCTGCATCCGCAGCGGCAGGGCGTAGCTCCTGCATCCATATAAGCTTTCATTGATAAGATCTCCTTTTCGTTCTTTCTCTATTATTTTATGAAGAGATGGGCGGCAGGTGACGGCTTTTATTCAGGAACACTTTGTCTCACTGTCCCATATGATATGGTACAACCAATTAAAAAAGGAGAGTAGAGATTATGTGTTGTCTTTTATGCTGCTGCAATAATGGGTGCAGATGTACCGGTCAGAATAGTAATTGTTCTTCCAATCAGAATAATACGGGATGCTGCGGATGCTCAAACAGGTGTGGAAACAGATGCGGCTGCGGATGCAGAATTTCCGGATGCTGCCATTGCGGTTTTTGTGGCTGTACCGGAACACAGATAACAGACAGGGAGCGCCGTGCATACCGTCAGGGCTATCATGACGGCTGGCACTGCGGTTACTGGCAGGGCTGGAATGATGCTTCCTGGAACCGGGGCGGCAGAGAAAGGAACGGCTGCGGAAATTAACAATTACAAAATGTAAGCGCTTAAACCCAGGAAGGGGCCGGTCATCTGACCGGCCCCTTCTTCCAGGATAAAAGGCCTAACAGGCAGCGGGCGGCGTCCTGATAGCCCAGTTCATATACAAGCTGCAGCTTTTGGGGGTCCTTTTCCATCCGTCCGATGGTAAGAGGTTTGCTGGGACGGATTACAAAGGCCTGACCGTTTTTTTCCAGAGCTTCAATATCGTCCAGAGTCTGGTTGTATACGGACGGCCGTTCTTTAACGGCTTTTACAAAAGCAGGATAATGGCGGTAGCACAGTTCGGTAAGCTTTGTTCCCTCAGCCTCTTTTCGATAGCCCCTGTGCCTGGTAAGAACCACTACGTTCCGTTCATATCCCATTTCCATAAATGCTTTTACAGGGATACTGTCTGTGCAGCCGCCGTCCAACAGCTTTTTTCCACCGGTATTCACGATTTTTGACACCAGAGGCAGGGAGGCGGATGCCCGGAGATAGTCAATCTGCCGTTTCATATCTGTCAGATGCAGATATTCCGGCTTTCCTGTTTCTACATTGCTGCAGCCCACATAAAATGAGGCAGGATTATTGTCAAAGGCTTTATAATCATAGGGATCAAGCTTTTCCGGAAGAGTGTGGTAGCAGAATTTCTCCCCGGCAATATCACCTGTAAAAAGAAGGTTTCTAAGGCTCATAAAACGCCAGTCCCTGCAGTATTTTTTATAATATCGGATATTTCTTCCGCGCTGGCCTGAAAGAAAGCTGCAGCCGTGAATCGCCCCGGCAGATACTCCGATGACGCCGTCAAATGTCACGCCCTGATCCATAAAAAGATCCAGCACACCGGCTGTATAGATTCCGCGCATTCCTCCGCCTTCCAGTACAAGTCCTGTTTTTTGCTCCATTTCGTCGGTTCCTCCCTTTTATCTTTATCAGGATAATTCTGCCTCCGGGGGCATATATTCTGAAATCACCCCAAGTATACCACATTTTTCTTTTTTAAAGCACTTTGTTTTTGCAGAAATATTATTGATAAAAATATGACAATATGAGATAATAGACTTACCTGTGGGGAAATCCCTGTACAAAGTGCGAATAAAGTACAGACAGAGTTAAACGAACAACGGAGGGTGAAGTGAAGATGAAAGTAACAATATGTATTGGAAGTGCATGTCATTTAAAGGGATCAAGGGAGATCATTGAGAAGCTTCAGAAGCTTGTAAATGAAAATGGCCTGTCAAATCAGGTTGATTTAAACGGAGCTTTCTGCTCCGGAAACTGCGACCACGGAGTATGCGTTACCGTGGACGGAGAGTTATATTCATTGAAGCCGGAGGATACAGAAGCGTTTTTTGAAAACGAGATCAAAGGGAGACTGTGATTATGGGCATGGAAATCATTGATTTCAAGGCCACGAAATGTAAGCATTGCTATAAGTGCGTCCGCTACTGTGAGGTAAAGGCGATACAGGTCAAGGACGGCAGGGCAGTGATTATGCCCGATAAATGTATTCTCTGCGGCCACTGCCTGAAAATCTGCCCTCAGTCGGCAAAGACCCTGCGCAGTGATCTGGATCTGGTGAAGGGCTGGATAGAGGCTGGAGAACGGGTGGTTGTTTCCATTGCACCCTCTTATATGGGGCTGTTAAAATACAAGACAATCGGCCAGGTCCGCGCAGCCTTAATCCGTCTGGGCTTTGAGGATGTGAGGGAAACCTCAGAGGGAGCCGCCTATGTTACAGCGGAGTATGCCAGACTGCTTAAGGAGCATCAGATGGAAAATATTATCACCACCTGCTGCCCCAGCGTTAATGATTTGATTGAGATTTATTACCCGGAGCTGGTAAAATACCTTGCGCCGGTGGTGTCGCCCATGATCGCCCACGGACGTATTTTAAAGGAAGAGTTGGGCCGAGAGGTGAAGGTTATCTTTCTGGGGCCGTGTATTGCCAAAAAGAAGGAGGCAAAAGACCCGCGCCATGACAGCTGTATTGATGCGGTTTTGAATTTCCGGGATATGAAAAAATGGCTGGAACAGGAAGAAATTTCCATTGAAGACTGTGAGGACATGCCCTTTACTGCCTTTGATCCCAAGGTAAACCGTCTGTATCCTGTTACCAACGGAGTGGTAAATTCAGTTTTGGCTACTGAGGAAGGCAGAGGGGACGGCTACCGCAAGTTTTATGTCCACGGAGAATCAAACTGTATTGACCTGTGCAAAAGCATGGCAAGGGGAGAGATCAGGGGCTGCTTTATTGAGATGAATATGTGCGCCGGAGGCTGTATTAAGGGCCCTACAGTAGATGATGAGGAATTTATATCCCGTTTTAAGGTGAAACTGGATATGGAGGAAACCATCCGCAGAGAGCCTGCAGACCGTTCCCAGATGGAGCACGCGGCGCAGGTTATTTCCTTTAAAAAAGAATTTTTGGACCGTTCTCCAAAGGACCCCATGCCAACAGAGGAGCAGATTCGCCAGATTCTGCGCATGACCAATAAATTTAAGCCTGAGGATGAATTAAACTGCGGAGCCTGCGGTTATCCTACCTGCAGAGAAAAGGCCATTGCCGTATTCCAGAATAAGGCAGAGGTTTCCATGTGTATTCCCTATATGCATGAGAAGGCGGAGTCCATGTCCAATCTGGTAATGGAAACCTCACCCAATATTGTGCTGATTGTGGGACCTGATATGCGGATTTTAGAGTACTCTGACGTAGGGGAAAAATATTTCGGCAAGACACGTTCAGAAGCACTGGATATGTATCTGTATGAATTTATTGATCCGGCAGATTTCCAGTGGGTATTTGATACCCATCAGAATATACACGGAAAGCGGGTCAGCTATCCGGAATACCATATGTCTACCCTTCAAAACATTGTATATATAGAAAAGGAAAATGCGGTTCTTGCCACATTCATTGATATAACCCGTGAGGAGGAGCAGGCTCAGGAGGACTATGAAAAGAAGCTGGAGACCATTGACCTGGCCCAGAAGGTAATCCATAAGCAGATGATGGTGGCTCAGGAGATAGCGGGCCTTTTGGGAGAAACTACGGCAGAAACGAAAACCACCTTAAGCAAGCTGTGCCACTCTCTGTTAGATGATTCAGCTCTCAGAGAGGAGGATGAGCTGACACAGCCGGAGGGGAAGATTCATATGGGAAGCGGAGCCGTTCCGTTGAGCGGCGTAATGACCAGGGATTCTCTGGGAGGAGGTGTTCCCAGAACCGGGGGAGCACAGGACGGACCGGCAAAGGAGCCGGAGAGCCTGACGGGAGCACCGGTGTCTGACGGAAACCGGACGCCCCAAAAACAGGCGGGCTATGTCCATCTGGGGAGCATTAAATCCAAGCCTCCGGGATACAGGAGGTAGGATATGGAGATAACCGTAGATGTTGCTTATAAAAGCCTGAATAAGTACAGTGAGATTCTCTGCGGCGACAAGGTAGAAATCCTTCAGACAGAGGATTCCAATATTATGATTCTGGCCGACGGCATGGGAAGCGGGGTTAAGGCAAATATTTTATCCACTCTTACTTCAAAGATTTTGGGAACCATGTTTTTAAATGGAGCCACGCTGGAGGAGTGTGTGGACACCATCAGCGAAACCCTCCCGATCTGTCAGGTTCGTCAGGTGGCTTACTCTACCTTCAGTATTTTACAGGTTTACCACAATGGGGACGCCTATCTGGTGGAGTATGATAATCCGGGCTGTATTTTTATCCGGGACGGGAAGCTGATGGAAATTCCCCAAAATATCCGTGTGATCCAGGGAAAAAGGATCAATGAATACCGTTTTAAGGTGCAAAAGGGAGACGCCCTGATCCTTATGAGCGACGGTACCATCCATGCAGGAGTGGGCGATCTTCTGAATTTTGGCTGGCTGTGGAAGGATATTGCGGACTATGCGGTGCGCCAGTATCAGATCACAGTTTCCGCCATGCGTCTGGCTGCGTCCATCAGCCGCGCCTGCGACGAGCTGTACCAGTTCCATCCGGGAGACGATACCACAGTGGCCTGTATGCGTATCATTAAGAGCAAACCGGTTCATCTGATGACCGGTCCGGCCAGAAATCCCGAAGATGATACGGCTATGGTGCAGGATTTTATGTCTGATCCCGATGCTGCAACCATTGTATGCGGAGGCACCAGCGCTACCATTGTGTCACGGGTGCTGAACCGGAAGCTGGATGTATCTCTGGACTATGTGGACCCGGAGATTCCCCCTATTGCCTATATGGACGGGGTGGATCTGGTGACGGAGGGAGTCCTTACCTTAAACCGTGTGCTTCAGCTTCTCCGGCGGTATGTAAAGAATGAAACGGTTTCTGAGGACTTTTTTGAGGAGCTGGATAAGCCCAACGGCGGCTCTATGGTGGCAAAAATCCTGATTGAGGACTGTACAGAGGTCCATCTGTATGTAGGAAAGGCCATTAACAGCGCCTATCAGAATCCGGGACTGCCCTTTGATCTGGGAATCCGCCAGAATCTGGTGGAGCAGCTGCGCCATCTGATTGAGGATATGGGAAAAAAGGTAACGATTACCTATTATTAAGTTGGCAAAGGGCCGCTATGGGCCTTCCAAGATATATATTTTGCTGTCCGGGCCTTATAATAAAGGTCCGGGATTATGAATGGAGGAAATGAAGAATGGTAACAAATGATGCAACGATCCTGCGCCTGAAACATGACGTACTTTATGAGGTCGCCAAAGCCGCATGGGAGGGAACTCTGGAAGAAAAAAGAGATGAAATCCCGTATGACATGATCCCCGGCCCTCAGGCCAGCTACCGCTGCTGTATTTACAAGGAGCGCGAGATCATTAAACAGAGAGTCCGCCTGGCAGAGGGAAAGTGCCCTGCGGGAAGAGAAAGCTCCAATGTAGTTCAGGTTATTAACGCTGCCTGTGAGGAGTGTCCCATTGCGTCCTACATCGTTACAGACAACTGCCGCAAGTGTATGGGGAAAGCCTGCCAGAACTCCTGTAATTTCGGAGCTATCACTATGGGCCATGACCATGCATACATTGATCCTAATAAGTGTAAGGAGTGCGGAAAGTGTGCCCAGGCATGTCCGTACAATGCCATTGCCCATCTGGAGCGTCCCTGCAAGAAGGTCTGTCCGGTAGACGCTATTACATATGACGAGCATGGTATTTGTGTGATTGATGAAAAGAAGTGTATTCAGTGCGGCGCCTGCATCCACAGCTGTCCCTTTGGCGCTATTGGTTCCAAGACCTTTATGGTAGATGTGATCCGCTTAATCAAGGCAGGCAAGAAGGTTGTTGCCATGGTTGCTCCTGCTACAGAGGGGCAGTTCGGACCGGATATTACCATGGAGAGCTGGCGTGTGGCTTTAAAGCAGGCTGGCTTTGCAGATATGATTGAGGTGGCTCTGGGCGGAGATATGACAGCCGCTTATGAGGCAGAGGAGTGGGCAGAGGCCTACAAGGAGGGCAAGAAGATGACTACCTCCTGCTGTCCTGCCTTTGTGAACATGATTAAGCAGCACTTCCCAATGCTCCTTGACAATATGTCTACCACAGTATCTCCTATGTGTGCTGTATCCAGAATGTTAAAGAGCCAGGATCATGACGTTGTAACCGTATTTATTGGTCCGTGTATCGCTAAAAAGAGCGAAAGCCTGGATCTGAATATTGAGGGAAATGCAGACTATGTTATGACCTTTGGCGAGATCCGTGCCATGATGCGCGCAAAGGGAGTAGAGCTGCAGCCTGCAACGAATGAGTATCAGGAAGGTTCTGTATTTGGAAAACGCTTTGGAAACGGCGGCGGCGTAACGGCAGCTGTTGTGGAGTGCATGAAGGAGCGGGATGAGAATTTTGACGCAAAGGTACTGCGCTGCAACGGCGGAGCCGAGTGTAAGAAGGCCCTCCTTCTCATGAAGGTAGGCCGTCTGCCTGAGGACTTTGTAGAAGGTATGGTCTGCGCCGGCGGCTGCGTGGGCGGTCCCAGCAAGCATAAGGGTGAGACTGAGGCAAAGAAAGCCAGAGACCAGCTCATCGGTGAGGCAGATGACAGAAAGATTCTGGAGAATCTGAAGAAATACCCCATGGATCAGTTCTCTATGCACAGACATTAAAAAGAAATCCGGGAGGCGGATATGCTTCCCGGATTTTGACATTTAATTTGGAAGAATAAAAATGAGAGAAAGGCAGAATGATTATTTATGTGCGGAGTTTTATACGGAGTAGGCGTAGGACCGGGAGATCCAAGGCTTATGACCTTTCTTGCGGCAGATACCATAAAAAAATGCCCGGTATTGGCTGTTCCGGCCCGGACAAGGGATCAGGCAGTAAGCTACCGGATTGCCAGGGGGCTTTTGCCGGAACTGGACAGGAAGGAGTGCCTTGCTCTTTCCGTTCCCATGACAAAGGACAGGGACGCCTTAAAAGCAGCCTATGAGCAGGCGGCAGACCAGGTAGAGGA
>CAUCBQ010000087.1 GCA_958441075.1 uncultured Clostridiaceae bacterium | reverse complement strand
ACGGATACTTGCCAGCAGTACAATTGCAATGGTAAAGCCTACTGCAGTACCAAAACCGTTGGCCACGCTGAAAATAAAGTTGTACTCCTTCTGTACGTTGGTCAGAGCGGAACCCAGAACTGCGCAGTTGGTGGTAATCAGAGGCAGGAACACGCCCAGCGCCTGATACAGGGACTGCATATTTTTCTTCAGGAACATCTCAACCAGCTGTACCAGAGCTGCAATAACCAGGATAAATGCAATGGTCTGCAGATAGGTAAGACCTGTCGGTACCAGTACAAAGGTATAAATCAGGTTTGTCACAATAGAGGCCAGCACAATTACGAAAATAACGGCTGCGCCCATACCCAGAGAGGTGTCTACCTTCTTGGATACACCAAGGAACGGGCAGAGTCCCTGGAACTGGCTCAGGATGATGTTATTCACCAGAGCAGCGCCCACAATTACTAAAATTAATTCTTTCATCTACTCAGCCCCTCCTATTCTGCCGTTTTCTCTGCAGCTGCTTTTTCAGCGGCTGCTTTTTTTGCTGCAGCTGCCTTCTCAGCGGCTGCTTTCTTTGCTGCCAGAGCCTCTTCTTCTTTCTTTCTGCGAATTTCTTCCAGAGCCTCATGGTTTGCCTGACATGCAGAGCCGCTGCAGGTTAAGCAGTTGCCGCCGCAGGCCAGCTTGGAAGGAGCCACAGAGCCGTTAGTAGCAGAGGGAGCCTTAAATTTGTTCTGAAGGGCAGTCAGGCCAGCCAGTACAAAGAATGCTCCGGGTGCCAGACCGAAAATAGCAATACGGTAATTTTCCGGAATCAGCTCAATACCGAAAATGGAGCCGGAACCAAGGATCTCACGGAAAATAGCAATACAGGTCAGACCTACAGTAAATCCAAGACCCATACCAATACCATCAAAAGCGGATTCCACAGGACCATTCTTTGCTGCATATGCCTCAGCGCGGCCAAGGATAATACAGTTTACTACGATCAGCGGAATAAAAATACCCAGTGACTCATACAGGCTTGGAATATACGCCTGCAGAAGCAGCTGTACAATAGTAACCAGAGAAGCAACAATTACAATATATGCCGGAATACGTACCCGATCCGGAATAATTTTCCGCAATGCGGAAATAAATAAGTTAGAGAAAACCAGAACTGCCGTTGTGGACAGTCCCATGCCGACGCCGTTGATGGCGGTTGTGGTAACTGCCAGAGTCGGACACATACCAAGCATCAGGACGAAGGTCGGGTTTTCTTTAATAATACCGTTATATAAACGTTCTACACATTTATTCATGACTTCCTACCTCCTACTGTGCCAGGCAGTTCTTTACATAGTAAACTGCCCCGTTTACTGCACCGGTTACTGCATTTGAAGTAATGGTCGCACCGCTGATTGCATTGATCTCATTCTCTGCGGAAGCGCCGTTTTTGGTAACAGTAAATGAATCTACATTCTTGCCTGCATACTGGCCTTTCCATTCCGGCTTGTCTGCATTCATACCAAGACCTGCTGTCTCAGCCAGAGTTAAAAACTCAATGCCGGAAACTGTGCCGTCTGCTTCAATACCTACAGAAACGGTAATTGCGCCGCCATATCCGTCCTTGGAGGTAGAGGTAACAACATATCCCACCTCTGCGCCGGAAGCATCCTTGCCGCTTACCGCCTCGTCCACAGTTACATTGCCATAGCCCAGGCCTGAAATCTCTGTATTGGCTGCTGCCAGAGCATCTGCAGAACCAGCCTCCTCAAAGGTCTCTGCTTCCGGAAGAACTGTCTTATAAGCCTCTGCCTTGGCAGCCATCTCAGCCGCAGCAATGGGAGCCTTTGTAATCTCATAAACACCGCCCAGACATGCACCGGACACCAGTGTGATGGCAAACAGGATCATGGCATCTTTCATAAATCCGCCTTTACTCATGATTTTTTGCCCTCCTTTCCAAATGGTGTCGGAAGAGTGAAGCGCTCAATCAGCGGAACCAGCAGGTTGCTGATGATAATTGCGTAGGAAACACCCTCCGCAGAACCGCCGAAAATACGGAACAGTCCTGTCAGAATACCTAAAAGAATACCGAACACAATCTGGCCCTTTGGTGTGATCGGGCTGGTCACATAGTCCGTTGCCATAAAGAAGGCACCGAAAATCAGACCGCCGCCGCAAAGGTGAGCCAGTACATAATTCAGATCCTGCTGTCCAAAAATAAATACGAAAACAGCGGTGGTCAGAATATAGGTAACCGGAATTCTCAGGGAAATCACTTTTTTCACAACCAGGTAAGCTGCACCGATTAACAGGGCAATCACAGAAACCTCACCAATGGTTCCCGGAATCTTACCAATAAACATAGCTGCTACATCTACACTCTCGCCTGCCTTTAATACTGCCAGAGGGGTTGCTCCCGTCCAGCCGTCCAGAGTAAATGCAGACATCTGGCCGGTAAAGGAAATCAGCAGGAAGCATCTTGCTGCCAGAGCCGGGTTCATAAAGTTCTGTCCCAGACCGCCGTAAAGCTGCTTTACTACAATAATGGCGAACACACCGCCCAGAGCCGGAATCCACAGAGCAATCTCCGGCGGCATATTAAGCGCCAGAATCATACCGGTAACAACGGCACTGAAATCACTGATGGTACAGGGTCTTTTTGTAATCTTTTCAAATACATACTCACTCAGCACGCAGGCCGCAATGGTTACAATCAGAACCAGCAGCGCGTGAAGCCCAAACTGAAATACACCAAAGGCTGTAGCCGGAAGCATGGCAATCGCCACATCCACCATAATGCTCTGGGTCGTCTCATTGCTCCGAACGTGCGGGGATGAGGATACGTTTAATAATTTACTCATGTCTTATCTTCCCCTCCTACGCTTTCTTTCTGCGGTTTGCTGCAACCGTTTTTCTCATTTCCTTGAAGGCCTGGGTCAGAGGACGCTTAGCCGGACAGATAAAGGTACAGCTTCCGCACTCCATACATTCCATGCCGCCAACCTTTTCAAAGGCCTCACAGTCGCCCTTTAAGGCTGCCTTCATCATCTTTACCGGCACAATATGGCTGGGACATACGCTTACGCACTTGCCACAGCGGATACAGGGCGTCTCTGCATTGGCAGCAACCTCGTCCTTGCTCATGCACAGCAGAGCGGAGTTAGTCTTTGTCACCGGAATATCCGTTCCAAATAAAGCCATACCCATCATAGGGCCGCCTGCAATCAGCTTTTCCGGCTCTGTTTTAAAGCCGCCTGCTGCCTCGATCAATTCCTGCATATTGGTACCGATCTTCACCTGGAAGTTCTGGGGATTTGCAATCGCATCACCCGTCACGGTAACTACGCGGCGCATCAGCGGCGTTGTCTTACATACAGCATTATATACGGAAATAACCGTGTCAACGTTATCTACAATACAGCCAGCGTCCGCAGGAAGCATGGAGGAATTCACCATTCTTCCAGTTACTGCATAAATCAGAGAACGCTCACCGCCCTGAGGATACTTGGTCTGCAAAGGACATACCTCAATCCGGGACTCGTCCTTTACCAGCTCCTGAAGCTTTTTAATTGCCTCCGGCTTGTTATTCTCAATGCCGATTACACCCTTGGCGTTGTCAAACAGCTGAAGGATCACCTTCAGACCGCCTACTAACTTCTCCGGCTCTTCCATCATCAAACGGTAGTCAGATGTCAGATATGGCTCACACTCTGCACCATTCACCAGAATATATTCGATTTTACTCTCATCTTTTGGCGCCAGCTTTACATGTGTGGGGAATCCTGCTCCGCCCAGACCTACAATTCCGGCCTCTTTCACAATATCGCGGATCTCCTGCTTTGACAGCTTTGCCGGATCGCGGTCTGCACCCAGCCCCTCTACAGCAGTGTACTCACCATCATTTTCCACCACAATGGAGTTTACCATCGCACCGTTTGCAACGCGCCTTGGCTCAACTGCTTTGACCGTTCCGGAAACAGAACAGATAACATTTGCAGAAATGAAGCCGCTGGCTTCGCCGATTTTCTGGCCTGCCAGAACCTTGTCACCCTTTTTCACCAGCGGAATCGCCGGAGCGCCGATGTGCTGAGACATTGGATAAACCAGATCCCCCTTCGGCATCAGGATCTGTACCGGCTTGTGCTCGGACAATTCTTTTCCTTCATAAGGATGAACGCCGCCTTTAAATGTAGCCAATCCCATGAATCCTTACCCTCTTTCTCTACTTTTTTCTTACATTTTATTGACAAAATCTCTCACCTTGTCATCCATATCAGTATAACATAATTAAACAGGCCATTCAATTCCATTTTTCTCCTTGTATACTGTGTATATAATACATTTCTCGCCCATTTTGTCTCATTTCTAAGTAGTTTTCGACTATCTTTTGTTAATAAAAAAACAAGTTTTTCTGTTTTTGTATTTATTATGTTTTTCTAAAAAAACAATTTATTTTTTATGAATTCCAATGATTCAAGAAAAAGGGTGAAATGAGGAAAAAACTGACAGGAGAGCTGATTTCCTGCGGCTGTCAGATTGTGAAATTTTTGTTCATTTTTAGCGTTTTTTATGAAAATTTTTGATTTATTGTTTTTTCTTATTTATATCAATAAGTGTTGCTTATTTATTTTCATTTAAAAAATTTTTTCAATTTTTTTGAAAGAAGTGCAATAAAACTCACTGCCTCTGCATTAACTAATTGAACGGATGAAAAGAGGAACGCTCTGAAGCAGAACATGCGGCAAAAAACCTATCAAGAACATTTACGAAATCCCTTGATGCATTACACTCTATCACACACCGCCGCAGTTCCTGTACAGGGGCAGACTCCTTTTCAAAAAACCTTAAACATTAGGGTTGCAACCAAAAGAAGCGGGATTTCCCACAGCTCAACAAACTGTGAAAAATCCCGCTTCTTTTTTATACTCTCCTCAAAACAGAAAAACGTGATAAAATAGAAAAATAAAAACCACGAAACCATACAGGGAGGTATTTCTATGACTCAACCAGAACGCCGCGATGCATCTATGGCCTATATCAGCGATGACGCTGTCATGGAAGAGCAGCGCCAGTGCCGCAGGATTCTTCAGCGGTTTAATTTTGCCGATCGCTCTGACTTTGAAGGTCTGGCCACCATCACAAAAGAGCTTCTCGGTAAATCCGATCACGCCTTTATTAACCCGCCCTTTTTCTGTGACTACGGAAAGCATATTGAAGTGGGCAAAAACTTCTATGCCAATTACAATTGTACTATTCTTGATGTAGCAAAAGTAACTATCGGAGACAACTGCATGCTGGCTCCTAACGTAGCCATCTATACAGCAGGCCATCCCCTCCACCCGGTATCCCGCAATTCTCTATACGAATACGGAATTCCCGTTACCATTGGAAACAATGTCTGGATTGGCGGCAATGCAGTGATTCTTCCCGGTGTCACCATCGGAAATAATGTGGTAATCGGTGGGGGAAGCGTAGTGACGAAAGATATTCCCGACTGGTCTCTGGCAGCAGGCAATCCCTGTCGGGTACTGAGAAAAATAACGGAAGAGGATAAGCGGTACTATTTCCGGGATCTGGAATTTGATGAGGAAGCCTGGGATACCATTTCCAAACTGTAGCAAAACTGCCGCCAGTCCTGAACGGATACTTCCGTTCTGACTGACGGCAGAAATCATATTCCAGTCTGATTTTCTGCTTGTCTATTTTATTTTGCTATTTTATTTTGCTTCTTTATCAGCCGATTCCGCCTACTGCCGCACCGACTAACAGTACCAGAATACAGATTCCGCAAAATCCGTATTTTCCAAGGGGATAAAACCATCCGCCCAGGGGCTCTTTTCGTCCTTTGTTTACTTCTTTCTCTACAAAGGCTTTTCCCAGAACCCAGAAAAACATGATTCCAGCAATTCCTGCTCCCAGAGGACAGATATAGATGGATACTACATCCATCCAGTCTGATACGATACCCTGAATGCAGAGAGAAACTGCTGCTCCAGTCAGTCCAACTGCTGCGCAGGCGAATTTTCTGCCTATATGAAACTTTTCCTGAACTGTGGCAATCGGAGCCTCATACAGGTTGATCAGAGATGTGATTCCCGCAAAAGTCACAGCCACGAAAAAGATCATGGCGATGATACGTCCTCCTGCCATCCCCTTAAACAGATTTGGCAGGAAAATAAACATCAGCCCCGGGCCCCCCTGATCCAGCTGGGCCCCCACCGTAGCCATGGCAGGAATCAGCACCAGCGCCGCCAGCATAGCTGCCAGAGTGTCAAAAAATGCCACATTTCTGGCTGATGCAGGAATATCTTCCTGATCATCCAGATAAGAGCCGTAAATCAAGGTTCCATTTCCAGCTACAGACAGGGAGAAAAAGGCCTGTCCCATAGCATAAATAATTACCTGAGGGTTGAAAAAGGCCGCCGGATCAATGCGGAAAATATAGCGATATCCCGATATTGCCCCCGGCTGAAATGCAATGTATATCCCCAGCCCCAAAAACAAAAAGAAAAACAGGGGCATCAGAATCTTATTCACCTTTTCAATGCCGCCGCCAATGCCAAACATCAAAATAGCAATAGCCGCTGCCAGAGCCGCCATCTGCCAGCCATTGTTTCCAAAAGAACTGGCCATACCGCCAAAGGCAGAGCTGAAGCCGTCAATATCCGCCGGTTCCAGGGCAGAGCCTGTAAATACTCCTGCGGTATATTTAAAAATCCAGCCCATAACCACTGTATATCCAATGGCAAGAGCCATAGAACCGAGAACCGGAATCAGGCCAATCGCCTCTCCGGCTTTTCTCAGTCCCTTTTTCTCACAGGCTGCTCCGAAAGCATCTACCGGACCAGATCGGGTAGCACGGCCAAAACTCATTTCTCCAATCACACCTGTAGATCCAATCAGAGCCACAAAAAGAAAATACCAAATCAGAAAGGAACCGCCTCCGTATTTGGATACCCGGGTAGGAAACATCCAGATATTTCCCATTCCAACAGCAGAGCCAATGCAGGCCAGGATAAATCCCCACCGGGATGCGAATAAGTCTCTCTTCTTTTCCATTTTATTTATTTAAAGAATTTTCCTTTCCGCTTTTTTTCTTCCGGCTCCAGATGCTCTCCCTTCATAGCCGCATCAAACCGGCGCAGGGCTTCCTTCTGCTCTTCGTTCAGCCGCTCCGGCACCTGAACGACCAGAGTTACATAGTGATCGCCGCGAACATTGCGGTTTCTCAGAGAGGGAACGCCTTTTCCTCTCAGGCGGACACGGGTATCTGTCTGGGTTCCTGCTTTCACCTCGTATTCTACTTCTCCGTCTACAGTGCGGATGCGAATAGGACCGCCCAGTGCCGCTGTAGCAAAGGAAATCGGAACTGTGGAGAAAATACTGGTATCCTGGCGCTTAAATACCGGATGCTGGGATACTACTGCCTCTACCAGCAGATCGCCCCGCTCTCCGCCATTGACACCAGGCTCTCCGCCGCCTGCACAGCGAACACTCTGTCCATTATCAATACCGGCAGGAATGGTAACCTTGATTTTCTTCTTCTTGGTAACATATCCGCTTCCATAACAGTCCGGACATTTCTCCTTGATAACTTTTCCCTTGCCGCCGCACTCCGGACAGGTCTGCACATTCTGTACCTGTCCAAAGAAGGACTGCTGGGTATACATGATTTTGCCTTTTCCGTTACACTTGGGACAGGTTTCCGGAGAGGTTCCCGGTTTCGCTCCGGTTCCATGACACTTGCTGCACTCTTCTTTAAAATTGATCTCAATTTCTTTTTCACAGCCAAATACGGCCTCCTCAAAAGTAAGACGGATGGCAGCTCTTACATTGGCGCCCCGCATAGGGCCGTTGTACTGACTGCTGCGGCTTCTTCCTCCACCGAAAATATCGCCGAAAATATCACCGAAAATATCGCCCATATCTGCGCCGCTGAAATCAAAGCCTCCGAAGCCTGCTCCTCCGCCTGCGCCGCCTTCAAAGGCTGCATGGCCGAACTGATCGTACTGTCTTCTCTTTTCCGGATCACTTAATACACTGTAGGCCTCGGATGCCTCTTTAAACTTTTTTTCTGCCTCTGCATCTCCCGGATTACTGTCGGGATGATATTTCTTGGCAAGGGTACGGTATGCTTTTTTCAAAGCGGCTTCGTCCGCATTCTTCGGAACTCCCAGCACCTCATAATAATCTCTCTTACTCTCTGCCATGATGGTTTCCTTCCTCTTTTTCTGTCAAATTGCCTTCCCGCATCATAGGGCTGCCGCTCTGGCGGCCTTTTCCTTTATACGCCGAAACGGCTGTCGCCTTTCCCGGGCTGCCAGGAGCGGCCCCGGAAAAGCGCCAGCCTTTCCCGGCAGAAATCCCCCGCCCGGTTCCCTCCGGGCAGGTTCTCGTCATGCCTGATTATACTTCTTTAAAATCACCATCGATTACATCGTCATCCTGTCCGGCAGAAGCATTTCCTGCACCGCCCATGTCAGGACCTGCGCCCTGAGCGCCTGCTCCAGCCTGCTGAGCTGCCTCATAAACCTTGGCAAACAGAGCCTGTGCGCTGGCCATCAGCTTCTCCTTACCAGCCTTAATGTCCTCTACCTGAGCATCGGTCATCTGGTCGATAGGAGCACGGTTAATTGCTTCTTTCAGAGCATTCAGATCTGCCTCTACTGCAGATTTGTCGCTGGCGCTGATCTTATCGCCAACCTCTTCCAGAGCTTTTTCTGTCTGGAATACCATGGAATCTGCTTCGTTTCTTGCGTCAATGCCCTCTTTCTTCTTCTTATCCTGTGCCTCAAACTCAGCAGCCTCTCTCACTGCCTTGTCGATATCTGCTTCAGACATATTGGAGCCGGAGGTAATGGTAATGTGCTGCTCTTT
>CAUCBQ010000086.1 GCA_958441075.1 uncultured Clostridiaceae bacterium | reverse complement strand
TTTGTTCCGGCTTTTTTTAATAGGAAAGAAAGACCGGAAACAGGGGCGCTTGTCTATAAGGATAGCATAATTTTGGGAAATAGAAAAGTGAAAAAAGTTGACTTGCCCTCACAGATGAATTATAATACTGTATAACTATGTAACGATGAAAGAGAGGCATTCCTTTATGTTAAAAAGCATGACCGGCTTTGGAAGATGCGAGAATGCTACTGATGAGTATAAGATCTCTGTGGAGATGAAGGCAGTGAACCACAGATATCTGGATCTGAGCATTAAGATGCCGAAGAAGTTTAATTACTTTGAGGCTTCCATCCGAACTCTGCTTAAGAAGTATATTCAGCGGGGAAAGGTGGATGTTTTTATCAATTATGAGGACTATACAGAGGGTAACCTCTGCTTAAAGTACAACAGGGCTCTGGCTGCAGAGTATATGGAGCATTTTAAGCAGATGGAGAAGGAATTTCATATTCCAAATGATATTCAGGTATCTACCCTTGCAAGATGTCCGGAGGTTCTGACTATGGAGCAGACGCCGGATGATGAGGAGCACCTCTGGGATATTCTCTCAGCTGCTATGGAGGAAGCTGCCGGAAGGTTTGTGGCTTCCAGAGAGACAGAAGGAGAACACCTGAAAAATGATCTTTTAGGCAAACTTGACTATATGACAGAGCTGGTTGATTTCATTGAGGCCCGTTCTCCTCAGATTCTTTCCGAGTACCGGACGAAGCTGGAGGAAAAGGTAAAGGAGCTGTTAAACGGAACCACGGTAGATGAAGGCCGGATTGCCTCAGAGGTGGTGATCTATGCAGACAAGATCTGTGTGGATGAGGAAACAGTCCGTTTAAGAAGCCATATTGAAAATACAAAACGGGAGCTTTTAAGCGGTGAAAGCGTGGGAAGAAAGCTTGACTTTATTGCCCAGGAGATGAACCGGGAAGCCAATACCATTTTGTCTAAGTCCAATGACCTGGAGCTTTCGGACAAGGCCATTGCCCTGAAGACGGAGATTGAAAAGGTAAGAGAACAGATCCAGAACATCGAATAGAGATGAAAGAGAGGAGATATCCCATGAATCAGCAGGGAATTTTGGTGGTTGTATCCGGATTTTCAGGAGCGGGCAAGGGAACTCTGATGAAGGAGCTTTTAAGGCGCTATGACAATTATGCGCTGTCTATTTCTGCCACCACGAGAAAGCCCAGGGAGGGTGAAGAGGATGGAAGAGAGTATTTTTTTCTTTCGGAAGAGGAATTTGAGAAGCTGCGGGATGAGCATAAGCTGATTGAGTATGCCAAGTATGTAAATCATTATTACGGTACTCCCAAAGAGTATGTGGAAGAGAAGATGGCCCAGGGCAAGGATGTGATTCTTGAGATTGAGATCCAGGGCGCTTTAAAGGTGAAGAAGCGTTATCCTGAAGCACTGCTTCTTTTTGTTACACCTCCAAACGCAGAGGAGTTAAAGCGCCGTCTGGTAGGCCGGGGTACGGAAAGTATTGAGGTAATCAACGCCCGTTTAAAGAGGGCGGCAGAGGAGGCAGACGGCATGGAAGCCTATGATTATCTTCTTATTAATGATGATATTGATACATGCGTGGAGAAGATGCACCAGCTGATTCAGCTGCAGCATGAAAAAACCTCCTATCATCTGGACTTTCTTGGAAAGATGCGGGAAGACCTTTACCATCTGGATGAGAGAAATTAATGTCAGCAAACTGCTCTGTGGGAAACTGAAAAACCTTCGGTTTGCATACAGAGCGATTATATATTTAAAATTTGAAAGGGGAATGTAGAATGTTACATCCATCATACACAGATCTGATCAACGTTGTAAACAGCGACATCGAACCAGGCGAGCAGCCGGTTGTGCAGAGCCGCTATTCTATTGTTATTGCGGCTTCCAAGCGTGCAAGACAGCTGATTGCAGGGGAAGAACCTCTGGTTCCCGGTACAGCAGGGAAAAAGCCTCTGTCGATTGCCATTGATGAGCTGTATCATCAGCAGGTAAAGATTCTTCCGGAAGAGGAGACAACAGAGGAAGAAGAGGCTGAGGCAGAAGAAGCTTCCCAGAACGAATAAGAACAGGAAAAAGCCGTCTCCTGTGCCTGAAACGCCGGGGCGATTCCCCGCCGGCAGACACGGGAAGATGGCTTAAATGTTAATCAGGAGTAAATTGCATTTATGAAGAAGATAAAATTATTTTGTGTGTCTCTGGGCTGTGATAAAAATCTGGTGGATACGGAAAAGATGCTTGGCGTAGCCGGAGGACTTGGTGTAGCCTTTACAGATGATGAGACAGAGGCGGACGCTATTTTAATCAACACCTGCTGTTTTATCGGAGACGCCAAGGAAGAAAGCGTAAATACCATTCTGGAGATGGCCCGCTTAAAGGAAGAGGGAAGATGTCAGGCTCTGATTGTGGCAGGCTGTCTGGCTCAGCGGTATAAGCAGGAGATTACGGAGGAGATTCCTGAGGTGGATGCTATTTTGGGAACCACTTCCTATGAGGAAATCGGAAATGTTCTCGCAGAGCTTTTTGGCGAGGAGGAGTCCTGCCGGGAAAAGGAGGATGCAGACAGCCATATTTCCATATTTCACAGCTTAAACGAGCTGCCCCAAACCGCGAAAAAACGTGTCATGACTACCGGCGGCTACTATGCCTTTTTAAAGATTGCCGAGGGTTGCGATAAACGCTGTACCTACTGCATTATTCCGTCTTTAAGAGGCCCTTACCGCAGTGTTCCCATGGAACAGCTTTTGGAGGAAGCCAGACAGCTGGCTGACAATGGAGTGCGGGAACTGATTTTAGTGGCTCAGGAAACTACACTTTACGGAAAGGATATCTATGGAGAAAAATCCCTTCCCAGGCTGCTTCACGAGCTGGCAAAAATTCCGGGAATTTACTGGATTCGTATTCAGTACTGCTATCCGGAGGAGATTACAGACGAACTCATTGAGGCCATTAAATCTGAGGAAAAGGTCTGTCACTATCTGGATATTCCCATTCAGCATGCCAGCGACCGGATTCTGCGCCGTATGGGCCGCAGAACACACAAGGAAGAATTAAAGGAGCGCATTGCAAAGCTGCGTAAGGAGATTCCGGATATTGCCCTGCGAACCACCCTGATCTCCGGCTTTCCGGGAGAGACGCAGGAGGATCATGAAGAGCTGATGGAGTTTGTAGATGAAATGGAATTTGAGCGTCTTGGAGTGTTCGCCTATTCGGCAGAAGAAGATACGCCGGCTTATTCCTACCCGGATCAGGTGCCTCAGGAAATAAAAGAGGAGCGACGGGATGAGATCATGGAGCTCCAGCAGGAGATTGCCTTTGACCACTGTGAAAATATGGTGGGAAAGGTGCTGACCGTGATGATTGAGGGAAAGGTAGCCGATGAACCGGCCTATGTGGGCCGCACCTATATGGATGCGCCCAATGTAGACGGACTGATTTTTGTAAATGCCGATGAGATGCTGATGTCCGGCGACTTTGTAAGGGTAAAGGTTACAGGAGCCGCCGAGTATGACCTGATAGGAGAGGTGTATCATGAATCTGCCCAATAAGCTTACCGTTCTTCGTATTTGTATGATTCCGTTTTTTGTAGCGGCCCTTCTTTATGAAAATGGCGCCAATCAGACCATGCGGGTTATTGCTAATGTGATTTTTATTGCAGCCAGCCTGACGGATCTTTTAGATGGAAAGATTGCCAGAAAATACGGCCTTGTGACAAATTTTGGAAAATTTATGGACCCCCTGGCAGATAAGCTTTTAGTGTGCTCTGCCCTGATCTGCCTGATTCAGCTGGGACAGCTGCCAGCCTGGGTTGTAATCATTATTATCAGCCGTGAATTTATTATCAGCGGCTTTCGCCTGGTGGCGGCAGATAACGGCATTGTGATTGCCGCCAGCTACTGGGGCAAGTTTAAGACCGTGTTCCAGATGACGGCAGTGGTGCTTCTGATCTTCAATATTCCGGCCCTGTCTGCTGTGACGAATATTGTTTTGTGGATTGCCGTTCTGCTGACTGTGGTTTCTCTGGCAGATTATGTGGCAAAGAATATAAGGGTCCTGACGGAAGGAGGCCTGTAAAATGGTCGTTGAACTGATCAGCGTGGGAACTGAGATCCTGATGGGAAATATTTTAAACAGCAATACTCAGTATCTGGCGGAAAAATGCGCCCTTTTGGGTCTGGATCAGTATTATCAGGTAACGGTTGGCGATAATTACGATCGGATGATGGAAACGGTAAAGAGAGCTCTTGGCCGGTCGGATCTTGTGATCCTTACCGGAGGTCTGGGTCCTACAGAAGATGACCTGACAAAGGAGGTCTGTGCAGAGGCTATGGGAATGGAGTTAGTGGAGGATTCCCATACCCGCAGACAGCTGGAGGGATTTTTTGTTAATAATATTTATAAGGAGATTCCGGATAATAACTGGAAAATGGCTATGGTTCCCCGGGGGGCAGTTGTGTTGGACAATCCTAATGGCATGGCTCCCGGTTTGATACTGGAAAAGAATGGGAAAACAGCCATTCTCCTTCCCGGTCCTCCAAATGAGCTTTATCCTCTGTTTGAAGGGCAGGTATTCCCCTATCTGGAACGGCTTCAGCAGTCGGTTCTGGTGTCCCGGATGGTAAAAATCTGCGGATACGGTGAGAGCCAGGCAGAGGATAAACTGCTGGATTTAATTGACAGCCAGACCAATCCCACCATTGCAACCTATGCAAAAACAGCAGAGGTCCATATCCGCATTACAGCCAGAGCATCGGATCATGCAGAAGGAGAAGCTCTTATAGCTCCTGTGATCCGGGAAATCAGAGCCCGGTTTGGAGATGCTGTTTACACTACAGATGAAAAGACCAGCCTGGAAATGGCAGTGGCTTCCCTCTTAAAGGAAAATAAGCTGACCATGGCGGCGGCTGAGTCCTGTACCGGAGGTATGGTGGCGGCCCGAATGGTAAATGTGTCCGGCGTGTCTGATGTATTTATGCAGGGCATGGTGACTTATTCTAATGAAGCGAAAATGCGCCTTTTGGGAGTGAAGGAGGAAACCCTTGCTGCTTATGGGGCGGTCAGTGAGGAGACGGCTGTCCAGATGGCAGAAGGCGGAGCGGCCGCTGCCGGGACGGATGTGTGCGTAGCTGTCACGGGAATCGCAGGACCGGAGGGCGGAACACCCCAAAAACCGGTGGGACTTGTATATATGGCCTGCTGTGTAAAAGGGAAGACGGTGGTAAAACGCTGTCAGTTTAAGGGAAACCGTGGGAAGATCCGGGAACAGTCTGCGGTAAGAGCCCTGGATTTGGTACGCCGGTGCGTACTGGAATATAGAAACGGTCAGGATTCGTAAGGAGGAATTTTAGGGAGAGATGAAAGCGGCAAGAATACGCAGACAGCTTACAGCAGCCTATCATTGTGCATATATCAGGCTGGCGTTGAATTTTTATACGGCTTATGAGGCAGCGGCAGAAAAAAGGGGCTTTGAAAATGACCGGATTACAGGTCTGTATGACCGTTTCTGCACTCTTCTTGGGGCATGTCTGGATGGTCAGACAGACTGTAAACCAGATGAGCTGCGTCAGGATGTGATCCGGGAGATGGAAAAGGTTACAGATTATACGGATGCATTTCAGGCTTATGAATATGTAATGAACCGGATTGAAGGAAGATTTGCTCCCAGGCTGGTTGGAAAAAAGCCGGAGGATACAGAGAGCCTTACAGAAGAGATTCTGTCCTGGCTTCAGAATGCCTCAGACCCGTCAGAGCTTCATGAACGGCTGCAGGTTATCATAGGCCAGCTTCCGGTGAGGTTTACGAAGCAGAAATTCTTTGCTCTTCTGGAGGAACGCCTGAGCATCTACAAGGGCCTTCCGTGTTCCGGATTTGAGGATATGCTTTATATTCTGCGGTCAGAGGGGCTGCTGAACCGGCCGATGATACGGGAGGAAGCCTATGGAGCACTGTTTGATTGGATGGGAGAATTTGAACAGGCAGATTTAAGAAATCTGTCGGCAGAGGAGTACCGCCGTCTGGCTGTGGGTCTGAAGGAATGCAGCGAGAATATTAATTCTGTCAGCGGAGAGATTCTGGGCCTGATGGATATGGTAAATGATCTGAGCGTGATCTTTCTGGCACAGGGGACGGCTGTATCCGATCTGTCCTGTGAGCAGAATATAAAAGAGATTCTAAAAGGAATCCTGGGGCTTTTCGAGTCAGAAAAGTGGGTGGAAATTCCTCAGGATATTACAGATCGTCTGCCGGCTCTGGAAGGAAAACAGGAGCAGTATTTTGAACAGTGGATCAGAGAGGATATTTCGCTGGAAGAGCTTCAGGATGAGAAGGGACCAGAGGCTGATGCTGCCTGGAAGGCGGGCCTCCTTATGTCGGGAAGTGCTTTTATGTCTCTGGAAAAGCCGGATGCAGATGAGGCAGAAGTAGATGAGGCTTTTTTCAGGAAAAAACTGGATGAACTTTTTAAGGATATGGCAGAATTTTGGAAGAATCTTCCAAGGTCAGTGATACGTGCTGCCATGGCAAAATGCCTTTCCAGCCTCCCGGCCAATTTCAGCTCTCTGGATGAGGCCAGAGAATACATTCAGGGCAGTCTGGACAGCTGCAGCGATGAGGCAGAACGGGAGGCATGTGCAGAACTGATCCGCAGTCTGATGGAAGATTAGAGCCGGAAGGATAAACTGCTTAACAGAAGGGAGAGAAGCCATGCGCTTATGGGATCACCTGTATATGGGACAAAACGCAGACAGGGCCAGGGTACGGATTCTTAAGGGGCTTCGCGAGGGCAGTCTTTTGCCGGATACCTATGTGATTACTCTTCCGGAAAATGGGAAACATATATTTGATATCTGTCCTGTCTCTCTGCTTACAAGAAGGGAGAGACAGGGGGAAAATCTTCTGGTTCTGGGAATTGCCAGAGGCTATCAGGAGGCTGCGGAGGTAACAGGACGGATGGTAGACGATATGTACCGTCAGACAGGCGGTTTTGACTGGAAGGCATATATGGATCAGCTGGCAGGGAAATGAGGTGCAGATATTGGTACACATACTGCTTTTGATTTTAAAGGTGACCGGTATTCTGATTCTGGTGCTGTTAGGACTGCTTTTGACAGCAGTGTGTCTGGTGCTTTTTGTACCGGTGCGCTATCAGGCGGAAGGAAGCTGGAAGAAAGAGCCTGTCGGCGAGGGAAGGATATCATGGCTTTTTGGCGCGGTTTCCCTGAGAGCAGGCTATAATGGAAATGAAAAGGGACTGACGGCGGGAATACGGCTTTTCGGAAAAAGACTCTGGGAAATGGACGAAGGAGAAGAAGCTTCGGAGGAGATTTTGCCCCCTGCTAAGGAAGCTGTGAAAAAAAATAATACAGCAAAAAAAGAGCCTTCAGGAGAGCGGCGGAGGGCAGAAGCCCCGGAGGAAAACACCGGGACTTCTGGCGGGAAGGTCAGAGAGCCGGAGGTGTTTTTGAAATCAGAGGACAGGAAATTTAAGTTTTCTTTTCGGCCATTTTGTGATAAGCTTAAACATATAAGGGACATGGCGGAGAAAAAAAGAAACTGGATTGAGGACGAGAAAAATCAGGCGTCTCTCAGGCTTTTATGGAAGCAGGCCGGACGTTTTCTGCGCCATGTATGCCCCAGAGAAGGAAAGGGGTCAGTTGCCTTTGGTTTTGAAGATCCTTATTTTACCGGACAGGCTTTATCTGCGGCAGCGCTTATCTATCCTTTTTTTGAGGGGAATATGGAAATCTGTCCGGTGTTTGATGAGAAGATATTTGAGGCCGAGGGAAGCTTTAAAGGCCGTATCCGGGCCGGATATCTTTTGTGGCTTGGCCTTGGAATACTGCGTGACAGACATACCAGGCGTATGCTGCTTGGATTTTTAAAGTGAAGCGTGATCTAGTGCGTTAAGAGAAGAAAGAGGAAAGACGGTATGGCAGAAAATCATTTTTCATCTATGATTGATACATTATTTAAAGGGATGGATCAGTTTGTCACTTCAAAGACAGTAGTAGGCGAACCGGTACAGGCAGGAGATGCGATTATCGTCCCTCTGATTGATGTGACCTGCGGAATGGCGGCAGGTGCATTTTCAGAAAAAACAAAGGAAAAGCAGAGGGGCGGCGGCGGAATGAGTGCTAAAATGAGCCCCAGCGCTGTTCTGGTGATACAAAACGGGGTCACAAAGGTGGTAAACATCAAGAATCAGGATGCGATTACAAAGGCGATTGATATGGCTCCGGATCTGATTAACTGTTTTATGGGAGGAAAACCGGCTGTATCAGAGGAAACACGTGCAGCCGCTCAGGATGCGGCTGCTGCTTATGATAAAAGGGATTAAGCCCGGGGAAAGGCGTTATAAACCGCGGGGAATGGGAAGGAACGCTTCTGCATAAGATAAAGGGAAGGGAGCGTTTTAATATGAAAAGGCTATGTGGACTGATGCTGTTTTGTTTCGGTCTTGGGATGGCAGTGCTTTTATTTATACCTGAGACCATATTTACCTTTTTCTTTGTGGTATGCTGCCTTGTGCTGGGGTATAACCTGTTTTGCTGCTGATTCGTCAGAGATGCGGGTGCAGATATAATTTAACAGAGGATTCAGACAGAAAAAAAGCTCCCGACCACTACAGTCAGGAGCTTTTACTCTGCATTCAATTAGGCTCTTTCTACAAGGCCGGAACGTAAGCAGGAAGTACATACGTACATTCTCTGGGTTCCGCCGTTTACTTTAACCTTAACAGATTTTACGTTTGCTTTCCACATCTTGTTGGACCGTCTATGGGAATGGCTCACTTTGTTTCCGAAATGAGCTGCCTTTTCACAGATTGCACACTTAGCCATACTATTGCACCT
>CAUCBQ010000085.1 GCA_958441075.1 uncultured Clostridiaceae bacterium | reverse complement strand
ACCTTGACCAGACTTTCACTGGCAAGCTGATAACAGCTTGCAGAACACACGACTTACACCTGCCAAATTTCTTGGAATCCTTCTTGACGCCATGAGCCAGCTGTTCTTTTCCTTAAGCGTTTCCATGGGAATCATGATTACCTACGGCTCCTATGTGAAAAAGGATGTGAATTTGAGCAAATCCCTGAGCCAGATTGAAATTTTTGATACGGCTGTGGCATTTCTGGCAGGACTTATGATCATCCCTGCAGTTTATGTATTTTTCGGCACAGAGGGAATGGCCTCCGGCCCCAGCCTGATGTTCGTCTCCCTGCCTAAGGTATTTGAGGCGATGGGACCTCTCGGCGGAATCCTGGGAATGGTATTTTTCCTTATGGTCGTATTCGCGGCCCTTACCTCCTCTGTATCCATTCTGGAAACTCTGGTGGCAAACTGCATGGAAATTTTCCGCTCCACCCGCAAAAAGACCAGCCTTGCAATCGCTCTACTCTCTGCCGCGGCCTCTGTAATTATCTGTCTGGGCTATAATGTATTTTATTTTGAACTGCAGCTGCCAAACGGAGCCGCTGCCCAGCTTCTGGATTTGATGGACTATATCAGCAACAGCTTTCTCATGCCCTTCATCTCCCTTCTCACCTGCATCTTCGTAGGCTGGATCATCAAGCCAAAGTGGATCTGTGAGGAAATGGAAGCCAGCGGACATCCCTTTAAACGTAAAAAAATGTATGCCTTTATGATCCGGTATGTAACGCCGGTCATTATGGCTGTGCTGTTTTTACAGTCCGCCGGTGTGTTTGAAATTCTTAAAAATATGTTCATCTGACCTTACGGCAGCAAAAATCCCTTCCGGTTTGTCCGACCATAAAAATCTGACAAAACAGGAAGGGATTTTTTTTAAATTATACTTCAGATTATACCGTTCCGCTGTAAACCTTTTCCAGCTGTTCATCTGTAAGCTGTACATGGTAGAACAGGTCAAAAAATTCTTTCACCTCTTCATCCACGTTATAATTCAGGTACTCAGGGTAAATAAGTCCGGACAGCCAGCGGATTCCTACGATGCGGTTGGGGCCCATAGGGCGGTCCATCCAGCTGAACGGAGCGTTTGGAGTGCCATATACCTGCTGATTCTGAACTGCCTTTAATGAAGCGAAATCAGGATTTGCCAGAACAGCCTCAGCAGCAGAAGCGCCGCTCATATCTGCTTTGGGTTCGCCGTTTACAATGATTACATCCGGGTCCCAGGCAAGGAGCTGTTCTGCGGAAATCTGTACTCTGGAGCCTTCTCCCATCTCCAGATCTGCCACATTGACCGCCCTTACCATATCAATAATCTGTCCATGGGAAGAACCTGCCGGAGCAGTTTCCAGGGAATCCTCTCCGTTTCCGTAATAAATGCGCACCCGTTTATCCTCGGGAATCTCCATTTTTTCGATATCCGCAAAGGTTTTTTCAACATATGCAGCCAGCTTTTCAGCCTGTTCTTCCTCCCCCAGAAGCTCTCCCATAAACCGGTAAGCCTCTGCTGAAGACGCCAGATTTCCGTCTACAGCCACTACCGGAACTCCCAGGCTGTCTGACAGCTTATCACAGTCTGCGATCATCTTATCATTGATGGTTCCCACATTTACCGCAATGGTGGGGCCTGCGGCAATAACTGCCTCATAATTAATGGAATCACCCATTCCGAAATTGGGAAGATCGTGGTATTCTTCCAGAATAATGCTCTTTTCCAGTTCATTCAGCTCATAGTTCCATCCAAGGAGCTTATCCGGTGCCAGCATATACATAAAAATAGCCGTTGTGGTACTTGCGGAAAATACAGTTTCAACCTCATCCGGCACTAAAACCTTACGGCCTGCCATATCTGTGATCTCCCGTTCTCCTTTTGCTTCTGTCTGCTCAGAAGCCTCCTCTTTCCGGGTGCTCTCTGCTTCCGGCTCATTTCCAGTCTGGGTCTGCCGGCTTTCAGCCGTGGTTTCTGTCTTTACAGAAGGAGCAGAACAGCCCGTAATGCTGCTTACAGCCAGTGTAAAGGCCACCACTGCAGGTAAAATTCTTTTTTCTTTTCTCATTTTCCCTCTCCTTAATTGACATTCTTATCTTTATACGTTATATTTTTAAATATCGTACTTTTTTATAAAATATAACGATAATTTCATCCTAGCACGGGAAATTTTTTTTGTCAAGCATCAGGAAAGGCGGAAACGTCCATGTTTAATCATCATCTCGAAGTAAAGCAGGAAGCGGTTCAGAGAAGGCGGTACCGCCTTATGAGTACCGGACTGCTCATTTTTCTATTTGCCGCAGTTCTTTTATCCTTCTGGATAGGCTACTATCCCTTATCCCCCTCTCAGGTAGTAAAGGCATTTTTATCCCGGTTCGGCTATGAGGGAGAGCTTCTTCCTCAGGCAATTACCATTTTCTGGAATATCCGTCTCCCCCGGATTCTTTCCGCTGTCTTTATCGGAGCTTCCCTGTCAGTGGCAGGCGCTGCCTACCAGGGAATGTTCCGCAATCCTCTGGTTTCTCCAGATATTCTGGGAGTGTCCTCCGGAGCCAGTCTGGGCGCTGCCCTTGCTATTCTTCTGGGAGCCTCTAACTGGCTTATACAGCTGTCTGCCTTTGCAGGAGGCACAGCGGCAGTAGCGGCGTCCTATCTGATCAGCTGCAGATCCTCCCACTCCCGGACCCTGAGCCTGGTTCTGACCGGTTCCATGATTATGGCGCTGTGCAATGCGGGTGTAACCATGATTAAATATGTAGCTGATCCAAATGACGTACTCCAGCAGATTACCTTCTGGCTCATGGGAAGCCTTACAAAAACAGACACCCGTTCCTTCCTGTGGGGACTGATTCCCATGTCTGTGGGACTGATCCTTATCTTTCTTCTGCGCTGGCGCATCAATCTTCTCACGCTGGATGAGGAAGAGGCAAAAAGCCTGGGAATCAATATCCGACTTTACCGTCTGGTTCTGATTGCCGCCTCTACCCTCTTAAGCGCCGCCTCTGTCTGTCTTGGCGGCCTCATCGGCTGGGTAGGGCTGATGATTCCCCACATGGCCCGGGCTCTGGTGGGCGCTGACTACGGCCGTCTGATTCCTGCCAGCGCCATGCTGGGAGCCGCCTATCTGGTTCTGATGGATGATCTGGCCCGCTCCCTTCTTTCCCTGGAGCTGCCTCTGGGCGTTGTAACCGCCATCATGGGAGCGCCCTTTTTTGTATCTCTTATCATTCAGCGAAAGGAGTAACCGACTATGCTTTTACAACTGCAGAATGTCTCCGGCGGATACGGAAAGGGTGATATTGTAAAAAATGTCAGCTGCGAAGCTGAAAAAGGAGAGATTCTCTGTCTTGCCGGCCCCAATGGCTGCGGAAAAACCACCCTCTTCCGGATGCTTCTGGGCTCTCTCCCCCTTTCAGGAGGACGCATTCTCATAAACGGACAGGATCTCTCAGGGCTTTCCCCCCGGGAACTGGCAAACCGTATCGCCTACATTCCCCAATACCATTCCCCCGTCTTTGCCTACACCGTACTGGATGTAGTGCTCATGGGACGCGCCTCCCATTTTTCCGCCTTTGACACCCCAAAGGCAGTGGATCGGGATGCGGCTTTTGAAGCTCTTGAAAAGGTCAACGCCCTTGGTCTTGCCAATAAAAAATACACCTCCCTCAGCGGAGGGCAGCGTCAGCTTACACTGATCGCCCGGGCCATCTGTCAGTCTGCCAAAATCCTTGTGATGGATGAGCCAGCCGCCAATCTGGACTACGCCAACCAGCAGCTTCTCATGGATGTAGTTACGGACCTGGCTGCCAGAGGCTACTGTATCATCATGTCCACTCACAGTCCGGAGCATCCCGCCTCTTCCGGCACCCGGGTCCTTATGATGAAACAGGGCTGCGTAGCTGCCTTCGGCCCTCCCTCCCAGGTGATTACACCCGAAAATCTTGAAAAGGTTTACGGCATTGAAATGGATGTGGTAACCATTCAGGACCGATACGGCCTTTCCCGAACCATCTGCCTGCCCGTAAAATCACCTGACGGATGTAAAAACAGAAGTGTCAGCCAGAAAGGAGAAGCCCTGTCTTGAACGATCTTTCCTACTTCATTTCCCTGATGGAAAAAGGGAGCGGAAATTCCCCCTATACCGCTCCTGAAACTGCTCCCATGCTCTGGGATCACCGGGCCCGTTCCTGGGCTCATGAACGGAAAAACAACCGAAAAACCGATGAGCGGCAGGAAAAAGACATCCTTTTTCTGGAAAAACACGGTCTTCTTGAAAAGGATTTTTCTGTGGCGGATATCGGCTGCGGCCCGGGCCGTTTTGCGGCTCCCTTTGCAGCCAGAGTGCGCTCCGTCACAGCCCTTGACATTTCCGCTGAAATGATCGCCCAGGGAAGGCAGTATGCAGAACATATGGGACTTAACAACATTCAGTTCCATGTCTGCAATTTTGATACTCTGGACCTGAAAAAAGAAGGCTTTATAAAAGCCTTCGACCTGGTATTCTGCTCCCTGACCCCCGCGGTCCGCAGCTATGACCATCTTTTAAAAGCCATGGAAATGAGCCGGGGACACTGCTGCTGTATTTCCCATCTGTATCGAAAAAACCGGCTCATGGAACAGATTATGAGAGAAATTTTCCCTGAAAAATCCATGAACCGTGAAAACAGCGGGAACTGGTTTTATGCAGCCTTTAATATTCTGTTTCTCATGGGCTTCCGGCCGGAAACCAGCTATGAATCCCGTCACAGCGAAAAATTAATTGTTCCGGATCAGGAATATCTGGATTTTCTTATGGAAAAAATGCTTTTGCCGGACGACCGCACTCCGGCAAACAAAAACGCTGTTATGGACTGGCTGACGGCACACACGGGAGAAGACGGCTTCATAACAGAAATTACCGATTCCTGCTATGGACGGCTTCTCTGGGAGGTAGAAAATTTATGACACGCCATATATTTTTAACCGGTACGAAACAGGTGGGAAAATCCACTCTTCTGAAAAAAGTTCTGAACCATTTTGAAGGCCGGATCGGCGGTTTTTTGACCATACGCACCAGTGAATTTTTAAAAACCGGCTTTTCTGTCCATCTTCTTCCTGCCGCAGAGCCCTGCAGGCCAGATAAAACAAATCTGCTTTTTATCTGCGGCGCCCCCTCTGCCTCATCTTCCCCAAATGAAACGCCCAGACGGTTCGACCGCCTGGGCTGCAGTGCCTTATCTGATTCTCTTCAAAAAGATCTGATCCTCATGGATGAGCTGGGGCCTCACGAGGCGGAGGCGATCCGCTTTTGTCAGATGGTTTTTAAGATTCTGGATGGGCCGGTTCCTGTCTTTGGTATCCTTCAGGAGGCAGCTTCTCCATTTTTACAGGAAATTGCCCGCAGACCGGATGTAACCGTAATACGGATTACCAGAGAGAACAGGGATGATCCTGAGCTTTTAAAGCAGCTCTGTTCCTTTCTTCCTACCGGCTCCTGTCGGTGATCCGCTTCACCGGTTCACTTACAATAACCCCCAAAACTGTAATCACAATATCCTTTGGCACAAAGGCCACCATAGAGTAGGCAAATATTGCTCCTGCCGTCATATCTCCGGAAAGGGCCGCCCACTGGAGCCCTCCTGTGATTTCCACGGCTGCCAGACCAATGAGGGAGAGAAAAATCCTCACTCCCAGATTCAGGCTTCGGCTCCTGATTCCCGGACGAATTCCACAGAACACAGCCATAACCGGCCATGCCCAGATATAACCGCCCGTAAGCCCTGCCAGTGACCGGATACCACCGCCAAAATTAGCAAACACCGGAAGTCCCACCGCTCCGATCAGAATATAAACCAGCACGGAGCACAGCCCCAGCTTCCATCCCAGGACAGCTCCTGTAAGAGCCACTCCAAATACCTGAATCGTCACAGGAACTCCAGAAGGCGTAGGGATTGACAGCTGGGAGATCACTGCCAGCACTGCCGCAAACATTCCTGCCAATACCATTTCCCTTGTAGTAAAGGCAGGAGAATGCCTCATTTTTTTAGATTTTTCAACAGAAACTGTACCCATTCCCACATACTCCTTTTTTATTTTACAAGGAATGGTATATCATATGATCTTTTAATTGTCAACCTTTTTTATTTATTGGTTAACAATTAGTTCAATCATTACACGGCAGGCCGCTGTGATAGGAATAATTCCCCAACTCCATCAAAAGCCGTTCAAAGGCCGCAGGTCTCAGTACCTTTGCGCCGTCTATAATTTCATTTATCATGTAGAATACCGTACTCAGCTTTCCAAGGCACTGTCGCAGCAAGTCGGGCACCGACGCTCTGGAGGCAATGCTTCTGTCCCAGGGGTTACACCAGATTTCCCGGCGCAGATTCAGGCTCCACACCGGGTCCTCTACCACATCTGTTACCATCTTGCTGGAGGCAATGGGATTTTTAAGAAACAGGGATTCCAGAAATTCAATCCTGTCCTTTTTCCGGCTGTTGGGATCTGCCAGGGTGCGGCAGCCGAAACGCATGGCCAGAATTGACCTGTGAATCATCCCCGCTGTCACCTGATAATGATTCTTGCTGCTTAAACGGTAAAAGGCATCATTGATGCAGTCGGAAAGAAAGACGGAAATAAACTGAGTTTCCATACCATTCAGACAAATAGTGGCTGCCTGATTAAACTGGGACGGCTTTTTCTTTTTGTATTTTTTCAGAAGAAGAGCGTCAATATCATTTTCCAGCTTGGCGTGAAGGCCGTGGTAATAACCGCCTGGATTCTGAATATCATAGCCGATCCGCCCATAGACATACGGATGGCAGATGGAATCCCCAATATAATGACAGATAAAACCGCACAAAAAGGCCATTCCCTCTTCCTTCTGCTGCTTGGATTCAATCCTGGAAAGCCGGTCAAATGCACAGCGGAAAAAATCATTTACACGATGCTCATGCATATAGGAGCCCACATTCCTGTGATCTCTGTGACGCAGGATGGGAAGGTTGTAAAAAAACATATCCGGCCCCTGAAGCCCCAGCTGATACAGCCAGCGGTACTTGGTAATAACAAATTTCAGATAGTTGGAAGGAAGGTCGTTGTATGCCTTCATTCCTAATATATAATGGGTTGTAAATCCCGGCATAAGGCACCTCTTTTCTGCCTGTGGGGCAGTAGTTTTGATGTTGTCTGTTACTGCTATTTTATCACACTCTATTTGGAAATGCGAGGTGGAATTCCGCTCCATTTTCCTCCTGTCATACTTTCCCCTTTATCCGAATACACAATATAAAGCCTGTTTAAAGCGCCCATAGCCTGTATCTGGACGCAAACATATATTAGGGGAGGTTAATTATGGAATGGCTTAAACTGCTGCACAGGATGGTCTGGGGGCCATGGACCCCTGTTATCTTTCTGGGAGTAGGTCTGTTTCTCACGGTAAAATGCCGTTTTTTTCAGTTTCTGGGATTCCCCTTCTGGTGGAATGCTACCGTCGGAAGCCTTTTAAAACCAGAAAAAAGGAGCTGCAAAATAAAACAGGGAGCCGAAGACAGAAAATCCCCTGAAACCATCAGCCAGTTTCAGTCCGTATGTACTGCCCTGGCAGCTACTGTAGGAACAGGAAATATTGCCGGCGTTGCCACCGCCCTCACAGCGGGAGGCCCCGGAGCTCTGTTCTGGATGTGGATTTCCGCTTTTATCGGCATGATCACTGCCTATGCAGAAACATGTCTTGGAATCCGTTACCGCCTCCGGGAACCGGAGGGCCGCTTCCTGTGCGGTCCTTTTCTCTACATGGAACGGGGGCTGAATATCCCCTCTATGGCAATTCTCTACAGCGTACTCTGCATCATGTGCGCACTTGGCATGGGAAGCATGGTTCAGGCCAATTCTGCCGTCACTGCCCTGGCCTTTACATGGAAGCTTCCCGCCTGGCTTTTATCCATATGCTTCACCCTTCTTGCCGGAGCTGTAATCCGGGGTGGTATCAGGCGCATCGGCCGGGCTGCGGAGCGTCTGGTTCCCGTAGCTGCTGGAATCTACATTCTTTTTTCCTTTATCGTAATCCTCTCCTCTCTTCCCGTGCTTCCCGGCGTATTGAAAGATATTTTTGACTCTGCATTTAATATTCAGGCCGCTGCCGGAGGCGCAGGGGGATTCTTTATCAGCCGCAGCCTGCGCTGCGGTATTGCCAGAGGAGTTTTTTCCAATGAAGCAGGACTGGGAACTCTTGCTGTGCTCCACGGCCCCGCAGAACACACTACGCCCCAAAAACAGGGGATGTGGGCTATGTTTGAAGTATTTTTCGATACTGTAATCCTCTGCACCCTTACTGCCCTTGTAATCCTCTGTATGGCAAAAACCCAGTCACCCGGATTAGTTTCTCTTCCCTATGAAGGTTCCGCACTGGCCGCCTGGTCCTTTAAGTGCCGTCTGGGAAATCTGGGAGAAGCTTTTATCAGTGCTTCCATGGCTGTATTTGCCTTTGCCACTGTTATCGCCTGGTTTTATCTGGGAAAACAGTCTGTCTGCTATCTTACCCTGAAATGCTCTCTTCTGTTACCGGTTTCCCGTTTTCTCTACCCTTTGTTTTTCTTAACGGCAGTTCTGGCAGGAGGCCTGATCCGTTCAGAAGCAGTCTGGCTCTTTTCCGACCTCTGGAACGGCCTCATGGCCTTTCCCAACCTGACCGCCCTGCTGTTTTTAGCCGGGGAAATTCCTCTTCCCAGACACTGGAGAACAGACCGCTCCGGCTCCTCTTTTCCCTGTAACAGAAAAAACGCATCACCGGATGATGATACGTTCTTTCTGGAAAAAAGTATTATTTAGGTAATTGCGAAACGCACTAAGCTCGTTTGAATATTGATTGAAAACAGGGAAG
>CAUCBQ010000084.1 GCA_958441075.1 uncultured Clostridiaceae bacterium | reverse complement strand
GATCCGTCCGGTCCCCCCTTTTTTTAACATTTTCTTTTTATTATACCTACCATTCCATTGCGTGACATTTGTCAGGCAGAGCCGCCCTTCGGTACGCCAACACCGAAGGGCGGTTTTTTGTGTGCACAGGTGAATCATGGCTTCCATCGTTATCAGTCAGCAATACGGCCCCCACACTTACATTTTCAAAAAAATCGGTCTAGGATGGATGAAAAAAAGGAGGATGCATTATGAATGCAATCACAAAACCATCATCTGTCCGGGGACTGGAAGTATTTCTATGTCATTTAAAGGAACGGAATATGTCTGCCAACACCATCTGCGTTTACCGCTGTGCTGTAGAACAGTTTTACAGGCTGTATCCTCAGCTCACCTCCAGAAACCTGCAGCTTTATAAGGTTTATCTGCTGGAGCATTATAAACCCCAGACCGTAAATCTAAGGCTCAGGGCTTTAAACTGCTTTATGGAAGATAAAAAGCTCCAGTCTGCCCCTGCTCCCATGATACGGGTCCAGCAGAAAACCTATCTGGATAAAATTATCAGTCAGGCAGATTATGAGTATCTGAAGCAGCGGCTTTTAGAGGACGAAGAAATGGTTTACTATTTTCTCATTCGTCTTATGGCGGCTACCGGGGTCAGAGTCAGTGAGCTTGTTGCCTTTCAGGTTCCGGATATACACCGCGGCTTTAAGGATCTGTATTCCAAAGGGAATAAAATGCGCAGAGTTTACATTCCGTCAGGGCTTCGCAGCGCCTTCTTTAAATGGCCCGACTTTTCAGCCCGCACAGGCGGAGCGCTATTTTTAAACCGCTTTGGAGCACCTATTACCCCCTCCGGTGTGCGTGCACGGCTGAAAACCTTTGCCGCCCGGTATGGCCTGGACCCTGAGGTAATGTACCCCCATTCTTTCCGTCACCGGTTTGCAAAAAACTTCATTGAAGCCTGTGGAGATATTTCCCTGCTGGCAGACCTTCTGGGACATGAAAGCATTGAAACCACACGGATCTACCTCCGGCGAAGCAGTGCGGAACAGTATCAGATTGTAAATAAAGTAGTGGACTGGTGAAAGGAAAATTTCAGAATGAACATGAATAAAGGAAATGACACACTCCCGGAAGATCGGATCGAACAATTTAAAAACCTGCTCCTGGAAAAGGGAGCCTCAGAAAATACGGTGCGGGTGTATGCGGCATCTGTGCGGGAATTTTATAAAACCCACAATGAAATAACCGTGGAAGCCCTGCAGGATTACAGGAGAGAGCTTCTAAGAAAATATCGGCCCGCAACAGTAAATACCCGGATCTATGGGATCAACCAATATGTAAAAACTCTGAAAAGCTGCGGGATACCGGAAAATTTCAAGCTTCCGTCTGTACGGTGCCAGCAAAAACCATTTCTCAACAATGTAATTTCAAAAAGGGACTATGAGAAACTGAAACGGAAGCTTTGGAGAGATCAGGATCTGTTCTGGTACTTTGTAGTGCGGTTTCTGGGCGCTACGGGAGCCCGGGTCAGCGAACTGGTCCAGATCAAGGCAGAGCATATTGCAGTAGGCTGCATGGATCTGTACACAAAAGGCGGAAAAATGCGGCGAATCTATTTTCCCAAACAGCTCTGTGCGGAAATGACTGTCTGGCTGGAACAGAGAGGACTGTCCTCAGGATATGTATTTACCAACCGGAGCGGAAAACCCATCACACCCAGAGGAATCAGTTCTCAGCTTAAAGTACTGGCAAAAAGATACCGGATTCAGCCGGAAACTGTATACCCTCACTCCTTCCGCCACCGATATGCAAAAAACTTTCTGGCAAAATTCAATGATATTTCCCTGCTGGCAGATCTTATGGGCCATGACAGCATCGAAACTACACGGATCTATCTGACCCGTTCTTCTCAGGAACAGCAGGCTGTGATCGACAGGGTAGTAACCTGGTGACAAAATGAAAGGCCCGGGAGCCGTTCCGTCAGTGAACCGATGCTCCCGGGCCTGTTTCAATTTCTGTAAAATTACATCATCTTATCTACCATAGCCATAACAGCTGCTCCGAGGTCTGCTTCCTTCTGGTTTGCATCCTCTAAGGAGGTTCCCTTTACGCCAAAATAGAACTTGATCTTTGGCTCTGTGCCGGAAGGTCTTACGCAGATCCATGCGCCGTCCTCCAGATCATAGTACAGTACATTGGATGCAGGAAGACCTGTTGGCTTTACTTCTCCGGTCGCCATATCCTTAATGGTATCCAGCTTGTAGTCTCTTGCAGATACTACCTTATAGCTGCCAACCTCTGACGGGGTGTTGTTTCTCAGTGTTTCCATAATGGACTGGATCTTAGCCAGACCCTCGATACCGGATAAACCGATGGACTTAACAGAATCTTTGTAATAGCCGTATTTCTCATACATAGCTACCATAGCATCCCACAATGTCATGCCCTTCTGCTTGTAGTAGGCAGCTGCCTCGCAGAGAGCGGCAGTAGCGGAAATAGCATCCTTATCACGGGCATAGGTTCCGATCAGGCAGCCATAACTCTCTTCCATACCGAAAAGATATGTTCCTGTTCCGGTAGTTTCATTTTTAAGGATCTGCTTTCCAATCCATTTAAAGCCGGTAAGCACTTCGATAAGCTCTGCTCCGTAGGCTTTGGCTACTGCGTCGATCAGGTTGGTGGACACAATGGATTTAACAACCTGTCCGTCTGCCGGAATCTTGCCAGCAGCCTGCTTCTGGCTTAATACATATTCGCACAGCAGGGAACCGGACATATTTCCGGTTAACGGAATGTATTCGCCGGACTTTGTGTCCTTTACATATACGCCCAGACGGTCTGCATCAGGATCGGTAGCAAGCACAAGATCTGCATCCTTTTCTCTTGCCAGCTTTAAGCCCAGCTCGAAAGCTTCCTTTGCCTCAGGGTTCGGATAGCTTACGGTTGGGAAATTTCCGTCCGGAAGCTCCTGCTCAGGAACTACATATACATGGGTAAAGCCGAGCTCCTTCATCACTCTTCTGGCAGGAATATTTCCTGTGCCGTGAAGAGGGGTATATACGATGCTGATCTGATCCTGCATCTCATCAATGGCCTTCTGATTTACAACCTGAGCCTTTACCTGAGCGATATACTTATCGTCAATCTCTTTTCCAATCACCTCGTACTTGCCTGCAGCAATGGCGGAAGCCTCGTCTGTGGTCTTTACGCTGGACAGGTCCTCAATCGCAAGAACCTCCTCTGTTACACCCTTATCATGAGGCGGTGTGAACTGAGCGCCGTCCTCCCAGTACACCTTATAGCCATTGTACTCCGGCGGATTGTGGCTGGCAGTAATATTGATACCTGCCACGCAGCCCAGCTCGCGGACAGCAAAGGACAGCTCCGGTGTAGGGCGCAGAGATTCAAACTTATATGCCTTGATTCCATTGGCTGCCAGCGTCATAGCTGCCTCCATGGCAAATTCAGGAGACATACGGCGGGAGTCATAGGCAATAGCTACGCCCTTATCCGCAGCCCCCTGCTTGATAATGTAGTTTGCAAGTCCCTGTGTGGCCCGTCTCACTACATAAATATTCATGCGGTTAATTCCTGCTCCAATGATACCTCTGAGGCCTGCGGTTCCGAACTCCAAATCCATATAAAAACGCTCTTTGATCTCATTTTCATCACCCTCAATGGCTTTCAGCTCTGCCTTGGTGGCTTCGTCAAAATATGGATTGGCCATCCACTCCTGATAGATCTTCATGTAATCTTTCATTTCTATACTCCCTCCTGATTTCCCATGCAACGTAATACCTGCATTTTTATGCTTTTGATTATACTACACCCGGAAAAAAAAGGGAAGTAGATGCAGGGGAAAACTTGCCTTACAGCAGACGTATCTTCTTTACCATCTCACAGAATTCATAGTTATTTCTTGTCTTGGAAAAAAGATCCAGAATCCGTTCCACAGCTTCATCCGGTTTAAGAGAATTTGTAGCTTTACGGACAATGTCTACGGCCTCTGCCTCCTGACGGTTAAGAAGAAGGTCATCCCTTCGGGTGCCGGATTTTAAAATGTCAATAGCCGGGAAAATCCTCTTTTCCGACAGACGGCGGTCCAGAACCAGTTCCATGTTTCCAGTACCCTTAAATTCCTCATATACCACATCATCCATACGGCTTCCTGTATCCACCAGTGCAGTAGCCAGAATGGTAAGGCTGCCTCCCTCCCGCATATTTCTGGCCGCTCCGAAAAAGCGCTTCGGCATATAGAGAGCTGCCGGATCAAGACCGCCTGACAGGGTGCGTCCGCTGGGGGCCACCGTAAGGTTATAGGCTCTGGCAAGACGGGTAATGCTGTCTAAAAGGATAATCACATCTCTTCCATGCTCCACCAGACGCTTTGCCCGCTCAATTACCATTTCTGATACACGCTTATGGCGGTCAGGCTGCTCGTCAAAGGTAGAGTAGATTACCTCTACATTCGGCCCCACAATCGCCTCTTTGATATCTGTTACCTCCTCAGGGCGCTCATCAATCAGGAGAATCATCAGATGCATATCCGGATGATTCACAGTAATGGCTCTGGCTACCTGCTTTAAGAGAGTGGTTTTTCCTGCCTTTGGCGGAGAAACAATCATGCCTCTCTGGCCTTTTCCAATGGGCGATAAAAGATCCAGAACACGCATAGCCACAGAATTGCGCTCACCGCGGGTTTCCATATGAAGCCGCTCATTTGGGAAAACGGGAGTGAGATCTTCAAAATTAGGCCGGCGCTCTGTGGCGCTTAACGGGTATCCGTTAACTGTTTTGATATAAAGAAGGGCGGCAAATTTTTCGGTTACTGCTTTAATTCTTCTGTTTCCTACAATGATATCTCCTGTTTTTAAATTAAACCGGCGGATCTGTGAGGGGGCTACATAGACATCATTTTCACCCGGAAGAAAATTCTCACAGCGGATAAAGCCAAAGCCGTCAGGCATCACTTCCAGAATGCCGTTTGCCTCGATTCCGCTGTCAAGCTCCGCCATGTCCTGCCCTGCCGGTCCCACAGCATCGGTGCGGGACTCCAGGCTCTCTCTGGATTCTCGGGGTTCTCTGGACTCCCGGAGTTCTCTGGATGGGCCGTTTTCTCCCGTTTCTCTGGAGCCTTCTCTGGAATTTTCTCTTGAATTCTGCTGCCCGTATGGGGTACGGGGCTGTCTGACAAAGCGGGTTGGACGGGAGGATTCCCGCTGGGGACGGAAATCGCGGGAGGTTCCGCCATCGCGGCCATCACGGGCGTCACGAAGTTCACGGTTTTCTCCGGCATCATGGGCTTCTCCATTGTCACGGCCCTCTCGGATCTCACCGGTTCCGGAAGCTGGCTGTGAAGCAGTTTTAATATTTTCAGCCGCCTCATTTTCCCGGCACAAAAGTTCTATGATCTCGGCTTTTCTGAGGGTACTGATCCCCTTAAACCCCTGAGATTTCGCCAATTCTTTAAGCTCCGCTAAAGGAAGGGTCTGTAATTTTTCTCTCATAACGATTCTCCTTAATTTTACAGCCTGTTATATTTATTCTAAATTTTTAAATTTAATCAAAATGGGAAGGGTACAAAACCGGAACGGCTCTGACCATGAATGAGTTCGGGCGCTGATCTCAGACAAAAAGCCCCTGTATGTTACAGGGGGGAGCGCCCTGATTGCTTATACAGATATTATAAACGCTCCCCCCGGTGATTGTAAAGTTTAATTTTTCAGCCATTCCATATGGGCTTTGATCTGCTTTTCATAGCCATTGTCTGACGGTCTGTAAAAAATACGGTCCTCCATGCCTTCCGGCAGATACTGCTGACGTACATAGTGCTTCGGGTAATCATGAGCATAGAGATAACCTTCTCCGTGTCCCAGTGCTCCGGCGCCTTTATAATGCCTGTCCTGAAGATGCACAGGAACCGGCATGGCCCGCGCCGTCTTTACAGCCTCCATTGCATCCAGAATGGCGCAGCAGGCCGCATTGCTCTTAGGAGCACAGGCTACATAGGTCACTGCCTGGGACAGAATGATCTGGGCCTCCGGAAGACCGATGCGTTCCGCAGCCTGAGCGGCGCTTACTGCTACAGTCAGAGCCTGTGGATCTGCATTTCCCACATCCTCTGCGGCGCAGATCATAATCCTGCGCGCAATGAATTTAATATCTTCACCCGCATAGATCATCCGGGCCAGATAGTACACAGCCGCATCCGGATCTGACCCCCGCATACTTTTTATAAAAGCGGAAATTGTATCATAATGGCTGTCTCCGTCCTTATCATACCTCACTGCCCTCTTCTGGATACACTCCTGAGCCGCTGTCAAATCTATATGAATCTTTCCATCCGGACTGCGCTCTGTAGTGAGCACTCCCAGCTCTACCGCATTCAGAGCTGCTCTGGCATCCCCGTTTGCAGCGTCTGCCAGAAACTGAGCGGCATCCGGCTCAATCACTGCATCGTATGTACCCATTCCCCGTTCCACATCTGTAACGGCTCTGCGGATAAGCTCCAGAATATCCTGCCTTTCCAGCAGCTTTAACTCAAAAATACGGGATCGGGATATAAGGGCGCTGTTTACCTCAAAATAGGGATTTTCCGTAGTAGCTCCAATGAGAATCAGGGTTCCATCTTCTACAAAGGGAAGAAGATAATCCTGCTGTCCCTTGTTAAAGCGGTGGATCTCATCTACAAACAAAATGGTTCTTCTGCCATACATCCCTCTGCTGTCCTTTGCAGCAGCCACAATCTCCTCCATATCCTTTTTTCCGGCTACAGTGGCATTGATCTGCTTAAAATCAGCGCTGGTAGTGTTGGCAATAACCTTTGCCAACGTAGTTTTTCCAGTACCCGGCGGGCCGTAAAAAATCAGGGAGCCCAGCTTGTCCGCTTTAATGGCGCGGTAAAGAAGCTTGTCCTTTCCGATAATGTGCTGCTGCCCCACCACCTCATCTAATGTTCTCGGACGAAGGCGGGAGGCCAGAGGCGCTTCCTTTTCCATTGTATTTTCTCTCATATAATCAAACAGGTTCATTTTTATCTCTCTTTCAGTCAATCAGAAGTTCATCGGCAGTGACAAATGTATAGCCTTCTTTCTGAAGAATATCAATGATCTCCAGAGCCGCTGACACAGATGTACCAAATATATCATGCATCAATATAATATCCCCATCCTCTGCTTCTTTCAAGACCTTCTTTACGATCCGCTCCCGATTCCTCAGCTTCCAGTCCATGGAATCCACAGACCAGAGAACCGCAGTCATTCCTGTCTCACATTCCAGTTCCTCATTCCAGTCTCCGTAGGGCGGGCGCATATATTGAGGTCTGAAACCTGTAATATCCTCAATCATACGGCTGGTACGGTCTACCGCCTCACAGACAGCCCCGGAACCGGCTTTCGTCAGGCGGACATGATTATAGCTGTGGTTGCCGATCAGATGGCCTTCTTTCTGCATCCGTTCTACTATAGCCTCATTTCCGGGTATACTGCTTCCCATGAGAAAAAAGGTTACGGATACGCCCCGCTCTTTCAGGCCATCCAAAAGAATAGGCGTATAAACGGAATGGGGACCGTCATCAAAGGTAAGTGCCAGGTACTTTTCCGGGTGAACTGCTCCTTCCTGTGCCGAAGCTTTTGCCGCGGGCGCCGGAGCCGCCAGAAGACAGATCAGATATGCCAAAAGGATAAAATCCGCTGACAGAATGACTGACAGCAGATGAATCCCATGTTTCCAGTTCACATTCAGTCCTCCTGACAAATTGGTAGATTGATTTATTATATGATGGAGAACAGGAAAATAGAATCAGGCCGGGATTCTCTCCCGGCCTGTATACTGTCCTATCCTGTTTTGTCTTACTCTGTGCTGTCTCTACGCTCCCGGCTTCTCTCCTGCGGCTACCTGCCCCTTAGAAGAGGATGAACTGACGCCGGGACCGCCGTGGATTCCTGTAACAGCGCCTGAGGACGCTGAATTGTTCTGAGAAGAAGGGCTGTTTCCATTTGACGGAATGATGATGGGCGCAGAGGATGTTCCGGGGCTGCCGGAAACCACTCCCGTGCTGCCGGAGGCAGCTCCCCCGTCACCGGAGCCGGCAGCTCCATTTTCAGAGCCGCTTCCCTCCTGCCCCAGAGGAATCAGATGACCGTCTGCAGCCGCCTCATAAGCCGCATCGCCGATTTCCAGCGTCTGGCTGGCAGCCATGCGTCCTGTAGAGGGCTCCATATAGTAATGGAGGCCGTTTACCTCGATCATACCCGTTGTCATAGCACCGCTTCCGTCAAAATAGTACCAGGCTCCATCCAGCTCCCTCCAGCCCGAAGCCATGACGCCGGATGCCTTCAGATAGTACCGTTTTCCGCCTTCACTGAGCCAGCCTGTCTGCATCACACCGTTTGAATCCGAATAATACCAGCTTCCCTGATCCTGAATCCATCCCTTTGCCAGCGCGCCGGAGGAATCCAGATAGTACCATTTTCCATTCTGGTTCGTCCATCCCACTGCCATTTTCCCCGAAGGCTCCAGATAGTAACGCTTTCCGTCTGCATCCAGCCAGCCCGTCTGCATCACACCGTCAGAATCCGTATAATACCAGACTCCATTGTCCTGAATCCAACCCTTCTGTACAGCTCCTGAGCTTCCCAGATAATACCATTTTCCCTGATCCTGGCGCCAGCCTGTCTGCATCCTTCCTGTGGTTTCATCCAGATAATACCGGCTGCCGGATACTGTGATCCATCCGGTGGAAGCAAGACCCTCGCTGTCCATATAGTACCAGTCAGCTCCATCCTGGGCCCAGGCATTTTTCTGCTTGGTATAATTGCTGTAATAATACCGTTTTCCGCTGATGGTACGCCAGGTGCTGGATGGGATCTGATCTGAAAAATCCCTGAACTGGAAATCAATATCCACATTTCCATTGATTCCCTTTACAGAACCGGTACTGGTCGCCTGCC
>CAUCBQ010000083.1 GCA_958441075.1 uncultured Clostridiaceae bacterium | reverse complement strand
TTTTAACAGGCTCTTCTCCCATGGCTGGATTACGATCATGCGTGCCTCCGGCACAGATACGTTGCCCACCTGCTGAATAGGGGTGGGAGTACCGTAGTAATCAACTCTGATTTTGTCAAGAACGTGTGGATTGGCACGGCCTGCGCGGATGGCAGCGTAATCGGATGCCAGTACATCCAGTGTCTTATTCATCTTATCCTCATAAAATTTTAAATCTTCCATATGTCCTCCTGTAATGCGGGCCTGACGGCCTGTTTTTATAAAATTTATATCCGGCGGCGCCTGTGCCCTGCCGGAAATTATGCGGTGACGATGGTTCCGTTGATCCTGCCCTGCATAGCGTTTGCAATACCGTCCGGTTCATTCAGGCTGAATACTGCCATAGGCATCTTATGCTCCATGCACATAATAGAAGCTGTCAGGTCTACCACTGCCAGCTGCCTGTCAATAACCTCCTGAATGGAAATGGTATCGTACTTTTTAGCCTCAGGATTCAGCTTGGGATCGCTGTCATAAACGCCGTCAATAGCCTTTGCCAGCAGAATACAGTCTGCATCCATCTCAATGGCCCGCAGGGCAATTCCCGTATCCGTAGAAAAGTATGGATGGCCGGTTCCGCCTGCAAAAAATACCACCATTCCCCGTTCAAAATACCTGTTGGCGCGGTCCTTTGAAAACAGCTTTGTCATAGATCCGCACTCAAAGGGTGTTAAAATCTGGGTTTTCATCCCTGCATTCCGGAAAATCTCAGATACATAGATGCAGTTCATGATGGTAGCCAGCATACCAATCTGATCCGCTTTTGTGCGGTCAATGGCCTCGCTGGTGCGGCCCCTCCAAAAGTTGCCGCCGCCGATGACAATACCTACCTGGACGCCTGCGTCCACAGAAAGCTTTACCTGTCTGGCTACCTCTTTTACCGTGTCCTCGTCAAACCCGGTCTTTTTCGGTCCGGCCAGAGCCTCGCCGCTTAATTTTAAAAATACTCGGTTCATTTTCATGGATGGATCTCTCCTTTGTTCACTTATCAGCTGCCAGCCCCAAATGACGTCAGCTGATACTCTTACAACAGTATATCATACTCCGGTCAATTTGCAAAGAAAAAGGAAACAACTTTTATATTTTTCAGCATTTTTAAATTAAAATTGAGATTTTGCCTGTATTGTATTATAATGGAATATATTGGTGTGCTGCAGAGGATCTGAATGTCACATACGATACAGGGAGGTCCATATATGGAATGGTTTAAAAAGAATAAAAAAGAAACAGAAGGCGCCCCGGAGCTGCTCCGTGAACAGGAAGCCCGGTCTTTTACGCTTCCATCCAAAGGTGTGGTAATGAAAGTCTATCTTCAGAATTTTAAAAACCTTAATAAAACCTTTGGATATGATTATTGTGAAGAGCTGCTTTCCCAGATCACAGAGTATCTGAACGAAACAGCTCATGGAAATGTTTTCCGCTATATCGGCGTGGAGTTTATGATTGTGCTGGATGGTGCCAAAGAGGGACAGGCCTGCGATCTGGCTGCCCGGATCTTAGAGCGTTTTGAACACGTCTGGACCGTGTGGGATCTGGACTGTGTCTGCTCCGCCCAGATCGGCATCTGCTCCTGCCCTGCCTATGGAGAGGATATGTCCTCCCTTTTAAAGAATCTGGATACGGCTGTATCTGCTGCTGAGGAATATGGTCCAAACCAGTATGCCGTCTTTGACTCCAAGCTCCACGAACAGGCCCTGCGCCGTCAGGCCATTGCCCGCTATCTGCAGACCGCTCTGGAGAAAAATGAGATTGAAGTCCGTTACCGCCCTACCTACAGCCTGGAGAATGGCCGCTTTACAAGGGCTGATTCCTATATGCGTATTTTTATTCAGGGATTGGGACTGATCGGCGCAGCTGAATTTATGCCCATTGCAGAGGACTCCGGCCAGATCCGGGCCGTGGGCTATTATGCGCTGGAGGATGCGGGCCGTTTTATTGCCCGTCTGATAGAAGAGGGAAAGGAGTTTGAATCCATCTGTATTCCCGTATCCCCCCTTCTGTTAACCCAGGAGGATTTTGTAGACAAGGTAGAGGATGTGATTACGCGGTTCCATATCCCAGCCGGAAAACTGGCTTTGGAGCTGGATGACACAGCTTTGTCCTCTGTTTATTTAAATGTAAATATTACCATGCAGGAGCTGGCTCACCTTGGCGTGGAGCTGGTGCTGAATCATTTCGGTTCCGGCTGTGTTCCTGTTACAGGCGTACTTGACCTTCCGGTAAACACAGTAAAGCTGGAGCGTATGTTTGTATGGCAGCTGGAAACAAATCCCTCCTGTGCAGCTATCGCCGGGGGCCTGATCCAGATCGCAAAGAATTTAAACATCCATATTATCGCTGAAGGCGTAGAAACACAAAACCAGTTAAATACCTTAAACGGCTATGAATGTGAATACCAGCAGGGCTTCTACTATGCGCCCACGATGGAAAAGGAAACGCTCATTAAGGTTCTTGGCTGTACGCTGGAGGAATCACGAATCACCGTGGAAGAAGAAAAGAAAAAAATGGCGCGCTGAGTCGTATTCCATAAAACAGAGGGGTCTGATTTCAGGCCCCTCCTCTTAGTTTTGCCAGAATCCGGTGGGCATCTGCAGTTTCTTCCATGCCGCACAGATCATAAATCCTTGCAGTAAGCTCCGGATCATTTCCCGTATTTTTTATTACCCAGGCTCTGGACGCATCTGCCTGGTAAAGGCGCAGAATTTTAGCAATTAAAAACAGCATTTCCTTATCCTTTTTCTCCTGCATATGCCGTTTCTGCTGCCGTTCATATCTGTTTTTCTTTGTTTTTTCCCGCTTTGCAATGGCGTCCCCGGGAGTTCCGTAGCCCTTTTCCAGCCAGATTGTTTCCAGAGTATAAGCCCCGTTCTCTATGGTCATCACTGCCATGGAAAGGGGCAGCGTTCCCCGCTTATAGCCGCAGCTTCCGGGATTGAGCCAAAGCCGTCCGTTTATCTCCTGCTGCTGGTACATATGGGAATGGCCAAAGATGACCACCTGAGCATCCCCGGGATTTCCCGGAAGCTGTGTCCTCTCATGGGCCATAATAAACCTTACCCCTCCGATCTCAAAGCGCTTAAGCCCCGGAAGGCCTCCTGACCATCCCCTGTCATTATTTCCCCTCACTGCAAAAAGGGGCTGGTTTACATCCAGCTTGTGATAAACCATCTGTGTATCAAAATCCCCTGCATGTACGATTACATCACAGGTCTCTAAAATCCGTTCTACCTCCGGCCTTAAAACTCCATGAGTATCTGACATAATAGCCGCCCGTATAGGTCCCCGTTCCATTCGTATCCTCCTTGTGTTCACTGCTCACGATCTATGATTATAAAGGAAAGCGTCCCTTTTTTCAATGAAAGACTGACAAAAACCGTACATTTTCTGACGATTTTGTGAACTTTATTGTAGGGAGCTTTTCTATATGGTACAATAAAAATATCTATTTGAAAAATACCAGAAGGAGAGCCTTTAAATTATGAAAAAATACAAGTCATTGCTTCCCGCCCTTGGAGCAGCCCTGCTGTTCTCTATGGGTTCTGCATTCTGCTCCCAGGCAGCTGAGGCCGGCTGGGTCATGGAGGACGGTACCTGGCGCTATAAGGACGCCTCCGGAAATTATGTGACAAATACATGGAAAACCTCCGGGGATTCTTCCTTTTATCTGGGAAGTGATGGAAAGATGACTGTAAACCAGTGGATTGATGACGAATATTATGTAAATGATTCCGGCGCTATGGTTAAAAACTCCTGGATACACATCACAGAAAACGAAGGAGCCAAGCCTGCTGGCTGGTACTATGTAAATTCCAAGGGAAAGCTGGAACGGGACGGCTGGGAAACCATTGGAACATATAAATATTCCTTTGACAGCGACGGCCGGATGCGTACAGGCTGGTTTTTTGACGGAGACGATATTTATTATCTGGGCGGAGAAGACCAGGGCTATACAAAAACAGGCTGGCAGTGTCTGGATTATGACGAGGAGGACAAGCCGGAAGACGGGGATATTTCCGAAACGCGCACCTCGGCCTCAGACTCCTCCAAATGGTTTTATTTCCAGTCAAACGGCAAGGCAAAGCGGGCCAAAGACCGTACCTATGCGGTAGAAACCATCAATGACAGAAAGTATTATTTTAACGAAGACGGCGTTATGATGACCGGATGGATTGCGGCTGAGGATGAGGCTGAGGCAGGCGATACCACCGGTATCAGCCGTTTCGTATATCTGGGCGGTGAAAATGACGGCACCATGGCAAGGGATACCTGGCTGGAGCTGACGGATCACCCTGCAAGCTGTGACGATAAGGATGAGCTTGCAGAGGGGGATACGGATGAGATGCCGGAGGACGGGGATTCCAACTGGTATTATTTCGAAAGCGACGGAACACCGGCCTATTTAAACGCAAAAGCCTCCAGCATGGGCCGGGCTGCTGTAAAGGTCAGCGGAGACTCCTATTTCTTTAACCCTTACGGCGTACGTCAGACAGGTATGATCCGTGTGGTAAATCAGTCCGGAGACGAGATGGTAGGTTATTTTGGAGGCAGCGATTCTGACGGAAAAATGGTCACAGGAAAAAAGACCAATCTGAACGTGGACGGCGACAGCGGTACCTATTACTTTGCAGATTCCGGTTCTGATAAGGGAGCCGGCTTAAGCGGCACCAAGGACGGCTATCTTTACTATCAGGGCCGGCTGGTAGAAGCTGAGGATGGCTCTGATTTTGAGGTTTTTTATGTAAAAAACCGTCTGTACCTTGTAAATGAATCAGGAAAGGTTCAGACGGACAACAAGAATTATAAGGTAGACGGTAATTATATGTACAAAATTTCCGGCGGAACCATCTACTATATTGATGATGATAAAAATGTAGAAGGAAAGGTAGAAGCATCCGACGCCTCTACCCTTCCGGAAGTAATTTATGATAAAGAATACGTTTTAAACGGGAATTAATACCAGTATACCTTCCAGTCGGCGGTGAGACGGGTGAGGGCTTCCATGAAGAAATAATCTCCCCAGGTATTGCACTCATCCACGCCCCGGTTGGCACAGGGCATCCTGAGCATTTTTCTTTTCTCTTTCGTTTTCATCCCTTTAAAAGCCACTCTGTAAGCGCCCTGTGAGGACGATCCGGATGCTTTTCAAAAAGATTCACAAAATTTAAAGCGGCCCCCCGCTCTTTAAAGGCCGGATATAAAAAACCGAACTGCGGTTCTCCCGGCTCATATTCTCCGATCAGAGGGCTGATGGCGCAGATCAGATATTCGTATACCTCCTCAGAGCCTTCCATCCACTCCTTATCTGTCCCTTTTACCGGCACATCATACCGGCCATGAAAAAGGAAGCAGGACCAGGGATGGCCCGGCTGATACTTTTCTCCTAAAATCTCATAGAACAAATCCGTATAGGCGTCATTTTTCATACCGCATTCTTTAATGGCACTTAAAAGCTGCCACAAGCCTCCCGGACGTCTGGCCTCTCCGGTAAGCATATATTCTTTCAGCTGAGAATTTGTTTCAGAGAAAAGCACGGCCTTTGCGATTGAAAGATTTCTCCTCCTCTCCGGCAGGGAAAGCTTTAGAAAATTGATATTAAAGGTACCGTCCACATAACCTTCCGTATCAAAATAAGCCCCGGCAATCCGTCCTACCGAGGATCGGTCCGGCGTAAGCCTGCGGGTCAGCTCCAGCATATCGTTCCGGTCAATCATAACATCTTCTCCTCTCCTGTGTTTTAAAGCTTCAGCTGAAAATAAATCATATCATCCAGCTGTTTTCCGCCCTCATAAATAGGATGATCATAATGATCCCTGAAAAAATGCGGAATCACACATCCCCGCTCAAAGCCGCACCTCTCATAAAAGGGCACGGTAAGAGGACTGTCTCCCGTTCCTGCCTGCAGGGTGTGAAACTGATTTTTGTACTTCTGACTGATAAAACGGATCAGTCTGCGTCCATAACCCTTTTTCTGGCAGGACGGCTCTACCGCGATATTTTTAAGTTCTAAAATTCCGTCTCCTTCATCAGTCACCACGCACAGTGCCATTCCATCCTGTGTTTTTAAAACATACATATGGCCCCGTTCCAGATACAGGTCTATCATATCTTCCTGCTCATCTCCCAGAAGAAGAAGCTTCAGATACTTTTTTTTATTTTCTGTTATCTCTGTTATCTCTTCCATATACATTTCCCCTTAATTCGGCGATTTTGTTTCCGGCTTACCGGTATTTACAATAAAAATCCCAAGGCTTACCAAAACCAGAGCCGCCAGTACATTCCAGGATAACGCCTGACTGCTTTCCCCCAGAAAAACCGCTGACAGAAAAACTCCGAATACCGGGATCATAAAACCAAATACGGTTACACGGCTGACTGGATTATATTTTAAAAGAATACTCCAAAGCGTGTAGGCCACAGCAGAGATCAGTCCCAGATAGAGAAGAAGGGCAAAAGCGCCCGCTCCTGCTCCCAGATCCACTCTTCCTCCTCCCGCAAGGCCTAATAGAATTAAAATCAGACCGCCCAGTGTAAACTGATATCCGCTCAGAACAACTACATCATACTTCTTTGAATAGCGTTTTACCAAAGCACCCGACAACGCATAAAAAATCTGTGCGATGAATACAAAGCCTTCCCCCCTGACAGATACGTCAAACAGCCCCTGAGAGGCCTGTCCTGAAAGGTTAACCAACACAATACCTGCCAGGCCCAGCAGACAGCCAAGAATCTTTCTTCCTGTAAGACGTTCATAACCAAACAGCAGACAGGCCACAAGAATTGACAGAAATACATTGGTTCCTGTGATGATGGCCCCGTGAACCCCTGTTACATAAACCAGACCCATATAAAAGAAATAATACTGGAGCACAGTCTGGCAGAGACCCAGCTTCAAAATGCAGAATCCTGCTCCCACCGGAGGAAGAATCAGTTTCTTTTTCTGAATACAATAAAAACCGATTACCATCAGCCCTGCCAGCAAAAAACGAAGTCCGGCAAAAACAATAATACTCCGGGAATCGGTACCTTCAATATGAAACAGCTCATAGCCTGTTTTGATAGCCGGAGTGGCGCTTCCCCATAAAAAAGTGCAGACCATAGCAAGGCCAATCACTGCCGGAAGCTGGGACAATTTTGTATACTTATTATTCTGTGTATATTCCATTCTTTCGTTCTCTTTTTCTTTTCTTTTTTTCTGTTTTCTTTGTCCGTTTCAGGCAGACAAAAAATGCCGCAGCCGCCATAAGGTCAAATATGCCCAGGGCAGCTCCCCACAGAGGGAAGGCAGGATAGATCACCGGCTTTAAAAGGCCCGGATCGTCCATTTTCCGGCTGTACGCCCTGTTTTCCGCTCTGGCGTTCAGATACGTATAAAGTACCTCTTTCGAGGCTCTTCGCAGGGCATGATGATAGGAAGCCTCATTTTCATCGGAAAGGAAACGAAATCTTCCATCATTTAAAATTCCGTCCATCCAAAGGCTGCCTCCGGCCCGTAATGCCTGATCTCCATTCATATATTTATGGTGATCCGCATAATCTGTAATAATGGCTCCATGAAAGCCCCATTCATCTTTAAGAATTCCCGTTAAAAGGGCCTGACTGCCTCCGGCCCATACAGCGCCGATCCGGTTATAGGCTGTCATAAATCCCGTTGCTCCGTAATTCTGAACCAGCATCTGAAAGGGCTTTAAATACAGTTCCCTAAGCGTCTGCTCCGTCATCCAGGTGTAAATGCCGTCCCGGTAGATTCCGGACTCCTGATCGTTGCAGATCAGATGCTTTACATAGCAATATACTCCCATATCCAGACTCCCTCTCACCACACGGCCGCCCATATGGCCTGAAATCAGGGGATCTTCTGAATAGTATTCATAATTCCTCCCGTCAAAGGGACTGCGGTGCAGATTCACTGCGGGAGCGTACCAGCCGCTGTAGCCAAACTGGCCCGCCTCTTTCGCAACCGCTCTTCCCATTTCCCGGGCCAGTTCATTATTCCAGCTCTGAGCCAGCACAACCGCATTGGGAAAGCCGGTTCCGGCAGGAATCTGATGAAAGCTGCCGATTTGGGCCGGGCCATCTGCCTCTCTGGCTAAAGGTTTTCCCAGTACAGACAGAGGCTCTGTCTTTACATAACCATGCAGGAACAGATTTTCCATATCTGAAAAGGTAAGCTGGTCCAGTACCTCTTCCCATCTGGGGTCTTCCCAGTTTTTTCCAAGTTCATAACCCAATTCTGTAAGATTTCCCAGACGTTCTATCATGAGATTCAGCTTTTTTACGGTTTTTTCATTCTGATGCTCCTGAGCCTGAATAAAAATCTCCTCGTCTGGAATCCAGGTATCTGCCTGCTCCTGAGTATACAGGTTTAAGGATGCTCCCCTGTGAGAAAGACGGCGTACAGGCACATTATCTTTTGGAAAGCTTTTCTCAAAATCAGCCCGGCTAAGATAAGAGATATGCTGTCCTGCATCAGAACCGTCTATGGAAATACCATCCTGAGCCTGAGCCCCTGTAAATTTGTTAAAAACAGGGGCTCCTGTCATAGGGTCTGTATCATAGAACGTACCGGAATTTACCTTTAACCGTATGGTATTTCGATTCATAACCGCCGGATGATGGACATCCGTACGCAGGGACAGCTCATACTCTCCTGCCTCCAGCTCATAGCCCTGAAATCCGTTCTTATTTGCATCTCTTTCATCATAGGAAGCAAAGGAAGACACAGGAACTGTAAGGGTCAGTATTTCGCCGGCTCCCGGCTCAAGAAGGGACGTCTTTTCATAGGCTGCCAACGAAACTGAGGATTTTTCAATTTCTCCCGGAGTATAAGGAGGCGAAACATATAGCTGAACCACATCCTTACCTGCCCTTGTTCCCCTATTGGTTACGCGCAGCGTAATACGGATCTCCCCATATGGATCAGGAGCTGTCCCATCCTTTGGGGCCTCCAGAAGCTCCCATTGAAAATCCGTATAGGAAAGTCCATATCCGAACGGATACTGGACTACTCCCTCATAGCCCCGTCCATAACGATTTTCCACCCTGTCCCAGAAATGTTGTGCATCTGCTGTCTCATACCATCGGTAGCCCACATAAATTCCTTCTGTATAATCCACATAGGAAACCTGATCGTATGCAAAACCTTCTCCCAGATTGCCGCATTTTGTACCGTCGGCAGGATAAAGCGTTTCTCCATTGGTGTAGCGCCCCACACCCTCTCCTCCTGCATTGGCATAGCTGGCTGCGGTAGAAAAATCATAGGCCCAGGTGTCTGCCGTCCGTCCGGAAGGATTGATTCGGCCCCATAAAATCTCCGGCAGG
>CAUCBQ010000082.1 GCA_958441075.1 uncultured Clostridiaceae bacterium | reverse complement strand
AGCTCTATGATGGACGGATTATGCGTCCTGCTACGAAATATGTAGGTGAAAATAAGGAATATACGCCAATGGAGGAGAGATAAGCCATGGAAAAGAATACAATCACAGTGTTTAAGGGAGATGGGATCGGCCCGGAAATTACAGATGCAGTGCTTGAAATTCTGGATGCGGCGGGAGCAGGTCTGGAGTATGAGATTTTCCGTGTGGGAGCGGCAGAATATGAGGAAAATGGGGCACTGATTCCGGAAGCAGGCTTTGCGTCCTTTGAAAAGACCCATGTGCTTTTAAAATCTCCTATTACGACCCCTCTTGGAACGGGGTTCCGTTCCCTGAATGTAACACTGCGCAAGAAATATGACCTTTATGCCAATATGCGTCCCGCAAAATCGAACGCCGCAGTTAAGACTCCCTTTGAAGATGTGGATATTGTGATGTTCCGTGAAAATACAGAGGATCTGTATGCAGGCGTGGAGGAGAAGATCGACGGGGACACGGCCCACTCCATTAAAATTATTACCAGAAAATGCAGCGAGCGCATTGCACGGGCTGCCTTTGAATATGCGGTAAAGAATCAGAGGAAAAAAGTGACCTGCGTCCATAAGGCTAATATTATGAAGCTTTCCGACGGCCTGTTCCGCGATGTATTCTACGAGATCAGCAAAGAATATCCTCAGATTGAGGCAGAGGATAAGATTGTAGACAATGTGGCTATGCAGCTGGTAATGCATCCGGAGAATTTTGATGTGATCGTGACAGAGAATCTGTACGGTGATATTTTGTCTGATTTAACCAGCGGACTGATCGGCGGACTGGGCCTTCTGCCCTCCAGCAATATGGGAACGGCTTTCGCCATGTTTGAGGCGGTTCACGGCAGTGCTCCCGATATTGCGGGAAAGGGAATTGCCAATCCTACGGCATTTTTGTGGTCTGCCTGCATGATGCTGGAGCACCTGGGAAAGCAGGAGGTTTCTGCAAAGATCCGGAAAGCGGTGGATGAAGTATTAAAGGACGGCACTGCGCTGACGCCGGATCTGGGAGGAACCGCAGGAACAAAAGAGTATACGAAGGCGATTATTGAGCGTTTGTAAGTTTGCAGGCTTTTTTTAGCGGCATATTGACAGCCACTGTCAAATGTGTTAAATTAAGATTCAGTGTAAATGCGTTGACAGGAAGTAGTAGGTATTTATTTTGTCCCACAGAGAGCCGGCAGGGGCTGAGAGCCGGCGGCGGAAGAATGCCGAACTGGTCCTGAAGCAGCTTTTCTGAAGGAGGAATTTTCAAATACCTCTGGGTAGGAAAAGACGGAGCGCTCACCGTTACAGGGGCAGATGAGTGCACACAGGCTGCTGTGTGAATCAGAGTGGTACCGCGTGGAGGATATGACCGCGTCTCTTGAAGTGATTTAAGAGACGCGGTTTTTCTTATGGCAATGAGAAAAAAGGTTGCTGAGTGGACGCTCTGGCACTAATATTAACGGAGGAATGAATTATGGCATCACAGTACAATCACAGCGCCATTGAAAAGAAGTGGCGTGAGAACTGGGAAAAGAATCCGATCAATGTAAATGACGGAACGAAAGAAAAATACTACTGTCTGGATATGTTCCCGTATCCATCCGGCAGCGGTCTTCATGTAGGCCACTGGAGAGGCTATGTAATCTCTGACGTATGGAGCCGGTATCAGCTGTTAAGAGGCAAATATGTGATCCATCCCATGGGCTGGGACGCATTTGGACTTCCGGCAGAGAACTATGCCATCAAGATGGGGGTTCATCCTGCAAAGTCCACAGAGGCCAACATTACCAATATTAAGCGTCAGATTAAGCAGATTGCCGCTATTTATGACTGGGATATGGAAGTAAACACCACAGACCCTGAGTTTTATAAGTGGACTCAGTGGATCTTTGTGCAGATGTTCAAAAAGGGACTTGCCTATGAGAAGGAATTCCCCATCAACTGGTGTCCTTCCTGTAAGACAGGCCTTGCAAACGAAGAGGTAGTAAACGGCTGCTGTGAGCGCTGCGGTACCCCCGTTACAAAGAAGAACCTGCGTCAGTGGATGTTAAAGATCACTGCCTACGCAGAGCGTCTTTTAAATGATCTGGACAAATTAGACTGGCCGGAAAAGGTTAAAAAGATGCAGGCTGACTGGATCGGCAAATCCTATGGGGCCGAGGTGGAATTCCCCATTGACGGCAGAGAGGAAAAGATCACTGTCTACACCACAAGACCGGATACCCTTCACGGCGCAACCTTTATGGTACTGGCTCCGGAGCACAAGCTGGCAAAGAGTCTGGCTACCGATGAAACAAGAGAGGCCGTTGAGAAATACATTTTCGATTCCTCCATGCGTTCCAATGTAGACCGTATGCAGGCAAAGGAAAAGACCGGAGTCTTTACCGGCAGCTACGCCATCAACCCCTTAAACGGAGCAAAGACCCCCATCTGGCTGTCTGATTATGTACTGGCTGATTACGGTACAGGCGCAATCATGTGTGTGCCTGCCCATGATGACAGAGACTTTGAGTTTGCAAAGAAGTTCGGCCTTCCTATCGTTCAGGTTATCGCAAAGGACGGCAAGGAGATTGAAAACATGACCGAAGCCTATACAGAGGCAAGCGGAACCATGATCAATTCCGGTGAGTGGAACGGCATGGAATCCTCTGTTCTGAAAAAAGAAGCTCCCCAGATGATTGAGGAAAAGGGCTTTGGACGCAAGACCGTCAACTACAAGCTGCGCGACTGGGTATTCTCCCGTCAGAGATACTGGGGCGAGCCCATTCCGATCATTCACTGTCCCAAGTGCGGCTGCGTGCCGGTTCCGGAGGATCAGCTTCCTCTGCGCCTGCCTGAGGTAGAGAGCTATCAGCCTACGGGTACGGGTGAATCTCCTCTGGCAGCTATTGACGAGTGGGTAAATACTACCTGTCCGGTCTGCGGCGCTGCTGCAAAGAGAGAGACGAACACGATGCCTCAGTGGGCCGGTTCTTCCTGGTACTTCCTGCGCTATGTGGACAGCCACAACAGCGAGGCCCTTGTTTCCAGAGAAAAGGCAGATAAGTACCTTCCTGTAGATATGTATATCGGCGGTGTAGAGCATGCAGTGCTTCATCTGCTGTATTCCCGTTTCTACACCAAGTTCCTCTGCGATATCGGAGTGGTTGATTTTGACGAGCCCTTCAGGAAGCTCTTTAACCAGGGTATGATTACCGGAAAGAACGGCATCAAGATGAGCAAGTCCAAGGGAAATGTAGTTTCCCCGGATGAGCTGGTTAGAGATTACGGCTGTGATTCCCTGCGTCTTTATGAGCTGTTTGTAGGACCGCCGGAGCTGGATGCAGAGTGGGATGACAGAGGCATCGAGGGCGTTTCCCGCTTCTTAAACCGTTTCTGGAATCTGGTAATGGACAGCAAAGATAAGGATATTCAGCCTACAAAGGAAATGATTAAGCTTCGCCATAAGCTGGTATATGATATTGAGCAGAGATTCAATCAGTTCAGCTTAAATACGGTTATTTCCGGCTTTATGGAGTATAATAACAAGTTTATTGAGCTTGCCAAGAAGGAAGGCGGAATTGATAAAGAAACCTTAAAGACCTTTGTTACCCTTCTTGCTCCATTTGCCCCCCATATCGGCGAGGAGCTTTGGAGCCAGCTGGGCGGTACAGACAGCGTATTCCATTCCCAGTGGCCGGAGTGCGACGAGGAAGCCATGAAGGACGATGAGATTGAGATCGCTGTTCAGGTAAATGGAAAGACACGCGCGGTTATCAATGTTCCGGCTGATATTTCAAAGGATGATGTGATTGCCCAGGGCAGAGAAGCAGTAAAGGATAAGCTTGCAGGGAATATCGTAAAAGAAATTTACGTTCCCGGACGAATTGTAAATATTGTGTGTAAATAATGGTGCAGTTTATAATTGCCCAAATAAAAAGAAGAGCTTTTGAAAAGGCTCTTCTTTTTATTTGGGCATATTTCGCCGGACATGGACATATATAATCTATAAGGAGGCGAAATTATGAATCAGATCAGTGTAAAAAAGAGAGATGTAACAATAAAAGCAAAGCGGCTGAGGCGGCTGGGAATGGTTCCGGGAAATATTATCGGAAAGTCGCTGCCTGAGTCAGTTTCCACTCAGATGGAAGAAGCAGAGGCCCGCAGGCTGGTGCGCCAGCTGAGAGAGGGGAGTAAGGTCTCCCTCGATCTGGAGGGACAGGTTATCCCGGCACAGATTAAGGAAAAGAGCCTGAATACGCTGAGTAATGAGATTCTTCATCTCAGCTTTCAGGCTCTGGTTGCAGATGAAAAGGTAAACAGCGTAATCCATATTCTGCTTGCCAATGAGGAGAAGGCTGGAAATCAGCTGGACAAGATGATGATGGAGATTCCGTATACATCCCTTCCGGGGGATATGATCGATACGATCACCATTGACCTGGATGGAATGACTGCAGGAACAGTAGTGATGATAAAGGATATTCCTGAGCTTATGAACGGAAGGATTGAGCTGCAGGCAGATCCGGAAGAGATTGTACTGCGTATCAGTGACAGATCTTATCAGGAGGTCCTGCCGGAGGCAGAGTAACTATCTGCGGACAGGGAAGCTGTGTCACCTTATCCATGTATGGAAACGTTCAGGAAACCGTAAGACATTTTGGGAGGGATCTGTGGTAAAATGAAACCATCAGAGAAAGGAAAGGTGGTTCTATGTTTGGTTTTTCGAAGAAGGAGATATTCATGAACACAGATCCGGAGCTTTTTTTTCAGGTGACAGCGGCACTGAAAGAGCATGGAATCCGGTATGAGACAAAGCATGTAAACGGCGCCACCATAAACCGGATGGCCGGTTCCGTTGGAGGCGTTGGAGAAAGTCTCAGACGTCAGACCTCCTACTATGCTTATGTGGATAAAAAGGATGCGGAAGAAGCGGCTTATATTGTGAAAAAGGCCCTGGAGCGGAGGTAGGGATCATGTACAAAAGAAGAATGATGCAGGCAGCAGCCGGGGTATGCATCTGTGCAGCATTGATGATGGGAACAGTGACGGCCTTTGCAGCAGGACGGGCTGAGACAGGGCCGGAGAAGGGCGGACCGGGTGAGATAAAGGTTTATGATGAGAAAAAAACCCACGATCAGATCAAAGACGCAGATCAGCTGATTCTTGTCAAAGGAACAGGAGGCTGTGATGCGGATATTTCCTATTATGTGTGTTCGCAGGATAACTGGCAGCATATGTGGACAGAAAAGGGCTATGTAGGAAGCAGGGGGATCACGGAGGATAAAAAGGAAGGCGATAAAGCCACACCGGCCGGGATTTACAGCTTTGATCTGGCATTTGGTCTTCTGGAAGATCCGGGCAGTTCACTGCCCTATCACCAGATTATTCAGGGAGATATCTGGGTGGACGATCCTGACAGTATTCATTATAACCGCCTTGTAAATACCGCATTGGTATCAAAGGACTGGGCTTCGGGTGAAAATCTCATTCAGGCCTCGCCTTATTATAATTACGCCCTGAATCTGACCTATAATGCAGAATGTGTGCCGGGAGAGGGCTCTGCTATTTTTCTGCATTGCTTTATGGATTCATCCTATAAGGGTTCTTCAGGCTGCATCTGTCTGCCTCAGGAGCGGATGGAGGAACTGATAAAAAGCGTCACACCGGATACGCGGATTGTGATCGTCGGAAGCGGCGAATGACAGCTTTCGCCGCTGTTTACAAACTGTTGTGGGATTTGGGGCTATTTTCCGGTCATAAGTCTTTGAGAAATCATTTTTAAGAGATCGATCTTCTTTTTTTCTTTGGGTGTCATATGGGCGCTGAGGATATTTATAAGAAGAGAGGTCTCTTTGTCGTTAAAACGAATGCCCTGATTTTGGGCCTCCAGGTGGATGGACATAAGGGTCTGGGGCAGATCTTCCTTTTTGGATTGTCCGGCCTGTGCGGCAAAACGGGTCAGAAGCTCCAGTTTTTCTTTATCCATGGCTTTAAGGCGGGGATCATTTTTCCAGCTTTCATCCATAATTATTTCATCCTTTCCGGGATCTGTTCATATGGCTCCCTTTTAGAGTTGGCGTCTGTGTCAGATATTATGCCATAGCCTGAAAGGCTGTGACCATCATCTGGAGGGTTTCGAATTGTGCCTGCTGTTCCGGGGACAGGAAACGGCGCAGCTGCTCCATAGGAGCCTGACCTTCGATAAAGGCATTTGTCAGATCAATCAAATCCTGTTCCTGAGGATTTCCGTAAGGCCGGATGGCTTTTAAAAGCTCTTTAACAGAGCCGCGGGACTGAGGCTCTTCCAGAGAACAGATCCCCATAGAAGCCACTTCCTCAGTTTCAAATAGTTCCAGGGTCTTTTTTAATTCCTGGGCTTTTACAAATACAGATACAGCCCGCTGCTTAGGCACCTCTAAAAAGGGCAGGGCAGCTTTGATCATTTGAAGGTGGTGGTCCCCTATAAGATAGTCCAGATCGGTGAGTTTATAATCATTGCTTTCCCCAAAAGGTTTTGCCATATTACTTCACCAGCTTTCATGCTTTGGTCTAAACATATGCGGCGTTCAGAGATCTCATGCATATAATAAGATAAGGGAAGAATCAGATTTTCCTGTTTTATTTTCATAAGTATATAAAAAGGAGTCTTCATATGTATAGAAAGCTTATTATAGATGGAAATGCTGTATATGAAGTGGATGAGACCTGTCTTTTAAGGCAGAGTGAGGAAAAAGGAGGCGGACAGAGCGGCTGCAGAGGAATGGGAAGGACGCCGAAGCCTTCTGTAAGAATGAGCCGGGAGACTGGGGAAAGGGGTTAAAATTAAATGTCCGGGAAGAAGCGGCCCCAGAGCCGCTTTTTTCGGGCTGTTTTTCAAAAGGATAAGGCCGCAGCCCATCCGGACGCTGTATGCGCCTTTGGGACTGCGGCCCTGTGTTGAGGAAAATAGGGTTTCTGCAGTGTTAAGCCCGTATGCAGAGGGATCAGCAGAAGCTGTTTCCGTTACAGCAGCACAGGATCAGAAGAATCCAGATAATATCGCATCCGCATCCGCCGCCGCAGTGGTTATGTTCACAGCATCCGCCGCCAAAGCCGCTGCCGCAGCAGCAGAGAATCAGGATCAGCCAGATCATATTAAAGCCGCCTCCTGACTGGCATCCGCACCCACACCCGCAGTCACATCCGCATCCGCAATTTGTTGCTGCTACATCACTCATTTTTGTTCCTCCAGAAAGGTTTGATTACAATGTATCATATGAGGGGCAGCTTGCACATGTTTCTGAAAATACGGAAAAATTTTAGAAAAATTAAATGGAAGAGCCTGACAAAATGTAGTATAATCGGTTACAGTCCTATCCGGTTATATACCGGACAGCAGATTATGCGCAGGTGATCGGAGGAGAAAAATGGATCAGAATCGTTTATATTACGGAACACCTTATGTAAAAAACTTTATGTGCACCGTTTTGTCATGTACACCATCAAAAAAAGGAACCTGGGAGGCTGTTTTCGATCAGACCGGTTTTTATCCTGAGGGCGGCGGTCAGCCCTATGATACAGGAACCATAAACGGGATTCGTGTACTGAGCGTACATGAGAGGGCTGGAGAAATCGTTCATGAGCTGGCAGAGCCCATTGAAACAGGAATTCGGGCTGAAGGAATCATAGACTGGAGCAGACGTTATGATTTGATGCAGCAGCATACCGGAGAACATATTTTGTCCGGGCTGGTACATCGTCATTTCGGCTATGACAATGTGGGATTTCATATGGGCGCCGATGAGGTGACGATTGATTTTAACGGCGTTCTTACTCAGGAACAGCTTGAAAAGCTGGAGGATGAGGCAAATGAGATTGTATATGCCAATGTACCTGTAAAGGTGCTTTATCCCACTGATGAGGAATTAAAAAATTTGGAATACAGAAGCAAAAAGGAGCTTACAGGTCAGGTGCGTATTGTAGAGATTTCGGGTGCGGATGTGTGTGCCTGCTGCGGTACTCATGTAGAAAGTACGGGAGAAGTGGGCATAATCAAGACAAGAACCATGATTCATTATAAGGGCGGTGTGCGTATTTCCATGCTTTGCGGCCGCCTGGCCCTGTTGGATTACAGAAACCGTTTAAAGGATGAGATCCGCATTTCCAATCTTCTTTCTGCAAAGGTGGCCCAGGTTCCGGAGGCTGTAGAAAAGCTGAAGCAGGAAAGCCAGCAGAAAGACGGGCGTATCGGAGAGATGTGGCGTCATATTTTTCAGCTCAAGCTTGCAGTGTGTCCGGAAAGCCATGGACCTGAGGAATTTTTTGAAGAAGGGATGGAGCCGCTGCAGCTTCGTCAGTTTGCAACTCTTCTCTATGAGCAGAATAAGGGAAGGATTGCGGGAGTTTTTTCCGGAAATGACGCCGATGGCCTCTACCAGTATGCACTTGGCAGCAGTCAGGCAGATATGAGGGCTTTGAGCAGGGCCATGAATGCCCGGTTAGAGGGAAGAGGAGGCGGAAACGCCATGATGGCTCAGGGAACCTTTAAGGGAACCAGAGAAGAAATACGACTGGTATTTTTAGAAGAAGCAGGAAAACTGTAAGGAAAAGGAAATCAGAATGGAACTTAACCGCGATACGATTAATAAAATACGGGGATTGATCCTCTTTGCCGTGATTACGGTTATCATAGGGATCAACTATATAAAGGTTCTGGGACTTTTGGCGGCAGCTGTTAATATGGCAGCCCCTTTTATCCTGGGAGCAGCCATTGCCTTTGTGCTCAATGTACCCATGCGCAGGATCGAGGCCGGCCTGAGCCGTGTATTTAAGAAAGACAGCCGTCTTCTGCGGCCTGTGAGCATGGTTTTGTCCATCCTTCTGGTGGCCGGAGTGCTGTTTCTTGTTATGTTTGTGGTAGCTCCCCAGCTGGTGCGCACGCTTTTGGGCCTTCAAAACAGCATTCCTGTCTTTTTCGGGGAAGTGCGCCGGTGGCTGGAGCAGCTGTTTGCTGAAAATCCGCAGATTCTTACTAATATGGAACAGATCAGGATTGACTGGCAGGAGCTTTTTAATGACGCTCTGAAGTTTTTGAAAAATGGCGCCGGTTCCATGCTGGATACAACCTTTTCTGCGGCTGTATCCATTGTTAACGGGATGTCCGCCTTCCTGATCGGTTTTATTTTTTCCATTTACATTCTGCTTCAGAAGGAAAATCTTGCCAGACAGATGAAAAAGCTTCTGGCAGCTTTTCTGCCGGAGAAAACAGTGGCGGGGATTGTGAGGATTGCGGCGCTTACCTCCCGGACATTTTCTAATTTCTTTACGGGTCAGTGTGTGGAGGCGGTGATTCTGGGCTCTATGTTTTTCGTTGTTCTTGTGGTGCTGCGCCTGCCTTATGCGCTGCTGATCGGCGTTTTGATCGCATTTACAGCTCTTATTCCGGTATTCGGAGCCTTTATCGGCTGGGCTGTGGGAGCATTTCTGATGCTGATT
>CAUCBQ010000081.1 GCA_958441075.1 uncultured Clostridiaceae bacterium | reverse complement strand
TATACGACGGTTCTTACCATGAGGTTGACTCCTCTGAGATGGCATTCCACATTGCAGGTTCTCTTGCATTCAAAGATGCTATGCGTAAGGCTTCCCCGATTCTTCTTGAGCCAATCATGAGAGTCGAGGTTACAACACCTGAGGACTACATGGGAGACGTTATTGGTGACATTAACTCCCGTCGTGGACGTATCGAAGGTATGGATGACATTGGCGGCGGTAAGATGATTCGTGGATTTGTTCCGCTTTCCGAAATGTTCGGATACGCAACAGACCTGCGTTCCAGAACTCAGGGTCGTGGTAACTATTCCATGTTCTTTGAGAAATACGAGCCGGTTCCAAAATCTGTACAGGAAAAAATCCTTGCAAATAAGGAATGATTCGAGATACAAAGCAGAAGATGATCGAAAGATAAATTTCTGTTTTGCAGACGAACTTCATTAATAAAAAATGCTTGCAAATATCCTTGATTTGCAATATAATCAAGGATAGCAAGTTTAAAACCGAAAAAGATGCTCTGTATATGAAGAGCCAATTTTTAAGGAGGACATTCAAAATGGCTAAAGCTAAATTTGAGAGAAGCAAACCGCATTGCAACATTGGTACTATCGGTCACGTAGACCACGGTAAAACAACTACAACTGCAGCTATCACAAAAGTTCTTGCTGAAAGAGTTGCTGGTAACAGCGCTACAGATTTCGAGAACATCGATAAAGCTCCGGAAGAAAGAGAGCGTGGTATCACAATCTCTACAGCACACGTTGAGTATGAGACAGAGAAGAGACATTACGCACACGTTGACTGCCCAGGACATGCTGACTACGTTAAGAACATGATCACTGGTGCTGCTCAGATGGACGGCGCTATCCTTGTTGTTGCTGCTACAGACGGTGTTATGGCTCAGACAAAAGAGCATATCCTTCTTTCCCGTCAGGTAGGTGTTCCTTACATCGTTGTATTCATGAACAAATGCGACATGGTTGAGGACGAAGAGCTTCTTGAACTTGTTGAAATGGAAATCCGTGAGCTGTTAAGCGAGTATGACTTCCCAGGCGATGACACACCAGTTGTTCAGGGATCTGCTCTTAAAGCTCTTGAAGATCCGAACGGTCCTTGGGGAGACAAGATCATGGAACTTATGGACGCTGTTGACAGCTACATTCCGAATCCAAAGCGTGACACAGATAAAGACTTCGTTATGCCTGTAGAGGACGTATTCTCTATCACAGGTCGTGGTACTGTTGCAACAGGCCGTGTTGAGGCTGGTGTTCTTCACGTATCTGAGGAAGTTGAAATCGTTGGTATCAAAGAAGAAACACGTAAAGTTGTTGTAACAGGTATCGAGATGTTCCGTAAACTTCTTGATGAAGCTCAGGCTGGTGACAACATCGGTGCTCTTCTTCGTGGTGTTCAGAGAAACGAAATCGAGCGTGGACAGGTTCTTGCTAAACCGGGAACAATCACATGCCATACAAAATTCACAGCTCAGGTTTACGTTCTGACAAAAGACGAGGGTGGCCGTCATACACCATTCTTCAACAACTACCGTCCACAGTTCTACTTCAGAACAACTGACGTTACCGGCGTTTGCGAGCTGCCAGCAGGTACAGAGATGTGTATGCCTGGCGATAACGTAGAGATGACCGTAGAGCTGATTCATCCAGTAGCTATGGAGCAGGGTCTGCGTTTCGCTATCCGTGAGGGTGGACGTACAGTAGGTTCCGGTAGAGTTGTATCTATCGTAGAGTAATTAAATCGTTACAGGCCATCAGGCCGTACGAACGTGATAAATGATATATCTGAATGGATATTGTGCCCAAACGAGTTGGCCCCCGGAGTTTCCGGGGGCTTTTTATATCACAGGAAAGGAAAATCAGCTTATGTATAAACATATGGTGGCAGTAACTAATCACAATTTATGCAGAATTCCCAAAGGTATAAACCAGACAGAAGATGGCTGTTTTGAACCGGGTACAGAGTTCTGGGAGGCATATCTGGATCAGATCCGGCGGATTGTAAATGTAAAACCCAGAGCGGTAGTTCTCAGAGAAAAGGATTTAAGTCCTGAACTTTATATGAAACTGGCTGAAGAGGTGGGAAAGATCTGCATGGAACAGAACCAGAAGCTGATTTTGAATACAACTCCCACAGTGGCTGGGAAGCTGGGGGCGGGAAAGCTCCATCTTTCTATGAATATATTAAGAAGTGAAGGGAGACCTCTGTCGGCAGAGTGGGTGGGAACCTCCATTCATTCGGTGGAAGAGGTACAGGAAGCTCTTGATCTGGGAGCGGATTATCTTTTCGCCGGAAATATCTATGAAACAGACTGCAAGAAGGGGCTTCCGGGGAGAGGTCTGGATTTTTTAAGACAGGTTTGTATGGAAAGCCGGATTCCTGTTTATGCAATCGGCGGGGTAAATGAAAAACGCCTGCCGGAGATCCTGAACACAGGGGCGGCAGGCGGATGCATGATGTCCGGCTTTATGAGGCTGTAGAAGAGAGCGGAACGACGCGAAGCCGGATTTCTGATTTCAGCCGTTCATCTGTCATTAGAGAGAGCTGGTCTAAAAGCCCTGTGTGATACGTTCCAAGGCCCTTTGAGGCGTCGGCCCGCTCTCCGGCAATTCCAAGGACGGCAGCTCCGCATACAGCTGCACGAAGGGGAGATGTTGCTGCCATAAAGGTTCCCATGATACAGGTAAGCATGCAGCCGGTTCCTGTAATCCGGGCCATGGACGGAGACCCATTTTCAAGAAAATAGGCTTTATTATCCTGAGGAGATACAATGATATCTACCTCGCCGCTGGCGGCTATTACGGCCTGGGTCCGGTCAGCGATTCCCTTCATCAGTCCTGCCAGATGAAGCTGGGCCAGAGAGTCCTTCTTTGTGACAGCATCCTCCCGGCTTACATCAATACCCTGATTGTGAAAGCCTGCGCCGGCAATTGCCCGTATTTCAGAGACATTTCCCTTGATAACGGCAGGATGGCACTCTTTCAGGAACTGTTTTGCAAGCTCCATTCGGAAATCGCTGCAGGTAATGCCTACCAGGTCTATGACAGCCGGGCGGGCTTTTCCGGCCAGAAAGATGGACTGTGCCCTGGCGTCAGTGATATTTCCAAGACTGACCGTAAGAGAATTGGCCATTTTGGCAATAGAGGCAGCTTCTGCAGGATGCTCTGCCATGATGGGCCGTGCCCCCAGAGCCAGAACGGCATTTGCACAGTCGTTGACTGCAATGGGGTGGGTGATGCAGTGGATTAAAGGTGCTTCTGTATGTAAGCGGGAAATGGGACCCATAGGGATACTCCTTTCATGGATGACAGGTATGGAGCCGGGGAGGATGGGCGTTTCAGGCTGTTTTGGGCCGTTTTATGCTCCAGTAGATCAGCGCTGCTGCCAGAAAGCCGGCCAGAACCACATAGCGGAGACTGTCTGTCACAGGGCCTCCCTGGGGGGCAAACTGACGAACTGCCACAGTCACAGCCAGATAACCGATAAAGCCTGAGAATGCAATTCCCAACGCATCATTTACTACATCTTCTCCGGAATCATAGGTTCGGGAGCCCAGAGTTTCCTGAAACATGGACAAAAGCCGGGCCTTCTGCAGATGCTTTAAGAACAGAAATGCAATGGTTCCTCCAATGAGTGTGCCCGCAATGAAGGAAGGCACATAAAAGAACCAGGTAAGACCGGTTTTTCCCCAGATAAAGGTCATAACGGGGTAGGAAAGGATGGCTCCGATTATTCCTGTGCCGATGACCTCTCCCGCAAAGGCCCATACCAGCCTGCCGCGGGACATCCGGTAGAGCATACCGGATAAAAAAGCTCCGAATACAGCGCCTGTAAGTGCCAGTGGCGGGATTCCCATACAGGCCATGCGGATGACGCCGATGGCAAGGGCGCACACAAAGGCATACCAGGGCCCAAGCATGACCGCACAGGTAACATTGATGAAATGAGCCATGGGGCACATTCCTTCTACCCGGAGAATGGGGGAAATCACCACTCCCAGGGCTACCATCATGGCAAGAAAGACCAGCTTTGCAACGTGTTTGTTTTTGTTCATAGATTCCTTCCTCTTTTCTGCTGCAGGGAATACCGACAGGGTGCCGGTGATAATTCCGGGTACAAAAAAACGCACCTGCGTGCGTCGGATCTGCGTTTCCGGGATACAGGCATAGCGGCGGCAGCTTCCAGACAGCTGTAATAGGGCGCAGAATATGCGCTCTTCGGTCAATGCTTGATTGCATCCTCTCAATCCGAAACACGGACTCCCATCGCTATCCTTTTGTACGCAGCGTCAGGGCGCTCCCCCTCACACCGGCTCAGCATCCGAAAAAAGGAAACAGATACAAAAGTTCTAAATGTATTATAAACGCAGGACGGAGATTGTCAAGGCTTTCTTGACAGCGTCTGTGAAAAATGATACCCTCGGAGATGGGAAATAAAATTCCCTGCCTTTCAGATATAAAATAAGGGAGAAATTTGCAATGGAACAGAAAAACGACAGACAAAAATGGCTTCGTATGACCGCACGGGTGGGAGCCATTTTATTTGGAAATGCAATTTATGCTATGGCGGTAGTGCTGTTTATTATGCCAAACGGGCTTGTAACCGGCGGCACTACAGGCATGGGCCTGTTTTTTAACAGGCTTTGGGGAATCCCAGTGAGCCTGTTTGTAAGTATTTTTAATATTACGGTCTTTGGACTGGGGCTATGGCAGCTGGGAAAGGAATTCGCCCTTACTACAGCATTGAGCACTGTTTTTTATCCGGCTGCGCTGGCAGTAATGGAGCGCACAGGAATACAGGGATTCTGCATGGAGGAACGCCTGGTAGCTGTGATTTATGCCGGTATTCTCATCGGAGCGGGAATCGGCATTGTCATAAAGGCAGGAGCATCTACGGGTGGTGTGGACATCCCCTGCCTGATCCTTCACAAAAAATGCGGAATCAACGTATCGCTGTCCCTTTATGTGCTGGACTGTGTGATTCTGGCAATGCAACTGGTCACTTCGTCGACTGAGGCAGTGCTCTACGGAATTCTTTTGATTGTCACCTACACTCTGGTTCTGGATAAGGTTCTTATGGCTGGTAAGGCAAAGATGCAGGTAAAAATTGTCAGCCGCCGTTATAAGCAGATCAATGCCCTTATCAGTCAGCGGTTAGACTGCGGAACCAGCCTGCTTCATATGGAAACAGGCTATCTTCACCGTGAACAGGATATGGTGCTGGCTGTGATTTCCAAGCGGGATCTGCCAAGGCTCAATCAGCTGGTGCTGGATGAGGACCCTGAGGCCTTTATGGTTATCAATCAGATCAATGAGGTTCAGGGGAGGGGATTTACTCTGAAGAAGGTGTACAGATAATTATCGTTAATGGTAAGATAATGTAATAAAATCGTAATTGAATTTGTAAGATAGATTATGTATCATAGAGGTTGACATCAAAACGGATATTCCGTGAGTACACACATCAATTTTGGAGGTAATCTCAAAATGAAACATAAACTGTTTAAAAGAACCAGAGGAATGGCTATGGCAGCGGCGCTGTTTTTTGGCGTAACTGCGGTAAGTCTGGGAGCTTTTTCCAGGTCTGTGTCCGCAGAGGAAACGCAGGCTTCCGATGAGGCATCAGAGGAGGAGGCGGAAGAGGAGATTAAGCTTACAGGCCAGATTCTTTCCTGCCGGGTGACGGCCGATAAGCAGAATGTGGAAATCACCTTTTCCACCAGCGGTGATGCTGCAGGCACCGACGGCAGGGTTTACGTCTTCGAGCAGCAGCCCTATGAGGACAGCCTGGAGAGCAGGACAGATTATATTGCTTCGGCAGACGCTCTTACCTCATCAAAAGCACAGGTTCCGTTAAATTTCGGAAGCACGGCAGACCGCCTTTACAGCAAATTCATACTGGCTGCCTATGACGGTACAGAATATACAGCGGTCAGCGAGCCCCATTACATCACCAATCCGGAGGCAGTGGCAAAGAACAGGGAACCGTTTAAAGATCCTCTGACAAAAAAGGGACTTAATATTGAGATTGATATGCTGGAAGACGCTTTTGATCTGGGGGTAAAGCATGTGACAACCAATATTGCTTTTTCACAGATTATGGGTACAGGCATTGACTATGAATATGACGGCAAGACCTATCATTTCAACAAAGCCATCATGGATGATTACGACAGAACCATCAGCGCCCTCTCAAACAAGGGAATGACCGTTACAGTAATCATTTTAAATGACTGGAATCCCAGTCGTCCGGAGCTGATCTATCCGGGTACGAAAAAGTCTTCCAATGCTTTTTATTATATGTTTAATGGAGCAAATGAAGCAGGCTTTGAGCAGACCAGGGCCATTGCGGCATTTCTGGCTGACCATTACAGCGGAAAAGACCCCAATCATGGAAAGGTTTCCAACTGGATTATTGGAAATGAAATTAATAACCAGCAGTGGAATTATATGGGGCCCATGGATCTTACAAATTATGTAAAGGCATATCAGCAGGCATTCCGTATTTTCTACACCGCGATCAAGAGCACTAATGCCAATAACCGGGTATATTTCTCACTGGATTACAACTGGATGAATGAGATTGACGGAAAGCAGAAATACGGAGGGAAGGAAATCGTAGACAGTTTTAACTCCATAGCTAATATTCAGGGGCAGATGGACTGGGGACTGGCCTACCATCCATACCCCTGTCCTATGATTGAGCCGGAATTCTGGGATGATCCCAAATCTACGGGACTCTTTACAAATGATTTTAACTCGCCTGTTATTAACTTCGCCAATCTGAACGTGCTTACAGATTACTTTAATCAGGAGGCTCTTAGGGCTCCTTCGGGAAATGTGCGGCATATTATTTTGACAGAACAGGGCTTTACCTCTTACAGTCCCACCAGAGGGGATATTCCTGAGATTCAGGCAGCCGCCTATGCCTATTCCTATTATATCGTAGACAGCAATCCGTATATTGACGCATATACGGTCAGCCGTCAGGTAGATGCTCCAAGCGAGGCCAAACAGGGGCTGAAGTTTGGTCTGTGGGCATGCGATATGAACCAGCCGGATAAAATTGTAGCGACTAAGCGCAAGAAGATCTGGCAGGTATTCCGTGATATTGACAAGAAAAATGCAACTTTGGAGACTTCAGAGTTTGCCAAGTCAATTATCGGAATTGAAAAATGGTCCGATGTGATTCCAAACTTCAAGTGGAGGAATCTGGAAAAGTAAAATCAAGTGATATCTGCCGCGTGCTGCGATATCAGAAAGAACAGGAGGGAATCTATGTACCGTATTTCTAATTTTACCGACAATGACGATGTAAAAGTTCTTGCAAAGCTGGGAGCCTTCGAGGTAATCGAGTATCAGCGCGATTTAAGCGTTACTCCGGGATCTGCAGTAACCGCCTATTTCTGCGCTCAGATGAACGTGAAAAAGCGCCAGCTGGTATGCAGTCTGGATCAGTCCAATGTGACCATTCAGGCAGGAGCCATGCAGTGGATGCTGGGAGATGTAAAGGCCACTACAGGAATCAAAGGCGTAGGAGATTTTCTTGGCAAGGCAGTCAGAGGCAAGGCAACAGGAGAGTCTGCCATAAAGCCGGAGTATACGGGAAGCGGAGTTCTGGTACTGGAACCCACCTATAAGTATCTGATCCTTATGGATGCAGCCGGGTGGGGCGGAGGCGTGGTATTGGATGACGGACTGTTTTTAGCCTGTGAATCTACCTTGCAGCACAAGGCAGTGATGCGTTCCAATTTTTCCTCTGCTGTGGCCGGAGGAGAGGGGCTGTTCAACCTGAGCCTGAATGGAAACGGAGTATTCTGTATTGAATCCGAATGTCCCAAAGAGGAGTTGATCGAGATTGAGCTTCAGAATGATGTTCTCAAGGTAGACGGTAATCATGCCATTGCCTGGAGCAAGAGCCTTGACTTTACAGTAGAACGTTCAGGAAAGAGCCTGATCGGCTCTGCGGCTTCCGGCGAAGGCCTGGTAAATGTATACCGAGGTACGGGAAAAGTTCTGATGATGCCTACAGCGAAGATGCCCAATATCTGATTTGCAGTGTTTGGAAAACAGGATTGTCTGTGAGAAACATTCTCCGGACGATCCTGTTTTTTATACCTGATAAAAAAATATTCCGACACATTTATAATTGAAAAAAATATTTCTTTATGATATAGTTATAAAAGAAATATTTCACAGCACAGGTCTTTTGGGCAAAATGGGGAATGTCTGCAAAGGCAGTGCAGAACAGGAGGAGATACATGAACAAGCAGGAACTATTTGAGCGGATCAGGGGGCAGATGATCATCTCATGTCAGGCCATTCCGGGGGAGCCTCTCTATGTGGAGGAAAAGTCAGTGATGTATCTGATGGCCCGGGCTGCCAAAATGGCGGGAGCGCCGGCCATACGTACCAGCAGTATCCGGGATGTGGCTGCAATCAAGGAGGAAACGGGCCTTCCGGTGATTGGTCTGGTGAAGATCCAGTATCCCGGATTTGAAAGCTATATTACCCCTACCATGAAGGAGGTAGATGAGCTTGTGGCTGTGGGAAGCGATGTGATCGCTTTGGACTGTACGCTGCGCACACGGGGAGACGGAAAAACCGTAAACGAGTTTATCAAAGAGGTTCGCCAGAAGTATCCGGATGCCATTCTCATGGCGGATATATCGAATTATGAGGAGGGTGTCAATGCCTGGAAGCTGGGGATGGACATTGTGGGGACAACCATGAGTGGCTATACGGAAGATTCCCCCCATATGGACGGTCCGGATTATGAGCTGGTAAGCCGGCTGTCAAAGACCGTGGATGTTCCGGTGATCGGAGAGGGGAAAATCCACTATCCGGATCAGGCGGTTAAGATGCTGGATGCGGGCGCATTTTCCATTGTGGTAGGCGGGGCAATTACAAGGCCGCTGGAGATTGCGAATCGTTTTATGGACGCGGTGAGAAGCCGATAGGAGGAAGGCCATGGGGACAGCAGCACTGGATATCGGAGGAACCTCCATTAAGTCAGGGATATGGACGGGGACAGGAGACGAAACAAAAGAGGTAAGGGAAACGCCTACCAACGCAGGGCTTGGAGGAAGCCATGTAGTGGAGCAGGCGGTAAGGATTCTGGAAAGCTATGGCAATTTCGATTCCATCGGCATCAGCACCGCCGGACAGGTAGACTCCCGGACAGGCGTGATCCGCTATGCCAATGAAAATATTCCCGGCTATACGGGGATGGAGATCGGGCGTATTTTAAGAGAGCGGTTTCAGGTGCCGGTGGCGGTGGAAAATGATGTAAATGCGGCCGCTCTGGGAGAGGGAATCTTCGGCGCGGGCCGGGGGGAAACGGATTTTCTCTGTCTCACCTATGGTACCGGCGTAGGAGGGGCGATTGTGATCGATCAGAAGGTATATCACGGCTGCGCTTTTTCAGCAGGGGAATTCGGAGGCCTTCTGGTTCATCCGGAGGACCGGACAGAAGGCGACTTTTTCAGCGGCTGTTATGAAAAATATGCTTCTGCCACAGCCCTTGCGGCCAGAGCCATGGCCCTTGATCCCGGTCTTACAGACGGGAGAAAAATCTTTTCTGCCATAGAGCAGCCGGGCGTGAGGGAGATCGTGGACCAATGGATCGGTGAGATTGTAAACGGCCTTCAGACGCTGATACATATTTTTAATCCCTCCTGCGTGATTTTAGGCGGAGGGGTGATGGCTCAGCCCTATGTTACAGAGCAGGTAAGAATTCAGGCCATGGAACGGATTATGCCAAGCTTCAGAGACGTAAAAATACTGCCTGCCGCTCTGGGAAACAGAGCCGGGCTTTTGGGCGCTGCCTGGCTG
>CAUCBQ010000080.1 GCA_958441075.1 uncultured Clostridiaceae bacterium | reverse complement strand
CGGTCCCAAGGTAACTCCCGGTAAGCTCCGTGCAGCGATGAAGGCCCTGGGCTTTACGGATGTATTTGAGGTGGCTATCGGAGCAGATCTGTGTGCAACACAGGAGGCCATTGACTTCTTGCAGGAGGTTCCTGAGAAGCTTCCGTTTATGGCTACATCCTGCTGTCCTGCATGGTCTGTGATGGCAAAGAAACTGTTTCCGGAGTATTCCAACTGCATTTCTATGGCTTTGACACCAATGGTTCTGACTGCCAGACTGATTAAGAGAGAACATCCTGATGCCAAAATCGTATTTATCGGTCCCTGTGCTGCAAAGAAGCTGGAAGCTATGAGAAAATCTGTCCGGAGTGAGGTGGATTTTGTATTGACCTTTGAGGAGATGGACGGAATCTTTGACGCAAAGCATGTGGACATTGAGAATATTGAGGAAGATCCGGAAGGTGTAAATGATGCTTCCACAGATGGAAGAAACTTTGCTGTGGCAGGCGGCGTAGCCAAGTCAGTAGCAGATGTGATTCATGCGAGATATCCGGACCGCGAGGTAAAGATTGCCAATGCAGAGGGGTTAAAGGAGTGCCGTCAGCTTCTTAAGATGGCGACTCTTGGCAAGTATAACGGCTATCTGCTGGAAGGTATGGCCTGTCCGGGAGGCTGTGTAGCCGGAGCGGGAACCATGCAGCCTGTGAAAAAATCTCAGGCAGCTGTAAATCTCTACGCTTCCAAGGCAAAGCATAAAAATTCAAATGAAACAGAGCATGTAAAAGAGCTGGATAAGCTGGTATATTAAATATACGAAATCCCCGGACAACAGCGGCGGCAATGCCGGTTGTCCGGGGATTTTTTCGTGACAGGTACATATTTAAGGTAACAGTTCAGCCATGCGAAGATGCAGGGCTGAACTGTTACTATTTAAGAGATAAAATATCCATCAGGCCGTTGCTTTAAAGGTGATTTTTCGATATAATAGACAAATAACATAAAATGGAAATGAGCCTGAAACAGGCGGAAGGAGAGCAGGGGCAGCTCATATCTGTCAAAGTCCATAAGTGATGCATCGTGGCATGAGCTGACAAGGCAGTTAGAGTATAAATCAAAGTGGAATGGAAGGGAATATATCTGAATAGATACATTTTATGCCAGTAGCCAGTTGTGCAGCATTTGTGGATATCAAAACACAGACGCAAAGGATTTAGAGGTAAGAGAATGGATGTGCCCGGTTTGTGGTGTAAAACATGACAATATAGGGCAGGGACTGCCCGAATTAACGCCCTTATAAAACCAGTTGATATGGATCAGGTATGCAGAACCCTGTATAAGCTGCTTAGAAAAGAGATGAAGAATGAAAAGTAGGGAGATAAGAACAAAACAGAGGATTCTGATTGTAGATGACTCAGAAATGAATAGGGCGATCCTTGCGGATATGCTGGGAGAGGGGTATGAGATTATAGAAGCGGGCAACGGTCTTGAGGCGGTGGAGTATTTAAAAAGGCTTGCTACCAACATCGATCTGATCCTGCTGGATATCATGATGCCCCAGATGGACGGCTTTGAGGTGCTGGCCGTCATGAATAAATACCATATGATTTCCGACATTCCCGTGATTATGATTTCAGCAGAACGGGCGGCCTCCTATGTGGAACGGGCGTATGAAATGGGAGTTACGGATTATATCAGCCGTCCGTTTAATGCGCTTGTGGTCCAGAAGCGGGTGGAAAATACACTGATGCTCTATGCGAAGCAGAAGCGTCTGGTTTATATGGTAGCAGATCAGATTTACGAGAAGGAAAAAAACAATGATATGATGATTAATATTCTGAGCCATATGGTGGAGTTCAGAAACGGAGAAAGCGGTCTTCACATTCTTCATATCCATACCATGACGGAAATCCTTCTGCGCCAGCTTTGCTCCAAAACAGACCGTTATGGCCTTACAATGGAGGATATCGCCCGTATCAGCACGGCTTCTGCCCTCCATGATGTGGGAAAAATCAGCGTGCCCGATTCGATTTTAAATAAACCCGGGCGCCTTACTGAGGAAGAATTTCAGATTATGAAGGATCATTCTGTGATAGGTGCCCAGATGCTTTCCCAGCTCCCGGTTTATAAGGATGAGCCCTTTATCCAGACGGCCTATGAGATCTGCCGCTGGCACCACGAACGCTATGATGGAAAGGGCTATCCCGATGGCTTAAAGGGAGATGAGATTCCGATTTCAGCCCAGATTGTGTCTTTGGCGGATGTATATGACGCCCTTACCAGCGAGCGCTGCTATAAAAAAGCATTTCCCCATAAAAAAGCCATGGAAATGATTTTAAACGGAGAGTGCGGCGCCTTCAGTCCCCTGCTTTTGGAGTGCCTTGAGGAGGTACAGGAGGTGATCCGGGAAGAACTTCAGGTCTATTCTCCCAGTGTCAGAAATAACCGGCAGATCTACGAGGCTGTGGAACGCAAGCTGTATAATAAAGAGCTCCGGATGGTGGGATACAATGTAGAGCAGATTGAGATTCAGGAGGAGAAAAAGAACTTTTTTCTTTCAAAGCTCCCAGTTGTCAGCTTTGAGTACAGCGCAGTAACCGGCCTTGCAGAGGTATCGGGCTATGCGGCAAATTCGTTTGGTTTGGAGCAGAATGTGCTGAATATAAGAGATGAGGCCTGGCTGGAGTCGTCAGATCCGTCGGTAAAGAGGATCGGGCAGCTGGTCCGGGAAACAACGCCGGAGGATTCGGACCGTGAGGAGAAGATGGAGCTTTTGATTAAGGGAATCCCTGAAACCTGCTGTGTAAGGATACGTTCGCTGTGGTCAAAGGATGAAAAACCACAGTATCTTGGCATGGTGGGAATGGCTGTGAGAATGGGTGAAAGAGGTGAAAATTATGACGATAAAAGAGTGCTATGAACAGGCAGGGGCCGATTATGAGGATGTGCGCTCCCGATTGCGCAGCGATACTCTGATCCGCAAGTTCTTTTTGAAATTTCCAGAGGACAGGAGCTTTGAACAGTTAAGAGAGGCTCTGGAGAAGAACGATCATCAGGAGGCCTTCCGCGGAGCCCATACCCTGAAGGGAGTCGCCTTGAATCTGGGCTTTACGTCCCTTTATGAGGCATCCCACCGGCTGACAGAGGATCTGCGTCCGGGCGGAGGCGAACCTGACCCGGGTGAGATACAGGCGGCCTTTGAGGCTGTAAAGGATGCTTATGGACAGGTTATAGCGGCAGCAGAGCGGTTTATAAAAGAGGAGCAGAAGGATTAAAGGGAGGTACGGGAAAATGAAGCTGGTAATCATAGAACCCCTGGGTGTGGAGAAGGAAAGGCTGCTTTCCATGGCTGAGGAGGCTTTAAAGGGAAGGGCTGAGATTATTTATTATGATACGAGGACAACAGATACACAGGAGCTGATACGCAGAGGACAGGATGCGGATGTAATTGCAGTATCAAATCTGCCCTTGAATGGAGAGGTTATCCGGGGCTGCAGAAAGCTTAAGCTTTTATCTGTGGCATTTACGGGGGTAGATCATATTGATATGGAAGCCTGCCGGGAACAGGGAGTTACAGTATGCAACTGTGCCGGTTATTCCACCTGTGCAGTGGCAGATCTTGTCTTTGGCCTGCTGATTGGTCTCTGCCGCAATCTGATCCCATGTGACAGTGTCTGCCGCAGGGAAGGGACAAAGGATGGGCTGGTAGGATTTGAACTGGAGGGAAAGACCTTTGGAATCATCGGAACAGGAGCGATTGGACTGCGGGTGGCAAATATTGCAAAGGCATTTGGCTGCCGTGTGCTGGCTTACAGCCGTACTGTAAAAGAGATTCCGGGCATAACCTATGTAGGTTTGGATAAACTTCTGGAGGAAAGTGATATTGTTTCTCTCCATGTGCCTTTAAATGATAAAACAAAAGGCCTGATCGGTGCAGAAGAGATTGGAAGGATGAAAAAAACAGCGGTGCTGATCAATACTGCCAGAGGCCCGGTTGTAGATTCGTCTGCTTTAGCGGAGGCATTAAAGGAAGGCAGGATTGCCGGAGCCGGTGTGGATGTGTTTGAAAATGAGCCTCCGGTGTCAGCAGACCATCCGCTGTTTTCAGCGCCCAATACGATTGTAACCCCTCATGTTGCCTTTGCCACAAAAGAAGCCATGGTAAAACGGGCAGTGACTGTGTTTGAAAATGTGGATTTATATTTAAAGGGAACACCCCAGAATGTGATGTGAGAAAGGGTCATATAATTATGAAACAAATCCGCAGACATATTTATTTTTCCGGAAGGGTTCAGGGGGTTGGCTTCCGTTTTACTGCCTGCCTTCTGGCTCGCCGTCTGGGTCTTACAGGATGGGTGAAAAACCTGTGGGACGGTCGGGTCGAGATGGAGGTGCAGGGACGGGAAGCAGAGATTGGCCGTCTCATCTGCGGCCTGGAGGAGGGCTCCTATATCCAAATCGAAGGAATGGAGTCTGAAGACATCCCCTTAAAGGAGGAAGAGAGGGAATTTCGTGAAACCTGGTAAAAAACGGATGGTTTATAAGGGGGAAGAGGTATGATGCAATGGATTACTGCCGGGAGAAAGATTTACCGGAAGTACAAAGAGGATGAAATGACCGTTTATGCAGCCCAGGTTTCATTTTTTGTGATCCTGTCCTTTGTTCCCTTTATCATGCTTCTTCTCACTGCCGTTCAGATGATTCCGGCTATTTCTCAGGCGGAATTTATGGAACTGGTAGTGGAGCTTACGCCAGAGGATTACAAATCTCTGGCTTTTCGTATGGTAAATGACCTTTCCTTAAAATCTCCGGCTACCATGGTTTCTGTTACGGCAGTGATGGCCCTGTGGTCTGCCGGAAGAGGGATGTTCAGTATGGCAAGAGGGCTGGATCGTGTATGGGGAAAGGAGGAGAAGTACTGGTATGTCATCAGCCGGCTGATCTGCTGTGGATACACGATCGTTTTTGTGGCTGTATGTATCCTCTCACTGATCCTTTTAGTGTTCGGCAGACTCCTTCAGGGTTTTTTGGAGACACATTTTCCCTTTGTTGAAGTGGTGCTGGGGAAGCTGATCGATTTAAGAACTCTGTGGTTTTTTCTGGTGCTTTTTCTGTTCTTTTTGGGGATTTATGCTTTTGTGCCGGAGAAACGTTTAAAGGTAAGGAATCAGATTCCGGGAGCCCTGTTTTCTTCCCTGGGGTGGATGGTTTTTTCTCTTGGCTTTTCCATCTACTTTAACCGTATCGGAGGCAGAGGATACTCCTATATGTATGGAAGCCTTGCGGCTATTGTGCTCCTTCTTCTGTGGCTGTATTTCTGTCTGTGCATTCTTTTTATGGGAGCGGAAATCAACTGGTTTTTTGCAGAACTCCATGATCTGGAGCAGGAGAAACTATTTAGAAATGAGGAAAAATGGCAATGAAGCGATTGCTTAGTTATATGAAGGCGTACAGGAAGGAGAGTATCCTGGGGCCTCTTTTTAAAATGCTTGAGGCCAGCTTTGAGCTTTTGGTGCCTTTGGTAGTGGCAAGTATGATTGATGTGGGAATACGGGGACGGGATGCAGGCTATGTGCTCCGCATGGGGGGGCTTCTGGTACTTCTTGGAGTAATTGGTCTGACCTGTTCCCTCACTGCCCAGTATTTTGCAGCCAGGGCGGCAACAGGGGCAGCTACGGCACTGCGCAACAATCTGTTTGCCCATATTTCCGGATTGTCCTATAAGGAAATTGACCAGGTGGGAACATCCACTCTGATTACCCGTTTGACCAGTGATATCAATCAGGTGCAGAATGGCATCAATATGACCCTGCGTCTGCTTCTGAGATCCCCCTTTGTGGTATTTGGAGCCATGATAATGGCCTTTACTGTAGATCAGAAGGCCGCCATGGTTTTTGTGGTGACAATACCGCTTTTGTGTGCAGTAGTGTTTGGGATTATGCTTATCACCATGCCCTTGTATCAGTCCGTTCAGAAAAAACTGGACCGTGTTCTGATGACTACAAGAGAAAATCTCATGGGCGTCCGTGTGATCCGGGCCTTTAACCGTCAGGACAGTGAAAAAGAAAATTTTCAGCGGGAAAACAGCAGTCTGGTACAGATGCAGGTGTTTGTGGGAAAGATTTCCGCTCTCTTAAACCCGGTTACCTATGTGATTGTGAACCTGGCTGCTGTGGCTGTGATCTGGGCAGGTGCAGAGCGCACAGATGCGGGGATCATTACTCAGGGGCAGGTGATTGCTCTTGTAAACTATATGTCCCAGATTCTTGTAGAGCTGATCAAAATGGCTAATCTTATTATCCTGATCTCAAAGGCAGTGGCCTGCATGAAGCGGGTGGATGGGGTATTTAAACTGGAGAGCAGCTTAAAAGACGGTTCAGGCAGGGAAGCTTCTGTGCCTGAGGATCAGGAGATTCCTGTGGTAGAATTTAAGCATCTGGGCTTTTCCTATGGAGATGCTCAGGCAGAAGCCCTTACCGATATTTCTTTTAAGGCCATGAAAGGCCAGACTGTGGGCATTATCGGCGGAACAGGCTCAGGCAAGTCTACGCTTGTGAATCTGATTCCCAGATTTTATGATGCAGGAAGAGGGCAGGTTTTCGTAGACGGGCGCGATGTAAGAGAGTATTCGCTGGAAGCTTTACGCGCCCGGATCGGAGTTGTACCTCAGAAGGCAGTGCTCTTTAAGGGAAGCCTTAGGGACAATATGCGCTGGGGAAAGGCAGATGCTGCGGATGAAGAGATCTGGGAGGCTTTGGAAACGGCTCAGGCAAAGGAATTTGTAGAGGAAAAAAATCAGGGGCTGGAGCTTTTGATTGATCAGGGAGGACGGAATCTGTCCGGAGGTCAGAGACAGCGTCTTACGATTGCCAGAGCCCTGGTGCGCAGGCCGCAGATTTTGATTCTGGATGACAGTGCGTCAGCCCTTGATTTTGCCACAGATGCGGGACTGCGAAGGGCTATCCGGGAAAAAACGGAAGATATGACTGTGTTTATTGTATCTCAGAGGGCATCGGCAATTCGGAATGCAGACTGTATTCTGGTGCTGGATGACGGGCAGCTGGCCGGAATGGGAACTCATAAGGAGCTTCTTTCCTCCTGCGAGGTTTACCGGGAGATCTGCCTGTCTCAGCTTTCAAAGGAGGAGGTGGAACAGGATGAGCAGTAAAGGAAGGGAAAAATCTGATAAAAATAAAAGTATCAGGACCATAAAAAGAATCCTGCGCTATATTAAAGACTACAGGCCTGCGGTTTTTCTGTCTCTTTTTCTGGCAGTGGCAACCGTGGCCCTCACTCTCTATATACCGATTCTTACAGGTCAGGCGGTGGATCAGATTGTGGGCAGAGGCCAGGTGGATTTTAAGCACCTTTTCCTTATCCTTCGCCGGATTCTGATTGCCGTGGCAGTGACATCAGTGAGCCAGTGGCTTATGAATCATATCAATAATACCATTACCTACCGTGTATCCATGGATATAAGAACCAGGGCGTTTAACAAGCTGGAGGTTCTGCCTTTAAGCTATATTGATTCCCATCCTGCCGGCGATATTATCAGCCGGATCATTGCGGATATTGACCAGTTTTCCGAAGGCCTGCTGTTGGGATTTACCCAGCTGTTTACAGGTGTTCTGACTATTCTGGGAACACTTTTATTTATGCTTTCCATCCAGCCTGTGATTACGGTCGTTGTAGTAGTTTTAACGCCGGTATCCTTTTTTGTGGCCGGTTTTATTGCCAAAAAGACCTTTATGATGTTTAAACGCCAGTCAGAAACAAGAGGGGAGCTTACGACTCTGACAGATGAGATGCTGGGAAATATGAAGGTTGTTCAGGCATTCGGATATGAAAAAGAGGCCCGGAAACGCTTTGAAGAGATCAACAACCGTCTGGCAGGCTACAGCCTGAGGGCAACATTTTTTTCATCCATCACCAATCCTGCCACCCGCTTTGTCAACAGTATGGTCTATGCGGCAGTGGGAATCACCGGGGCCTGGGGAGCCATCCAGGGGCTTTTAACCATTGGGCAGCTTACCAGCTTTTTAAGCTATGCCAATCAGTATACAAAGCCTTTTAACGAGATCTCCGGTGTGGTGACAGAGCTTCAGAATGCCCTGGCTTCGGCAGCCAGAGTCTTTGAGCTTATGGATGAAACAGCCATTCCGGAGGATAAGCCGGATGCGGCTGTCTTAAAGAATGCAGAAGGAAATGTAGAGCTAGAGCATGTAAGCTTCTCCTATCAGCCGGACCGCCCTCTGATAGAGGATCTGAACCTGAGCGTAAAGCCGGGGCAGAGAGTGGCGGTCGTAGGGCCTACGGGCTGCGGAAAAACCACAGTAATCAACCTGCTCATGCGTTTTTATGATGTAAAATCAGGGGCTGTACGGGTAGAGGGAAAGGATATACGGGATATAACCAGAAAGAGCCTGAGAGACAGCTATGGTATGGTCCTTCAGGAAACCTGGCTGAAAGCCGGAACCATCCGGGAAAATATTGCCTACGGAAAGCCGGAGGCATCAGAGGAGGAGATTATCCGGGCAGCAAAAGAGGCACACGCCCACAGCTTTATTATGCGTATGCCTCAGGGATATGACACAGTCATCAGCGAAGACGGGGGAAACCTGTCCCAGGGCCAGAAGCAGCTGCTGCGTATTGCCAGAGTTATGCTTTGTCTGCCGCCTATGCTGATTTTAGATGAGGCTACCTCGTCCATTGATACCCGTACAGAGATACGGGTTCAGAAGGCGTTTTCCCGGATGATGGAGGGAAGAACCAGCTTTATCGTGGCCCACCGTCTTTCTACGATCCGGGAGGCAGATATAATCCTGGTGATGCGGGATGGCCGTATTGTGGAAAAGGGCCGCCATGAAGAGCTTCTGCATAAAAACGGTTTTTATGCAGAAATCTACAACAGCCAGTTTGCAGCCGCCGAAGTCAGAGGATAAAAGCATGGAAGACTGATTTCGTGGGCCGTCTGCGGCATGGCAGGCTACATGGAGCGCACGAGGCCGGGAAGCTCTTTCAAGGCTGCAATCATATGATCCGGACGGATTTCTCCCGGAGTGTCTTTTAAATCTTTGTTAAACCATATGGTTCGGATTCCTGCCCGGATTCCGCCTGAAATATCGGAGGTCAGGCTGTCTCCTACCATGACGGCCTCCTCCTTTTTTAGATCGGGAATCTTTTCAAAGCAGAGCTCAAAAAATTTTGTCTCAGGTTTATTGCAGCCCAGCTCTTCGGAAATAAAGATCTGTTCAAAAAAGTGTTCAATTCCTGCACTTTTCAGTCTGCTTTTCTGTACGGCTGCGGTGCCGTTGGTAGCCAGATAGAGGTGGAATGAGCCGTGGAGGGCCTGAAGCATTTCCTGGGCTCCTTCCATAAAGTAATGGCCTTCTCCTAAAATCCCTTCATAAATACGGGCTGCCTCCTCAGGAGATGCATCTGTCCCAAGCTCATCAAAGAGCAGCCGGTAGCGGCGGACCTTTACCTGATCCCGTGTAAGCTTTCCCTGCTCCAAAAGCTTCCACTGAGCCAGATTCAGCTGGCTGTAGCGGCGGATTACCTCCGGGGAGCAGGGGATGGACAGGGAAGAGAGGGTCTTTTCTACTGCAATAGCCTCGGCCCTGTTAAAATCCAGAATGGTATTGTCAACATCCAGAAAAATGTGTCGGATCATTTTAAAACCTCCTCAGTCGATATCGGTGGTTTTACTTTAACACAGTTTTAACGCTGCGTAAACAAAACTTTTAGCTGACAAATGCGGCATTTTTCATTATAATGTATCCTGTATCATTTATTACGTTTCCCTGCCGTCAGAAGGCAGGAGAGCGGTTAAAAAAGGAGGAATTTTTTACTATGGAATCCGATCCGCAATCGGCCAGTATCATCACACAGCTTCTGATCCTGTTAGTGCTGACTCTAATCAATGCATTTTTTTCAGGGTCTGAGATGGCTGTGGTTTCTGTCAACAAGAACAAAATTCACCGTCTGGCGGAGCAGGGGAATAAAAACGCGGCCCTGATTGAACGTCTGATGGAAGAC
>CAUCBQ010000079.1 GCA_958441075.1 uncultured Clostridiaceae bacterium | reverse complement strand
CCCTGGCTCTGCATCTGGGTAAATGCGGTAAGGATTCGGCTTACATCACCTTTTTCCATGGGAACCAGACGGTTGTCCAGGATAGCGGTGAGGACCAGAAGGATAATATAGGCGGTTTCTTCCGGATATTCACAGATTACTCCGTTTTCTGCCACAGCCTGACGGATAATATCCGCAAGAATGGGCCTGAGATGGGTAATAATAGCCTGGGCAAATTTTAAATGCATGAAGGCCTGTTCCTGCCCGCCGGGAGCGGCGTTAAAGGATTCCCGGCGTCGCAGTTCCTTGGAGGCGTCCAGACAGGCCTGATGAATAATTTCCATTTTCTGGAAGGCGTCTATGTCTGAGGCGGCTGCAAGAGCCTTTCCCTTTTCAAGGACCTGGGAATAGGCCCGTTCAATGACGCCGTCCAGAATATCTGTTTTAGATGGGAAATAGTAGTAAATGCTTCCTTTGCCGATACCGGCTCTCTGGGCGATTTCGCTGACTGTAATAGAGCTGGTATCAGCGGTGGTCATAAGCTGCTGCATGGCGTCCAGAATCTTTTCTCGTTTATTCAGATAATGCATGATGGTTCCTGCTTTCTTTTGGTGTCGTACTTGTGGCGTATTGTTTTCAGAATGGTTCGAGTATAGCATATGTAATATAAAAAATCCACACTTGACCCGCGGTCGAAAATGTGCTATTGTAAGGCGGAAACAATTCGACTGACGGTCGAAAAAACGGAAAAAACAGAGAAAACCATTTGACAGCAGGAGGAAAGTATGATCTATGCAGCCGCATACCGTCCGGAGGGCGGGAAAGGGGATCGGATCAGAGAACATATTCTGGGAAGAAAGCTCCTTGAGCGGGGGCTGCTGCGGGAATATGGGAGAACCTGGGAGATAAGGGCTCCGGAAAACGGAAAACCCTGCTTAAAGGGGGAGCCGGGAATCTTTTTTAATATCAGTCACACAGAGGGAATGGCAGTCTGTGCGGTCTGTGACCGTCCGGTGGGAATTGATATCCAGATTCGAAAGCCCTGCAGTAAGGGACTGATCCGAAGGATGTGTTCTCCTGAGGAATACAGCCTGATCTGCAAAAAGGAAAAGGCGGAGGCGGAAAAAGCCCTGATCCGCCTGTGGACCTTAAAAGAGAGCTTTGTAAAGGCAGACGGAAGAGGGCTTTTGGTTCCCTTCCGGCAGCTTTCATTTGCACACAGACTGGAAAGGGAGCCGGGGCGTATCTGTCCCGAAGAGGATGAATTTGTACTGCCTCTGGATCTGGGAAGCCGCCATGAGTTTACAGAAGATATGCCCGGCCGGCATTTTTTTGAAGCGCAGCTGGGAGAGCATTATCATATAGGGGTCTGTATCATGGATCAGGCCCTTGATAAAAAAGGAGCAGCATTATGAAAATGAAGTGGATGTTGGGAATGGGAGCCGGAGCCACAGCGCTGTTTGCTGCGGGAGAGTATGCACTGGCGCGCTATTTTCTGCGCCGGACGCTGATTCGGGGAAAGGCGGACAATAAACGCACCCAGAAAATGGCAGGAACCGACTGGAGTGTTTATATGCCGTTTATGGAGGAGAACCGCCAGTGGTTTTTAAGTCAGCCTCATGAAGACGTGTACATACAGTCGGAGGACGGCTTAAAGCTTCACGGAACGTATTTTCCCGGAAAGGATACCAAACGGGCTGTGATCTGTTTTCACGGCTATACCAGCAGAGGATTAAATGATTATCCTTCTCTGGCACGGTTTTATATGGGACACGGCCTGGGCGTCCTGACGGTGGATGAGAGAGCCCACGGAGACAGTGAAGGAACCTATATCGGCTTTGGCTGTCTGGACCGTCTGGATGCGAAAAAATGGATGGAATACATGGTGCAGCGCCTGGGAGAAGACTGTGAGCTTCTGCTTCAGGGCATTTCCATGGGAGCGGCTACGGTAGATATGTCGGTAGGGCTGCCGCTTCCGCCTCAGGTAAAGGGAGCTGTTTCTGACTGTGCCTTTACCTCCGCCAAAGAGGTGTTTACCTCTGTTCTTAAGACGACCTACCATTTGCCTCCGTTTCCGCTGATGGATCTGTCCGACCGGATGGCAAAAAAGGAGGCCGGCTATGGCCTGGATGAGTGCAATGCCAGGGAGGAAGTGAAAAAGGCAAAGATCCCCATGCTGTTTATCCATGGATCGGAGGATACCTTTGTACCCTGTTCCATGGTGCATGAGCTTTATGAGGCCTGCGCTGCTCCAAAGGAGCTTTTGATCGTAGATGGAGCCTCCCATGCAGAGGCATATTATAAGGACCGGCCGGCTTATGAGGCGGCTGTGGAGAAACTGATGAAACAGGCATTCACGAAAGGGGTATGTGAGGAATGAAAACAAGAAAAGGCTGTAAGGTATATCCGCTGACCGAAGCGCAGAAGCTGCATTTTTACTGTCTGAAATACTGTCCCAAAAAGCAGGTGTTAAATATCGGTTCCAGCCTGACCATTGAGATTGATCTGGACTGGGAGGTACTGCGGGAGAGCATTAAGGAGGCAATCGCACGCTGTGAGGGAATGCGGCTGCGCTTTGCCCATGACAAAGAGGGAAATGAGTACCAGTATGTGGTAAAGGAGGACAACTCCGAGATCGCACATTTTGATTTTTACGGCTGGAAAATGGAGGATGCGGAGGCGAAGATGAGGGAATGGACAGAGCTCCCCTTTGAGCGTTACGACTCCCCTATGCACCGGATTGTGATGATCCGTCTTCCAAACGGTTTTCAGGGAACCTATGTGTGCGTGGACCATATGACAATGGACGCCCAGTCGCTGATTCTGTTTTACCGCGATATCATTGAGATCTACAGCCATAAGAAGTTTGGAGACGAGGTTATTTCCTATCCTAAGGCCATGACTTCCTATATAAAGCAGCTGGAAAAGGATCTGGCCTATGAGGCAGGCAGCACAGCCAGCCAGAGAGACCGGGAATTTTTTGAAAAGCTGATCGGAAGCTCTGAGCCGATTTTCAACAGTATCTATGGACCGAAGCTTCTTGAGAAGCAGAGAAAGGCTTCCGGGAATCCAAACCAGAGAGCAGCCCGCACGATTCCGGAGGATGTGTCAGCCAACATTACTACCTTCCGTCTGGAGCCGGAGCCGTCTGCGCGGCTTTTAAGGTTCTGTGAGGAGCATCATATCTCCATGACCTGTCTTCTTCTGATGGGGCTCAGAACCTATCTTCAGAAGCAGAATGGCAATGATGATGTTTCCCTTACCACTACCATTGCCAGAAGAGCTACTCTGACGGAGAAGCGCTGCGGCGGTACCAGAATCCACTGCTTCCCCTTCAGAACCATCATTTCCCCCGATAAGACCTTCTTAGAGGGAATGGAAATCATCCGGGATATGCAGAACCAGTATTTCCGTCATGCAAGCTACAGCCCTACGGAGTATTTTAATTACAGAAAGAAGTTTTTCAATCTGGAGGACGGGCTGACCTATGAGCCGCTGGCTCTGACCTATCAGCCTATGGCGATGAAATATGAGGGCCCGGGTCTTGATAAAATGGGCGGAATCCGCTATGATACGGCCCGTTATTCAAACGGAGTGGCAGGACAGCCGCTGTATCTGACAGTAAGCCACCGTGCCCTGGACGAGGGCCTGGACTTCTGCTTTGAGTATCAGACCGGTATTGTAACGCCTGAGAAGCTGGAGGAGGTATATTACTACCTTTGCAGGATTATTTTCAGAGGTGTAGAGGACTGCAGCCGTACTGTAGGAGAGATCATAGAGTGGGTATAAATAAAAGAGGAGAAAAGGATATGTTTGAAGAGTTAAAAGAGATTATTTGCGAGTATGTAGAGGCTGAGCCGGAGGAGATCCGTGAGGATTCCCGTTTTGTAGAGGATCTGGGATTTAATTCCTATGATTTTATGAGCATGGTCGGAGAGATCGAGGAGCGCTGGGATGTTGAGGTGAGCGAGCGGGAAGTGGTTAATGTAAAGACCGTAAAGGACGCTATGGAGTATATTCAGTCCCTGCAGTAGTTTACCGGGGCCAAGTGAATGGGAGGAAAAGGAATGGAAGCAAATACATTACAGGAGATTATAAGCCGGGCAGCTGCACAATATGGAAGCCAGACCGCATTTCGCTACAAGGTAAAGCGGGAGATTGAGGAAAAGACCTATGAGGAGCTGCACCGTGATACCATGGCCTTTAGCCGTATGCTGGAGGAAAAGGGGATGAAGGGCAGCCATATTGCCATCATCGGCCCCACCAGCTATGGATGGATCACCTCATATTTTGGCGCGGCCAACAGTGGAAGCGTGGCCGTTCCCATTGATGTACAGCTTCCTGCCGAGGCAGTCTGCGAGCTTTTAAACAGGGCAGATGTGGAAATGCTGGTTTTTGACGAGGTGAGAAAGGACATAGCAGAGGCCGCCGCTTCCTCCTGTCCAAAGATCCGCGAGTTTGTTTCCATCCAGTCTCTTTTCGGGGTTTTAGACGGGTATCAGGGAGAATTTCACTGTGAGGTAAAGCCGGAGGATCTGTGTACGATTCTCTTTACTTCAGGAACAACGGGAAAAAGCAAGGGCGTTATGCTGACACACCGGAATCTGGCAGATAATGCTCTGTGTCTGGATATGAAGATTCCTCAGGGAAGCGTTTCCCTGAGTGTTCTGCCCATTAACCATGTGTACTGCCTTACTATGGATATTGTAAAGGGCATTTCCATTGGCATGATTATCTGTATTAATGATTCCATTATGCGTTTCCAGAGAAATTTAAAGCTGTTCCAGCCTGAGATCGTGCTTCTGGTTCCAATGATCATCGAATCTCTGGCAGCCAGATTAAAGGAAACAGACCCATCCATTCCAAAGGAGCAGGTTGCTGAGGCTGTGTTCGGCGGAAAGCTTAAAACCATATGCAGCGGAGGCGCTTATCTGGACCCGGACTGCATCCATCTCTTTAAGGAGTACGGTATCACCATTCTTCAGGGATACGGCATGACGGAGTGTTCTCCTGTTATCAGCACCAATCTGGAGTGGGAAAATAAGATTGGCTCTGTAGGAAAGCTTCTGCCCAACTGTGAGGCAAAGACCGTGGACCATGAGCTTTGGGTACGGGGAAGCAGCGTAATGCAGGGATATTACAAGATGCCGGAGGAGACAGCCGCTGCCCTGGAGGACGGCTGGTTAAAGACAGGAGATCTGGGCTATGTGGATGAGGATAACTTTGTATTCCTCACCGGACGAAGAAAGAATCTGATTATTCTGGCAAATGGGGAAAATGTTTCTCCGGAGGAGCTGGAAAATGAACTGAGCCGAAATGATCTGGTAAAGGAGATTTTGGTCCGTGAGCATGAGAAGGTTATTGAGGCAGAGATCTTTGCGGACCCGGAATATATGGAAAAGCATGGAATTACAGAGCCGGAAGGCCTTCTTCAGGAGCTGGTTGACCGTCTGAATGAAACTATGCCGGTGTATAAGCGCATCGCCCGTCTGGTAGTGAGGGAAACGCCCTTTGAACGGACTGCAGCCGGAAAAATCAGGCGGTTTTAAGGTATGTTCGGATAAAACAGAATAAAACGGCAGTATGGCCCTGTCCTTTGCGGACAGGGTTTCTTTTTGCGTTATTTTTCAAAGGATGTTTGAAATCTCCGAAAGTGGCAATCCTATGAGTAGATTGATGAAATTGTCAGCTCAGATAAGGAGATAAATTATGGAACGAAATTCAGATTGGAATGGAAACAGACAGGCATACCGCACTGTGATCCGGGGGGACCTGTTTTATGCGGATCTTTCTCCGGTAAAGGGGTCTGAACAGGGAGGAATACGTCCGGTTCTGGTAATTCAGAATGATACGGGAAACCGCCATAGCCCTACAGTGATCGTTGCCGCCATTACCAGCCGGACCACCAAGGCTGCGATTCCTACCCATGTAAGCCTGGATAAGGCACTTTGCGGGTTAAAGCAGGATTCTACCGTGCTTACAGAGCAGATCCGTACCATTGACCGCAGCCGCTTAAAGGAATACATAGGCCATCTGGACAGGCAGCAGATGGGCGGTGTAGACCGGGCTATGGCAGCCAGCCTGGGGCTGGAATGGTACTTCCGATCCGGGAACAATATGGCGGGAAGTTATGGGATATTGATGTAATTATAACTTTAAAGAATGAAAAATATGAAAATCCGGTATGCTCCCTCTAATTGACTTCCGAATAAAAAAGATTATAATGACAGTTATTCCGGATTTTGCAGAGAGACAGAGGTCTTTATACACCGGTGCAGAATAACGGCTCCTTGGAAAAGAGGGGCGGGAGGAAGGAGATAAGAGTATGAACACACTTGTAATTGTACTGATTGCAGCTATATGCCTTCTGGCGGGCTATACCCTGTACGGCCGTTGGCTGGCCGGTAAATGGGGGATTGACGTCAGAGCGAAAACGCCTGCCTGCGTACTGGAGGACGGACAGGATTATGTACCCACAGATGGATGGACCGTATTTGCCCATCAGTTTTCATCTATTGCAGGAGCCGGCCCTGTGACCGGAGCGATTCAGGCTGCTGCCTTTGGATGGCTGCCTGTTCTTTTATGGATCATCCTGGGAGGCATTTTCTTTGGCGCGGTTACAGACTTTGGCGCCCTGTATGCCAGTGTAAAGAATGAAGGAAAGTCCATGGGGCTTCTGATTGAAAAGTACATAGGAAAGACGGGAAGAAAGCTGTTTCTTTTATTTTGCTGGCTTTTCACCCTGATTGTAATAGCGGCTTTTGCCGATATGGTAGCGGGCACATTTAACGCATACACGGTAACAGACGGGGTACAGGCCCTTTCTCCTGCGGCACAGACCAACGGAGCCGCAGGAACCATTTCCCTTTTGTTTATTGCCTTTGCAATGGTATTTGGGCTGATTCAGAAGAAATTTCAGTTAAAGGGATGGAAGAAGACAGCGGCAGGCCTGGCCTGTACGGCGGCAGCCCTTACGGTGGGAATGGCATTTCCGGTCATTGCGGGAAAGGATACCTGGTCCTATCTGACCTTTGCTTATATCTTTATGGCAGCAGTGCTTCCCATGTGGCTTCTGATGCAGCCCAGAGATTACATGACGACCTTTATGTTTGCCGGCATGATAACCGGAGCTGCGGCTGGTCTGGCTGTGGCCCATCCGGCTATGAATCTTCCGGTTTATACGGGCTTTAAAAATGAAGGCATGGGAGATATGTTCCCTATTCTGTTTGTTACTGTAGCCTGCGGAGCTGTGTCCGGCTTCCACAGCCTAGTATCCTCAGGAACCTCATCCAAGACCATTTCCAATGAAAAGGATATACTCAAGGTAGGATATGGAGCGATGGTTCTGGAAAGCCTTCTGGCGGTTCTGGCTCTGTGTGTGGCAGGTGCGGCAGCGGGGGCAGACGGAACGCCGGCTGTGGGAACACCTTTTCAGATCTTTTCATCAGGAGTTGCGGGATTTCTGGAAATGTTTGGGATTCCGGTGTATGTGGCTCAGTGTTTCATGACCATGTGTGTATCTGCGCTGGCTCTTACAAGCCTTGACTCTGTTGCAAGAATCGGCCGTATGTCTTTTCAGGAGCTGTTCAGTACAGATGATATGGAACAGGCCGAGAGCTGGAGAAAGGCGGTGTGCAATAAATATTTTGCTACGGTAATCACATTAGCCTGCGGCTTTATCCTGACAAAGATCGGATATTCTAATATATGGCCTCTTTTTGGAAGCGCTAACCAGCTTTTAAGCGCTCTGGTTCTCATTACGCTTTGCGTATTCTTAAAGGTTACGGGAAGAGAAAACAGAACCTTATTTCCGCCGCTTCTTATTATGCTCTGCGTTACCTTTACTGCTTTAATTGAACGCACCATTGCCCTTGTCAATGCCTTCGGGGCAGGAAGCGCTGTATTTATGGCAGAGGGACTGCAGCTGATCATCGCCGTTCTTTTGATGGTTCTTGGCGTAATTATCGTGTACACATCCGGCAGGGAGCTGTTCCAGAAAAAAGAAATTCAGGGAAAGAGACATAATAAGGCCGGTATTCAGGCCAATGCATAAATTTTAGGGGAAAATGAGTATTTATGAAAAACGGACGGAATCCCGGCGGGAGGCCGTCCGTTTTGGGATTTTCGGACAGTGGTCGGGATAAGGTTTTTTCCGTGGTGAGGATGGAAAAACAGAAAAAATTGTGCTATAGTAAAGGATGGCATCCAGAGGGTGCCGGAGAGGAGAATGTATTGTGAAAAGACAAATTTCTGTAGTTACCGCACTTTTTACCGCAGCAGCCTTCGCTGTAACCGGCTGCAGCGCGTCAAATGAAACCACATCAGCCGCTGCTTCCTCTGAAACAGCCGCCCAGGAGACATTAAAGGAAACGGAACCTTCAAAGGAAGAAACTGCTGCTTCTGAATCCAGCTCTGAGACAGCTTCTGAGAAGGCCGGGGAAGGCTCCGGTGCAGACGCGGTCCGCGTAGGCTCTTTAAAGGGTCCTACCTCTATGGGACTGGCCTATCTGATGGAAGAGGCCGGAAAGGGAGAAACAGCCAATGCCTATGAGTTTACTATGGCAGGAAAGGCAGACGAACTGGTGGGAAATATTGCAAATGGAAGCCTGGATATCGCTCTGGTGCCTGCCAATGTAGCCAGTGTGCTTTACAATAAGACTCAGGGGCAGGTAAAGGTCATTGATATCAACACCCTGGGAGTTCTGTATGTTGTAGCTTCGGATGATTCCATTTCTGCAATGGCTGATCTTAAGGGTAAAACCGTATATATGACCGGAAAGGGAACGACTCCGGAATTTGCCATGAATTATCTGCTGGCTGGAAACGGCCTTGGCTCCGGGGATGTAACTATGGAGTTTAAATCAGAGGCTGCGGAGGTTGCTTCTATATTAAAAGAGGATACTTCTGCTATTGGTGTGCTTCCCCAGCCCTTTGCCACAGCTGCCTGCATGCAGAATCCTGAGCTGAAGACAGTGATGGATCTGACTGAACAGTGGGATCTTTTAAATAAGGAAGGAAAGAGCCGCATGGTTACTGGTGTGACCATTGTCCGTACCGGATTTTTAGAGGAAAATGAGGCTGCGGTGGAGCAGTTTTTAAAGGATCACGCAGAGTCCGCCCAGTATACATCCGGTGAGCCGGAAAAAGCGGCTGAGCTGGTAGCAGGTCTTGGGATTGTAGAAAAGGCCTCTATGGCCCAGAAGGCAATGCCCCTGTGCAACATCGTGTGCATCACCGGTGAGGAGATGAAGCAGGCCCTTTCAGGCTATCTGGAGGTACTGTCAGATCAGGACGCCAAATCCATCGGCGGAACACTTCCGGGAGATGACTTCTACTATCTGCCATAATGAAATTTATGAAAATATCTTTGCGTTTTAAAACATGTATGATATGGCTTTTCTGGGCGGTTCTCTGGCAGGCCGCCCATCTGGCAATCAGAAATGATGTGATTTTTGTAGGGCCCTTTGATATGCTCAGGGCCCTTTGGCAGTTTTTGCCGGAAATTTCCTTCTGGCAGACCCTTTGCCACTCCTTTCTGAAGATCAGCGCCGGGTTTCTCATGGCCTTTGCCCTTGGGATTTTTCTGGGCTGGGCCAGCTATGCCTGTCCTTTTGTCAAGGAGCTTCTGGAGCCGCCTATGCTGTTAATCCGTTCGGTTCCTGTGGCTTCTTTTGTAATCCTGGCTTTAATATGGATCGGCTCTGACGGCCTGTCTGTATTTATCTCATTTCTGGTGGTGATTCCCATGATCTATACAGGAACGCTGACCGGACTGGAAAATACAAGCAGGGAGCTTTTGGAAATGAGCAGGGTCTTTTCACTTCCTTTTTTTAAACGGCTGCGCTGCATTTACATTCCATCCGTCCATCCCTATCTTTTAAGCAGCTGCCGTACTGCTCTGGGAATGAGCTGGAAATCCGGCGTGGCAGCAGAGGTAATCGGCATACCCCAGGCGTCTGTCGGAGAGCAGCTGTACTATTCCAAACTCTATCTGGATACAGCAGGCCTGTTTGCCTGGACCTTTGCCATCATTGTAATCAGCGCTGTCTTTGAACGCTTTTTTTTGAGTTTGCTTATGCGGGTACGCCACTGATCAGGAGATTGT
>CAUCBQ010000078.1 GCA_958441075.1 uncultured Clostridiaceae bacterium | reverse complement strand
CAACGACACGAGGATTTTCAGTCCTCTGCTCTACCAACTGAGCTATCTGGGCATCCGTATCAGTGATAATGAATCGCTGACAACGGTGATATTCTACCCTTTTTTTTGTAAACTGTCAAGTCTTTTGGTAAAATATTTTAAAAAATCTTTCAAAATCCGGGGGAATCATCCCCTGATGTCTTTAAAGGTATTCCTTTCGTCCGCTGGCGTCCAGAATTCCTTCCTCTTCTCTGTATTTTGCAATGGTTCTTCGGGAGATAGTGATACCCTGAGAGGCCAGTTTTTCACTCAGGAGCCGGTCGCTGTAGGGCTTTTTGGGGTCTTCTCCTGCGATAATTTCTCTGAGAGCCAGCTTGATAGCTGCGGCATTAATACCCTGAGAGGCAGAGTTTAACCCATTTTCACTGCGGGAAACGGAGCGTGAAAAGAAAAAGCTTAAGGGATATACGCCCCAGGAGCACTGGAGGTACTTATGGCTTACCGCCCTGCTGACAGTGGACTCATGGATTCCCAGCTGCTCTGCAATATCCGTCATGCGAAGGGGCAGAAGGTGGGTGGGGCCTTTTGAAAAGAAGGCTTCCTGATGTTCTAAAACAGCTTTGGATACATCCATCAGGGTACGGCTTCTCTGGGCAATGCATTGGCGAATCCATTCTGCCTGACGAAGCTTGTTTCCCAGATAGTCTCTGACCTCATCAGACTCTGGTTCCTGACTCATTTTCCGGTAGTAGCTGCTGATCTCAATGGTGGGATACATGGCTTCATTTAAAAGGATGTCGAAATGATCTTTAAATTTGACAATGGTGATATCCGGTATAATATAGCGGAGCTGTTCACGGCTGGAAAATGACATTCCGGGCTTGGGGTTCAGGGAACGGATAATCTGGCAGCAGCCTGCGGCTTCTGCAGGAGACAGGCGGAGCTTTCTGGCAATAGCCGGGATCTGGTTTTTTGCAATCATTTCCAGACACTGGCAGGTCAGCGTTTTCATCACAGGGGTAAGAAGGCCCCGGCGTTCCAGCTGGAGATTCAGGCATTCTTCCAGGTTCCGGGCACAGACTCCCGCAGGGTCCAGTTCCTGAAGCTGTGAAAGCAGCTTAAGGATATGGTTTTCATCTGTTTTAAAATCAGCTGCGATATCTTCCGGAGATTCGGTGAGATAGCCTCTGTCATCCAGGGATTCAAGCATATAGCGGATAATCTGTGTATCTTCAGCAGAAAAATCCTCAGAGATCAGCTGAGACCACAGATAGTCTTCCAGAGTTTCCCCGTCATCTGTATCAATATTCCAGGTGTCCTTAAAATCATAGTCGTCGTCATTGTTCTGCCGCTGGTAAAGATAATAATTTTCTTCATTAAAGGAATTAAGCCACTGCTGCTGTTCAATGGATTCCCGCTCCGGCCCTCCGGCAGAGGAATCGGATATTTCCATCACAGGATTTTCCAGTGCTGTCTCATTGATATATGTGTTTAACTCCTGGGCGGTCATCTGCAGGATCTCCGCAGACTGTATCATGCGTTGGGATAGGGTCTGAGTCTGTTTGGTTTGGAGCTTCAGATCCATGAAAAGCACCTTCTTTCGTAAGATATGATTGTTTTAAGTATACCACAGATCCCCCTGTTTTTGAATGGAAAATACAGCGCGCCTCTTTCTCGCAAAGCTTAAAAGAGGCGCGGAAAATTTCAGTATCAGCTTGTCAGAAAGCCTTTTCCTACAATCTCACTGGAATTGGAAATCAGCATAAAGGCGGTGGGCTCAATTTTTCTGATATAGTTGCGCAGCTTTAATGCCTGACTGCGCTTCATGGTAGTCATAATTACGGTTTTGTCATTGTGGGAAAATGCTCCCTCAGCATGGTAGACCGTGGCGCTGCGGTTTAGGGTATGGATAATGTAATCACAGATGGGATCGGGATTGTCGCAGATGATATTAAAACATTTGCAGAGATTGATATTTTCGATTACATCATCGATTACAAGGGACTTGGCTGCGAGGCCGATGGTGGAGAACAGTCCGGTTTCCGCATCAAAGATGAAAAAGGAAGCAAGGACAGAGGCCACATCTACCAGCATCAGTACGGTGCCTATATTCATACTGGTATGTTTTTTCATAATCATGGCAATGATATCCGTACCGCCGCTGGATGCTCCGATGTTAAACAGGATAGCGGTTCCGATGGCCGGCAGGAAAATTGCAAACATCAGCTCCAGAAGAGGCTCTGAGGTCAGAGGCTTTGTCAGTGGGTAAATACGCTCCAGCAGAGAAAGGCTTACAGACATAACAACCGTGGCATAAACGGTTTTCAGTCCAAAGCTTCTTCCGAGAAAGATAAAGCCAAGAACCAGAAGGGCCATATTTGTAATGAAGGTAAAATCACTGGCTGACCAGTGGGTTATTTCACTGATAACAGTGGAAAAGCCGGTGATTCCGCCAAAAGCGAAGTGGTTTGGAAATTTGAAAAAATAGATTCCTACCACCATGATCCAGATACTGATTGTGATAGTTCCATATTCAGCGGCTATGCGCCAGAATGGATTTTTGATTTCTTTCATAACGAAAGAATAAACCTCCTTTTTAATACTCATTTTCAGTCAAAACCTGCATTTTGATCCAACCATATAATAAGCGTGTTTCACTACAAGTGCAACCACCTTTTTTACTAAAACAGGTACAATGAAAAGGTTGTGGCAAATGTCCGCAGGCTGTGGACATTTACAGGAAATGTGTTCACAAAATACGCGGCCAGATTTATACCGGAAGAGCTTTGCGGTATTGTATTACCGGAGAAGGAAGCCTATAATAGCAGTAATGGAAAAGATATTGGGAGGAAGCTGAATATGATGGTATTTGAAAATAATACGGATTGGGAGGAACGTGCCTGGGAGCTGACAAAAAAACTGGTGTCCATAGACAGCTCAGATCCCGGAGCCTATGAAGGAGAGCTTGGAAGCTGGGTTTATGAGTATTTATGCCAGTGCTGTGAAAGTCAGGGAGGTTCCCTGTCAGAACAGATGAAGGTGGTACGGGAAGAGGTACTTCCGGGACGGTTTAATGTGATGGCACGGATACCGGGAAAGACCAGAGAAGCGGGTCTGGTTTACATATGCCATATGGATACAGTGATGCTGGGCGGCGGCTGGGATGAAAAGACGCCGCCGTTAGGCGCTGTAGTATGTGAAGAAGAGGAGAATGGAAGGCCGGTGCTCCGCCTGTACGGAAGAGGGGCCTGCGATATGAAGTCCGGTCTGGCCTGCGCCCTGACGGCTTTTGAGGCTCAGGTACGGGAGACCGGGAAGAGAGGAGAGCTTCCGGAGCGGTCATTTTCCATGATCTGCACTGTAGATGAAGAGGATTTTATGCGGGGCGTGGAGCAGGCCATCCGTTCCGGCTGGGTTACAGAGGAGGACTGGATTCTGGATACAGAGCCTACAGACGGTCAGATTCAGGTGGCTCACAAGGGACGAACCTGGTTTGAACTGACAATTACAGGCATTACCGCCCATGCCAGCAATCCATGGAAGGGGGCAGACGCCATTGCGGCTATGGCAGAGGTTATAAGCAACATACGAAAGGAGATTGCCGCCTGTCCTTCTCACCATGATCTGGGGATTTCTACAGTTACTTTTGGTCAGATTCAGGGCGGATACAGGCCCTATGTGGTGCCGGACAGCTGTAAGGTGTGGATTGATATGCGTCTGGTGCCTCCGGTAAATACAAAAGCTGCCTGCGCTATGGTAGAGCGGGCTGTAAAAAGAGCAGAGGAGGAGATTCCGGGAGTAAAGGGGAGCTATGTGATTACAGGAGACAGGCCCTATGTGGAAAAAGATCCTGCTTCGCCGCTGCTGGCCTGTCTGAAGGAAACAGTAAAAGATGTAACCGGAAAAGAGGCAGCAGCAGGTGCATTTAACGGTTATACAGATACAGCGGTGATTGCAGGTACGTTGGGGAACCATAACTGTATGTCCTATGGCCCCGGCAGCCTGGAGCTGGCTCATAAACCCAATGAATCTGTGCCTTATGAGGATGTAAAGAGGGTGCAGAAGGTGCTTACAAAGCTAGCGGAAAAGGCTTTATGGAGGAAATGAGCAGAAAGGAAAATGTCATTTCCATCTATAGAAATATGTAGTATAATAATGTCATTTTAAAAGGAAGGAAGAGGATTATGAAGGAAACAGCATTAGTGATTATGGCAGCCGGAATTGGCAGCCGTTTTGGAGGAGGTATTAAGCAGCTGGCTCCCGTTGGGCCAAACGGAGAGATTATCATGGATTATTCCATTCACGACGCTATTGAGGCCGGATTTAACAAGGTAGTGTTTATTATTCGCAGGGATCTGGAAAAGGATTTTAAGGAGATTATCGGAGATCGGATTGCAAAGCAGATTCCGGTGATCTATGCATATCAGGAGCTGGATGCCCTTCCCGAAGGATATGCAGTGCCTGAGGGCCGCAAAAAGCCATGGGGAACAGGTCAGGCTGTTTTGATGGTAAAGGGACTGATTGACTGCCCGTTTCTGGTTATCAATGCAGACGACTATTATGGAAAGGAAGGCTTTTGCCGAATCCATGATTATATGGTAAACGAGATGAGGGATGATACAGAGGTTTATGATATCTGTATGGGCGGATTTGTGCTGGAAAATACCTTAAGTGACAATGGAACCGTTACCAGAGGCGTGTGCCATGTGGAAGAGGGCTTCCTTAAAAACGTAACGGAAACCTATGACATCCGCAGAACAGAGGACGGACTTACAGCGGCAGACGAAACGGGAAATCCTGTATCCGTACAGGCAGATCAGCCGGTTTCCATGAATATGTGGGGGCTTCCGGTGGGCTTTCTGAATGAGCTGGAGAAGGGATTTCCTCAGTTTCTGGATGGATTAAAGCCGGAGGATATTAAGGCTGAGTACCTGCTCCCCAAAATCATTGATGATCTGGTACAGCAGGGAAGGGCAAAGGTCCGGGTTCTGGATACACCGGATAAATGGTTCGGCGTAACTTATCAGGAGGATAAGCAGGCAGTGGAAGACGCCATCCGGGATCTGATCCGCAGGGGCGTGTACAAAGAAAAGCTTTTCGATTAAAAAGCCATGCATATTTCCCATTTTCATAGTCTATACTATAAAAAACGGTGAAAAAAGTTTAGCCTCCGTGGATAAGGAGACAGTACAGATATGAAATTGTGGAAAACCTTCGGCGTTTCCAGCCGGGAAGATATATCATATTATGATACAGCGGGAGAGTTTGAGGCAGAGCGGTTTGCAGTGAATCTGAACCGCATGATTATGGATGAAATGGAGGAAAGCGGAAAAGAAGGCGTTATGTTCCTCTGTATTGGCACAGACCGGTCTACAGGCGACAGTCTGGGGCCTCTGGTGGGGCACAAGCTGAGGAGACGGCGTTTAAAGGGCGCCGCAGTGCTTGGAACTCTGGATAAGCCGGTACATGCCATGAACCTGGAGCTTTACATCCGCTACATCCGGGCCCATTATTCCCGGTATGTAGTGGTAGCCATTGACGCCTCTGTAGGCAGCCTGGATCATGTGGGCTATGCCACTCTGGGACGGGGAGCTTTGCAGCCGGGGCTTGGAGTATCAAAGGAATTAGAGGCTGTGGGAGATATCTCCATCACAGGGATTGTAGGAGGTGCAGGCAGCCGCGATCCTGTGATGCTCCAGAGTGTCCGTCTGTCTATGGTAATGAAAATGGCGGACTGCATTTGTGAAAGTATTTCTCTTGTCGAACGATTTTGGGAAAATGCAGCCATAATATGACAAACTTTGCGTAAAATACCTGCTATACTGAGACATACCTGGATTTTTTCAGGTATGTTTTTTGTTGCGGCGATGAGAAAAATGGCTGTCACGCTCGCGTGAACAGACATTTGACGGCCGCTAATCAGCGGCGAAACCTGCGAAGCGTGTTTCGCTGCGGTATAAAAGGGGTGAGCAGATGGGAGAATTATATGAGCTGTTTCCGAGGCTGCCGAAGAATATACGGCAGATCGGAGAGCGTGACCAGGTTTTAAAGCTGTATGTGGAGGATTATGTCAATACATATTTAAAGCAGTTAAGGCCCGAAAGGGAGACAGATCTGCGGGTGGGTCTTCTTTTGGGAAACAGAGAGATTCATGAGGACATGCCTTACGTATTTGTGGACGGGGCTTTGGAAATGGAAACGGTTGCAAAGGAAGGGGAAAAGGTTGTATTTACGGAGGACGCCTGGAAAAAGGCTTATCAGGAGGTAGAAAACCGGTTTCCCAAGCGTACGGTGCAAGGGTGGTTTCTGTGCGGAAATCCGGGCTGCAGTTTAAATCCCTTAAATTACTGGCGGGAGCACAGCCATTATTTCACAGGTAAAAATCAGCTGATGTATTTAAACAGCGGCCTGGAAGGGGAGGAAGCAGTATATATTACCTCGTCAGATGGATTTTACAAGCTCAGGGGCTTCAGCATTTACTATGAGCGCAATGAGATGATGCAGGAGTATATGATTTCCCGAAAGGATATTTCCAGAGTGGAAACAGGGGTAGATGACCGTGCCATTCAGGATTTCCGACAGAAAATGGAGGAGCGCAGAGGGGAGGCTGTCCGCCGTCAGAGTACAGTAGGAACACTCTCAGCGGTGTGTACGGCTCTGGCTGTAACTGTTCTGGCAGGCGGCGTAGCCATGTTTAATAACTATAAAAAAATGCATGAAATGGAAAGTGTAATTGCATCGGTGCTTCCGGAGGGAAGAATCCATGAGGCAAAGGCAGGTATCCATCCCACAGAGGAAAAGATGCCCCAGGTCACAGTAGGGGAAAAGCCTTCTGCTGTCACGCCCGAAACCATGGAGGAAACCACAGCGGCGGAAACAGCGGTTATTTCCAGCGAGGCTCCGGAGAACGTTTCCGGAGAAGCTCTTCTCATGGAAACAGAGGAAGCTGCTGCCGATGCTCCCGCGTATAAGATCTATACAGTCGGGGAGGGTGAAACGCTCTATGGCATCTGCTTTAAGGTTTATCACAATGTAAATAAGGTGAATGAAATCTGCCGGATCAATGATCTGGGGGACCAGAACAGCATCTATGCAGGGCAGAAGCTTCTCATGCCGTAAAATAGTAGTGCGCAACCTCCGAAAATGTTGTATACTTAACTGGTATATTAAATATTCAGGAGTACAAAATGGGCAGCAACCGTTCAATGAGCCGTGAAAATAAAAAAAAGCAGCTGAGAAGCCAGATGGTTTCTCCTTCCGTTTTTTCTGCGGAGAATGAGGACAGCGAAGAACTGTTAAAAAGAGCCCGTCAGAGAAGTATTAAGCGCCGGATTCGCATTGGGGCAGCAGTCGGTATATTGGCTGTGGCTGCTGCGGGCGGATTTATATACTATGACCGTTATATGTCATTTGCAGACTATGAGACTGTCTGGGAGGAAGATTTTAACCAGGGGGAACCGGTGGAAGCTGCTGCGGGAGAGGGAAATTTCTCGGGGTTTGCAGATTTTGCCGACGGCGTGATTAAATATACTAAGGATGGAGCGTCTTATCTGGATTCCAGAGGAAAAGCAGTGTGGATATTAAGCTATGAGATGAAGCATCCCATGATTACTGTCAACGGTGATTTTGCCGCCATTGGAGACCGTCAGGGAAATTCCATTTATATTTGTGATAAAAACGGCCTTCAGGGGCAGGCCACAACCTCTCTGCCGATTCTGGAGCTTTCTGTTTCTGCAAAGGGTGTTACTGCTGCTGTGGAGGAGGACTCCAGGGCCAGCTACATTTACCTTTATAAAAAGGATGGGAATCCCCTTGATATCTATGTGAAATCTCTTCTGTCCGGCGACGGCTATCCTATAGATGTAAGCCTGTCTCCCGGAGGAACCCAGTGGATTACCTCTTTTATGTATTTAGAAGATGGGATGATTAAAAATAAGGTCGTATTTTACAACTTTGGTCTGGGAAAAAATGATCCTAAGCGAGTGGTAGGCGTATTTATGCCTCAGGATTTATCCGACGCTATGGCAGGCCGGGTGCGCTTTATGGATGACAGCCATGCGGTGATTTTTACGGACAAGGGACTGCAGTTTTTTTCTACCCGAATTGAGACCTCTCCGGAATCTGTGGCCCAGATTCTGTTAGATGAAAATATCCGCAGTATCAGTTATACCGATCGGTATGCGGCTGTGATTACGGACAATTCTGAGGGATCGGACCCGTACCGGCTTCATGTGTACCGGGCAGACGGCAGTCAGGTGTTTGAAACCACCTTTGCTTTCCAGTATTCGGGATTTGATATAGATAAGGATCTGGTTTTGCTTTATAATGACAATTCCTGTCTGGTTTACAATATGGCGGGAACGGAGAAATTTAACGGAACCTTTGATTTTCCTGTATCCAAGGTTTCAGCCGGAAATATGCCGGGTACCCTTTTGGTCATGGGGCCTCAGAAGATGCAGGAAATCCGGCTTAGGTAAAGTCCGGAAAAATTTGACACAAAGAAAGGAAGAAAATACTATGGGGATGAAATGTATCGGCGTAGATGTAGGAGGAACCAGCGTAAAGCTGGGAATCTTTGAGATTACCGGAGAACTGCTGGATAAGTGGGAGGTAAAGACAAGAAAGGAAGAAAATGGAAAAAATATTCTTCCCGATGTTGCGGCCTCCATTCGGGAAAAAGTATCAGCCATGGGGCTGGATCTGAAAAAGGATATTGCAGGAGTTGGTCTGGGAGTGCCCGGTCCTGTGATGCCGGATGGAAGCGTAGAGGTATGTGTGAATCTGGGCTGGAGAAATGTAAATCCTCAGAAGGAACTCAGCGCTCTGCTGGATCATATTCCTGTAAAGAGCGGAAACGACGCCAATGTAGCTGCCCTTGGCGAGATGTGGCAGGGAGGCGGAAAAGGCTATGACAATCTTATTATGCTTACCCTTGGTACCGGGGTAGGCGGCGGAGTGATTCTGGATCAGAAGATCGTAGCAGGACGCCATGGCCTGGCAGGAGAAATCGGCCATATCCATGTAAGAGACGAAGAAAAGGAATACTGCAACTGCGGCGGTCAGGGATGCCTGGAACAGATATGTTCCGCTACAGGTATTGCCAGAGAGGCCAGAAGAAAGATGGCAGCCAGCGAGGCTCCATCGGCTCTGCGCCGGTACGGTGACAATGTAAGCGCTAAAAATGTACTGGATGCAGCCAAGGAGGGGGACGAACTGGCTCTGGAGGTTATGGCGGTGGTAAGTCATTATCTGGGTCTGGCGCTGGCTCAGGCAGCTCTGATCGTGGACCCTGATATTTTCGTTATCGGAGGCGGAGTATCCAAAGCGGGCCAGTTTCTTATCGATATGGTTCAGAAGGATTACGACTATTTTATGACTATTTCCAGGAACAAACCCAGGCTGGGTCTGGCTACCCTTGGAAATGACGCGGGTATCTATGGGGCGGCGAGGCTGATCCTGTAGGAGAATGGATTTTAGAAAATTTGAGCTGAGAACAGGTGCGGTCTATGAAGGGCTGTGCCTGTTTTTCTTTGATATAGCATCAAAAATTGTTTATTTTGAATAAAAAATAAGAAATTTTAGCCTTTTTCCATTTTGTAACCGGATTGTAACCCTCAAGTGCTATGATAGCATCAACACATAGAGTCCGGTTTGGAGGTAAGATGAGTATGATAAAAAGAAGATTATTAAAGAAGCATTCACGTCATACGGCAATGCTGATGGCAGTAGCTTTGGCCTGCACAAATACAGGTATGGCAGCAAGTACAGCGTTTGCTCAGGAATTAGGGGCAGAGTCAGAAGAAGGCGGAAATGAGCAGAGTTCAGATAGTTCCTCTGAAAATGGGGGGGGGGTGGAAACTCCGGGAGTTCTGAAGAAAGTGGAAATGAAGGCGGCTCTGTAGAAGGCGACCAGAGCGGAAACGGCGGAAGCGAAGAGGACGGCGAAAACGGAAACGAGAGCGAAAGCGGCGGAAGCGAAGAGGGCGGCGAGAGCGGAAACGAGAGTGAAAGCGGCGGAAGCGAAGAAGGCGGCCAGAGTGGAAACGAGAGCGAAAGCGGCGGAAGCGAAGAAGGCGGCCAGAGTGGAAACGAGAGCGAAAGCGGCG
>CAUCBQ010000077.1 GCA_958441075.1 uncultured Clostridiaceae bacterium | reverse complement strand
ATAATGCAATCATGCGTTTGGATACATAATTCTGTGTTTTTTCAAGCACATGAGTTCCTTTTACAAAACCTTTTGTCGGGCCGTCCTTTTTCGTAACGATCCTGTGTCCATAATTCCAATAGGACGCATACTCCATGTTATTGACCATCTCCGTCTCCAGGGCGCCTGCAGTGCGTCTGGTCGGCAGCTTATGCCAGCTTTCCCGGAGTTTTCCTCCCACACCAGGGCTAGAAACCTTAAAGCTGACAACCTCACCCACTTTAGGGCCGTTCCTGATGGTAAAGACTACCGGGTTCGGGTGCGCTCCTACCGGTGTCCTTCGTTTAGCATAAGCAACTCCCTCATTAACAGCCTGGTTAAGCACCCTCTTATCGATTTCCCGGATATCATCCACCATATCCATAAGTTCTTTTCGGAACATCCTGATGGCGGCTTCGTTCCTGCGGTAATTACTGCTGCTCATGCATTATCATCCCTCTTTACTTCACACTGCCACTGATAGGTATACGGGTGACACTCTCCCAGGGTAAGCTCTACGGTCTTTCCTGTACGCAGAGTAACCACAATCCGGTCTCCCTCCCGAACATCCTCCTCCAGCCCGCAAAACAGTTTATGACTGTTCTGAACAGAGGGATTTGGGGCACCGATCGAAGCCTGTCCGGAAGAACTGTACCGGCAAGGACGATCCTGTGCCACAACCTCCAGTTCATTCCGGGTATACTCGTCCTTTTCTACCTCCTGCCAGCGCTTCACTGTCATTCTGGCATCATACATTACTGCATATGGGTTAATCATAGCCTCTCAACCTCCTGTGACGGCGCAGGGCTGCCTTATCACTGGAAGACAGCCCATAGATGCTCTCCTTTGTGTTCCCGTCCGTCTGGGCCCAGGTAATGCTTCCATCACCTTCCTTGATGCTGGCTACCTCCGGGTGATAACCGGTTCCATTGGCCTCTTCATAATCCATAATCCCCTTAACCTTCTTCCGGATCACCGGTTCCAGAATATCCGGAATGCAGTTCTCGTTTAGGTGGCAGTAATCACACACCATCAGGATCACATCCGAAATCAACAGTTTGTGTTCTCCTACTGCGAGCTCCAGATTCTTTTCTACGGTCTCCAGCATCTCAGAAAATGTCATGGCTGCCTCCTTATTTTGCAATAATCCCAGCATCTCTCAGGGATTTAAGCAGTGCATTAAACTCTTCCTTTGTAGGTGTCGCTCCAACTGCATCCTTGACAGCTGCACCTGTCCGTGCTTCAAAAAGTTCCCGGATTTTCGGCGGGATTCCGTTCATATCAAAATCTGCCATAATTCACCTTATCCTTTCAGGTTGGTAATTGCACCGTGCATAAATGCCGGACCATGATCCAGACCGAACTGACCAAAGATCTGTCCCTCTTCCGATGCTCCGGTCTTGGCAAGCTCCTCATAAAAGAAATTACCCTTTTTAGGTACCGGCTGGAACACCGGGGCAAGAACAGACAGTTCCGCTGCCAGAACTGCAGTCTGCGGCATGAAGCGGTCAAGGGCAATACCGATGTTTCCAAAGTCAGTCTCAAGCTGCTTAATGTTAGTGCCACCGACATTTCTGTCAGTCGGTGCGTACGAGTAAATATCTGTAATGATCTGCTTCTGAGTGCTGCCCACATACAGAACCATATTGGAGAAGATTGCTCCTGCGTCATACATAGCCTTAAAGAGCTGCTGCATGAGAGCTTTAGTCAATGCTGCGCTCTTACCATCTACCTTTGTGCCGCCATCGCCTCCGCAAAGCGCAATCAGGCCTCTGGTCTTGTTGGCTGTGGTTGCATTGGTAGCCTTCTGATACACGCCATTGATGATGGTATACTCGATGTCACGGGAAATCTTCTCCAGCTTCCGGGCGATCTGCCAGTCTTTTTCCGTCGTAGCCACGTTGTTCTGCTGACCTGCGGTGTTCAGACCACTCATCCGGCCACGGTTGGACTCTTTTACGTAAGAGATAGAAACCTTTTCATGGAAGATCTGAGTCACATTAGTGTTCTGCGCTCTCACGATCTCCTCGGCTTCTGGTGCGGTCAGAGACGCGGTCTCTGTGATCTCTGGCTGTGCTGCTTCCGGAAGACTGTACTGAGAGTTTGTAGGAAACTCAAAGTTTTCAGTCTGTACACCTCCGGTCAAGCCACCGATGGCGCTTAAAATTGGAGTGTTAGTTGCATCCGCAGTAAATAAATCTCCTGCATAGTTAGGTAAATTCCAAATAGTTCCTGTTCCTTTCTGGTTTGCCATATGTTATTCCTCACTTTCTGCCTGTTCCAGGCTAAACAATTCATTTCTTGCTGCGATTCGATCCACCAGACGAGTCTTTGGGTCATTGATCAACTTCTCCAGCTGTTCCCTCCTCGCCGCATCATCTGTGACCTGTGGGGTAGTCTTCCCGTTATTAGGCGGGGTCTTCCCAGAAACCGGAGGGGTAAACAGCTCTTTATAAGTCTCCTTTACCGTCTTCAGCTGTTCTGTCAGGCCGGACACCGTTCCATCCTCTGCCAGGATCAGCTTCGTCCGGTCAAACTTATCCGCTACCAGATCCGGATACTTGCAGTCCGTCAGCTGGTCCTTGATGGCACTGGTCAGCTTCATATCCCGGATGCGGCCCTCATAGTCCTTCTTTGTCTGCTTATTGGCGTCCTCAAGCTCTGATATTTTTGCCTGAAGGGCCTCATTGTCCTTAGCTTCATCCTTCAGTGTTTTCAGCTGCTTATCCCGGTCAGCCACCTGTTTTTCCAAATCGGCTTTAGCCGTATTCACTTCATCGAAACGTAACTTTGGAATAAATCCCTTCATTTCCTCTGTGTAAATGCCAATAATGGCATTGGCCTGCTCTTCTGTCAAACCTTTCGCAATCAGTTCCTCTTTCTTCATGTTCGGTTGCTCCTTTCGATTCATCTTCGCTTGTTATCCCGGTCGCGTCCGGTGATGTCCCGTTCTTTTTCGCCTGCGGTACCGAAAAGGCGAAAAAATAACGCCCAGGCCTATACCTGAACGCTTATACTTCTGCTTGGCTTTCGCAAAAACCATTTATGCTTTTCTTTCTAACGGCTCCTCTGCCTCCGTCAGAAAACCGGATGGGGATAAAATCATTCGGTTTTATAATGTTATCTCGCATGACTTCTGTTAAAATATCATATTCCATATCTATCCCCAAAAAACTCCCACCATCACAATAAATGTCAACCATAGTTTCTACCTGCCTGCGTGCCTATGACTAATTCTATAACTTGCTATGACTAATTTTCCCGCATTTCACGCACCGTCTCACATACCCACCATAAGGGCCATGGCGGCGGCACCAGTGCTTTCTATACTGGTGTTCACATCCAGGCTTTGCCCGACAGAAGAACCGTTTCAGCCATCTTAAAAATCTACCCATAATTCTCTCCTTCCTGTTGCGACGTCGCAACGCACCTTACATGGGGTAACAGATATTTTCCCACTTCTTATAAGCATCAAAGTACAGCTCTTTCTTATCGCCGTTGTAAGTCAGCTCATAATACATACCATCTGAAACCGGCGTACTGAGCAGAGCCTTATGATTCTGGAGGCTCTTGCTGTACCAGACTACAAACACATCGTTTACTGTCATTACTGGTGTTAAATCGTTTTTGTCCTTCTTCTGGTTGTGATACTCTGCTACCTTGGCCTTGCAGATGTTTAAAAATTCCTGACTTCCCATTGTGATTCCTCCTTAATTTTGCGTATAAAAATACCACCGGCCATTTCTGACTGGTGGTATTATGATTCGTAAGATATTTTTTTCTTAAATATTCCCGTTTTGAAATTTTCTCTTTGAGCTCCATAGAGGCGCTTTATGTGACGCATTGGTGCCGGTTCAACATCTGGTTCTTTTACAATCTCAATCACATCATCCTCGAAATAAAAAACTACGATTCCTGTAACATCTTCATAATCACCGCCATAAAGATATGTTACCGTATCTGCCGTATTCTCCTTGTAATCACAGTATACCAAATTGCTCACCATCCTCTCCGACTGCTTCTACTAAAGCCTTTTCCCAGTCAAACTGCTTTTTGGCTCTCTTATGAGCCTCTGCTATAGTTAGATTATATTCTTTTTCTAACGTACTTTCAAGTAATTCATGATGTAAAAGTAAAATATCCCGTCCCTCAGGATTTCCATCACATAAACGCTTCCATGCAACAGCCATATCATAATCAGGAGACAGCATACCGTACCCGTCATACTTTCGATGCTTATTGTAAAAAATATGACGTTTTATCTGCTGTACCTCTTTTTCCGTAAAATTAGTATGCTGTACAATTTTCTTAACATCGCTGTTGTCTCTGCTGATCCTTCTATATGCTTTCACAGCAGAAACATCTTTTGGATCACCCTCATCATATGGGATATACTGCTTACCGCCAGTCTGTTTCACAGCCTCTGCTTCTTCTTTCTGCAGTCCAGGCTTCTCTTCCTGCTTATCGACATACTTCTTCTTCCACTCCTTCCAGCTCATATCCTCCGGAACTTCAATCGTATTCCCATCTGCGTCCCTAGCTGCTCTGGTCAGCCCTTCGGTTGGAGCATCGTCATAGTGCGGGACTGTAGTACACCGGCACAGTGGATGGAAGGGTGGCATATTGACGCCTGTTATCTCTTTCCCAACCTCATACACCTTATTGTCCAGTTCTCCACAGACGTTACAGGTCTTGCTGTCCAGTGTAGCAAGGATCTCGTATTTTTTCACACCATCCTCTTTATATCCTGCATGAGCAGCCTCACTCATCAGGAAGGAGCTCTCTGTATGCAGGAGCCGGTACGCATCAAACTTCTTGTAATTCATCTTCTTGGCAAAATCCTTTGTCAGCGTGGACGGGTGTCTGCCCTGAATGAGCATCGTTGTCACTGCTTCCGTCAGCTGGGCCTGAAGATGGTTCTTCTGTTTCCAGAGCCGTTCGGAAAACGCTGCACCATTAAACGGATATTCCAGAAGCTTTTCCACAACGGTCGGATTTATCTGTGCAAACTCCGCGTGAAAACCATGATACTGATCTGCATTGTACCAGGTACGGTAGTAAGTATCTCCATAGACTTCCTGCATGGTCTTTTCCACCCCTGCCTCATAATCGATGGCATACAGCTGTCGGAGAATTGCGTCTATCTGTGCCTCCAGAGCCTGATAGCGGGTGATCCGGGCCTTGATGGACATATTATTGACCTGCTGATTATATTTTCCAATATTCTTCATAGCCAGGTCAATAAACTCCCGTAACTCTCCCAGTTCCTCTGCGTCCAGCTTCTTCTGGGCAGTTGCAAAGGAAAGACCATTCTCCTCTGCATACCGGAAGTAAAATGCGTCAATAGTCTTCTGGAGCTCTCTGCGCGTCTGATTAAAGGCTTTTTCGAGACGGACGAAGTATTTGTTGACTTGCATCTCTCCGGCCTTGTACATGGCCTCCTGACGCTCCTGCCAGTATCCCATTAAGCCTCACCTTCCTTACCATCCAAGTTCGGCGGGAACATATCGGATAATTCCGCTTTCTCGGCTTCCTGCTGGGCATTTAAGCGCTCAAGCTCTTCTGCGGCATCCTCAACCCACGGATGGTTTTTAATGATCGTCTCGTCTGAAATGATACCCTTGGATGCGGCGCAGTCGGTAATAGCCTGGCTCTCATTAATTGCGATATCCCGATTAAAAACAATGTTGATCTCACACCCTTGGTAGCTTCCTGCCCCGATCAATTCCAAATATTTATCCACAAAGCCGAACAGCTGCTCCATGCTTGCCTTAAACGCATTCTCCATACGGTTGCATTTCAAATCCAAACCGGAGTACACAAACTTCAAGGCGATACCAGAGGGGCTATTGCCAAGTTTATCGCTGTTCTTATCTACACCCTGACCAAAGTCATAGATATCTTTCCGCAGCGTGTCAAAGTCATCCTTGGCTGCTGCGATATCCACAGGTGCAGTGATTGCCTCTGCCCCGCCATCCTCATCCAGAGAGATTGCCCGGAAATAATTCAGATCCCGCATAAACTCACCCAGATCATGGCCGCCATAGCCTTTTAAGGCGTACACAATGGAGCGCACCTCGTCCAGGAAATTGGCCACATCAGACCGGGCCTTGTCGTATCCGTCGATCAATGACTTCACAAATTTAAGATCCGGCAGCTCGTAGTCATTGTTTTTAAACGGCACAAACGGGACCCTGCCCCAGTTCCCGGCCTCTTTGCCAATATGAAAATGCTCCATAAACTCGCTGTTCTCATCTGCCACCGCATCCAGATAGCGTTCTGAATCCAGCCGCAAGTCCCATCCCTCGCCCTCAGAATCGGAGACATAATAAGCAACGGCCTCTGGGAGCCAATACTCCACCTTGGTGACAGTCTTCTGCTCCTGTCCCTCGATGACCTGAACATTGTAAAACCAGATAAAGCCATTCAGCTCTTCATGATCGTTATCTCTCCAAAGTGGAATCCCCTGTTCTGGCGGAATGATCATGGTCTGGAATTTTCCTTGCTCATCGATATACGGATGCAGCCATGCAATCCCGCCATTGCTGGCAGATACACCCAGACGCATCAGGCGCCTGTCCTGAAAGTTTTTTCCTAAGGTATCCTGTACCATAGACAGATACTCTTCTGATTCCTCGCAGGTCAGTGTATAAGGCTTTGAAAGCAGATAATTGGTCTTATCCTCAATCAGCAAGTGCATAAAACCATGCGCACGCTTATTATTAGGCTTGGATCTATCCAGTACCTTTTCTATCTGCCCGGTGGTCTTATCTTCCCGGTAGCGGTACATCTTCCGGTTCATGATCTCCGGGTTATCCACTCTGTAATATGCCTCCCCGTCTAACATCCACCGCCGCTCCTTGGAACGCACAAACTCGTCCATGTACAGCCGGCACAGCTGCATATTAGTCATCCGGTTTTTATTTGGGTCAAATAATATATCCATCCAATCCACCTCACTTCAAAATCCGGATTCCCGGACGCATCTTAATTATCGTCATGCAAAAATACCTGAGGGCATCAAGTGCGTGATCGTGTTCTTTCACCGGCTTATCCTCGCCCTTGTCTGCTGCTTTCGCATCCCAGATATAGGACGCAAACTCTTTGATCAGATTTTCACAAGATTTATCTATAAAAATAGAACCCGTAAGCAGCAGCGTAGCCACAAAGCGGATTCCATCTATCACATCATTCTTTGCCTTTTTAACCTTAAAGCCGTCTTTTTCCAGTTGGGCCTTGAAACTGGCGGCTGCCGGATCCAGGATCACGCTGCGGATACTCTCGCCATGCAGCCAGTCTTTTAAGTCCTTGGAAAACTCTGCATCGGTCTTTTGCCTGCCCTTATCCCGGCCTGAGTAGTAGTACTCCCTGCGGCAGTACCATTTCTTATCAGCTCCCTGCTGCCAGAATAGGAAGGCTGTCGGATTCTGGGTACCATAGTCACAACTTACATACTTATCGTCGATCCAGAAGTCATACCCCGTCTGTGCCTTATATGCGGCAGCCAGAGCCTCTGTATCAACGGTGTGCTTATCCAGATCAAACATATCATAGATGACGCCCTCAGCCATCGCCCAGAGCCCCATGATATACCGCTTAAAGAACACGCCGGTGTACATACTGCGGTATCTGGCCTTGATCTCTTCCGATAGGCTCAGGTTATCGTCCATAGTGAAGTGGACATACAGCAGCTTCTTAAGATCCGGTTCCTTCCCTGCGGCCTTTGCTTCCTCACGGATCTTGGCGACCTTTTTCTTTCCCAGGTAGCCGATGGCCTTATCAATCCAGTTTACCTTAAACCAATGATAGGGGCCGTCCGGGTTGCAGTTGAACCAGTACTTTGATCCCGTCACGGAGCAGCGACCAGTTGCCTGATTGACAAAGCTCTCGGGCATCAGCGCCACTTCGTCACAGAACAGGCCCGCCAGAGTAATACCCTGAATCAAATCCTGAGATCTCTCATCCTTGCCGCCGAAGATGTAGAAGTAATTCGTGACCTGTCCCCTGCTGATCTCCACCATGTTATCGGCACGATGGTCCACCACCCGGTAACCCCGGCTTTTTAACATCAGTTTCAGCCAGAACAGAACATTGCGCCGGAAGGAGCCAATGGTCTTGCCGCACATGGCAAAGTTTTGTCCGGAGAAGCTACTCATGGCCCACATCACAAAGGACAGGGACATACAGACGGTCTTACCGGATCGGATCGCCCCGTCTGCTATAATGCCGTCATAATCCTTTACAGGACTGTCCGGCACCCACCATGTCAGGATCTGCTTCTGCTTGCGTGAAAAGGGCTGAAACTTGAAGATCTGAACCTTTGTTAAGATATTGCGCTGACTTTTCAGCTTTTCAATCTTCTGTTTTGTCTGGCTGATCCGCTCCTTAATCGTCATCGGAATCCCCCCACAAGTCTCCCGCCTCTGTATTCAGTGCCTCCAAGAATCCATCCTCTTCCACTTCCGTCTCCTGGCCTCCCAATTTCAGCGCTGCCATATCCAGTTTCATAAGTTCGATCTCCAGACGGGCATCGTCCACGCCGAACCGGTGCAATGAATCAATGGCAGCCTGCTTGCGGGCCTGGACACGGGTCAGGGCGTCCTCTATGTTCTGGATCTGGCCCAGCGTTGCGTGTTTCTCATCCAGATCCGTCCACTTATCCTTTTCGGTTCCCTTTTTCTTTTTGACGGTAGTGAAATCTGCCTGCCGCAGGTTCTCAATCCGTTTCAGCATCCGGCGCTCCCTGACGGTCAGCAGCTGGATCTCCTGGAAGAGAAGCTGCTCCTTGTCATTTGGCACTGCTGCGGCCAGCTGCTTTTCTTCCGGTTCCAGGCAATCAAAAAGGAGAGTCTCGAACTCTCCTGTGGTGACTGCGTTTTTATTTCCTTCCGGGGCAGCGCCGCCATGGTTTCCAATAGCGTTTTGGTTTCCTGGTTGACCGCCTTTTGCTTTCGCAACGTTGCGTTTGCGCTTATGCAACGTTGCATTGGATTTCTTATCCCAGTTATATCGCTTCTTCCAGCTCCGGATCGTCCCCACAGGAACCTCCAAAGCCTTAGAAATATCAATCAGTTTCATACCTTGCAGGAACAGCTCCTTTGCCTGCTCCTGACGTTCATCTGGTACCCTTGCCAAGCCTCACCACCTCTCATTCGTGTTTGTTTTTAATAATTTTTGATAATCAGCTCCCTGTATCTTCTGGCTTTTATCTTGGCTGCCAAATTATCATTGCGGTCTGACTCAATAATCCTATAGCCCTGATACAACTCCCTAATCTCTGGACAGTCATTATAAGACAAAATGAATTTGCCCTGAATCTTTTCCAAAGCATTTTTTAAACGCATGTGATCCTCTGGCTGGAACCGATCAGGATAATACTTTTCTGCATCATAGTATGGTGGATCCAGATAAAACAATGCTGTTTTTCTATCATACGTCTTAATAAGCTGTTCAAAATCCACATTTTCAATCACTACTTTTCGAAGCCGCTTTGAAGTCTCTCGCAGAAAAGCAATCGCATCCTCTATATTCTTGGGTCTTACACCAAAAGAACGGCAATCCGACCCAAAACTTTCTTTTATTGTAATCCAGAACTTTGCAGCGCGTTGTATATCTGTCAGGCCTTTTGTATCCTGTAAAGCATTGAAGAACTGCTCTCTGGACATCAAATTCCAGTCAAGTTCTTTTTGCAATGCCTCTGGATGGTATTTAACTACTCGAAACAAATTAACAAGCTGACCATTAATATCATTGTATACCTCCATCTTCGCATGCGATTCTTTGGCAAACAGAATCCATCCGGCACCACCAAATACTTCTATGTATCGGTCAAATGAACCAGATTCAGGGAATTGTTCAAGAATCACTTTTCGCATTAACTTCTTACCGCCAATCCAACTTATAAAACCATTCAAAATAATACCACCTTTCGCAATATCCGCGAAAAGCCTTGTCAGGTAAATTGACATTTCAGGAATCGAACCTGGAATCTGATCCCTATGAGGCACCTGCTCTGCCATTGAGCTAAATATCAATATCTTGTACTTATCCACACATTATACACAATATGTTGATAAAAAGAAAAG
>CAUCBQ010000076.1 GCA_958441075.1 uncultured Clostridiaceae bacterium | reverse complement strand
CCGGTTTCTCCCTGATTCAGCTTAATCCTGCAGCCTGTAACAAGGAATTCCGATTCAGACTGACTCAGAACGAAGCCCAGCTCCCTGGCTGACAGAGATATATTTACCGGAACCTTTACAGCCCGAATGGCATTTAAAGCCAGCGCCACCAAAACCTGCTCCTGACAGTTTTCAATCTGCATCGCCACATGACATCCAGGTTTTACACCGGCTGCCAGAAATCCCTTTGCCACTGCCTGAATTTCTTTTTCAGCCTCTGCATAACTGACAGGCTCTTTTCCCTGAACTGCAATAAAATCCTTTTCAGGGAAGCGCCGGGCTGCAGCCTGAAAAAATCCCCATATAGTCTTCTTCTCCCATACCGGATAAAGCCGCCCCAGCTCCTTCTGCCTGTCCTCAATTGTTCCTTTCATCGCCTATCACCTGTCCCGCTACCCGATCGGATACATAATACTTGCCAGTATGATTGCTTCAATCAATATAATAATGGAACCAACAACAGTAATTGCAAACAGATGCTTATAACCTTCCTTATGGGTCAGGCCGCAGCATGCCAGCACAGTAACCATAACACCGTTATGTGGCAGAGAATCCAGAGTAATACATGCACAGGATGCAATCTTGTGAAGAACGCCCGGATTTATGCCCATCTCCAGATATCTTGGAGCCAGTGTTTCCAGAGCCAGCGTAAGGCCGCCGGAACCAGAACCGCAGGCGCCGGATAAAAGAGCAGTACCAAGGGAGAAGGACATCAGAGGAGAACCTCCCATGCTGGTTGCAACCTCTACCATTGTTGTATATCCGGCAGTCAGTTTTGCAACACCGCCGAAACCAACAACTGCGGAAGTTGCTACAATTGCACCCATGGCGTCAGAAACACCACAGTTTAAAATTTCAACCTTATTGTCAATCTTGTTCCAATACAGAATTGCAATGGCAATCCATCCCATTAACAGAGTGTACAGTACGTCAACGCCGAAGAATAAGGGAATAACAACCAGTGCCAGGGGAATAAATGCAATATAGCCGTTTCCATGCTCTTTCTTTGCATATTCTTCCATCATTTTTTCGGTCTGCGCATCAACGCTGAAATGCTCGCCTTTCTTTCTTGCAACCTTTTCCTGCCACATGCAGTAAAGCATTGCAAAAAGGAAGAAGGATGCTGCAATAATTGCAGAATACAGAGGAAGAACGGTTGCAGATGTACCCAGATATTTAACAGGGATATTGTTTACAACAGAAGGAGAACCCGGGCCGATATTTACTGCCGTAAATGCACCGGCTGCTACGATAGCCGGAATCAGGTGTCTCGGAAGGTCTGCCTTCTTAAACATATTCAGTGCAATCGGATACATAACAAATACGATTACATAGCAGGATACGCCGCCGTATGCCAGAACCAGTGTGGTAACACAGAGCACTGCAATGGTATATTTGGTACCCAGTTTAGAGGTAAGCAGATTTGCCAGATCCTCTGCGCCGCCGCCAAGCTGCATTGCCTTACCAAAGCTTGCGCCAAGGAAGATCAGCGGCCAGTAGCTCTTAATATATCCAACAAATGCTTCCATATAATCATTTGTCAGACAGTCGTATACATTCAGCCCTGACATCAATGCCATAAGACCGGTACAAAGAATTGCAGAAACCGCAATATTTACCCGCTTCCAGATTAAAAGTACAAGAAGCAGTAAAGGAATTACAATTGCCAATACACTTAACATACCTAATTATCTCCTTTTTAAGTCAGTTCATTTTCTTATTCAGGCACTTTGATGCAAAGCATAAAGCTGCGGCAATCAGGCTGCACACAGCGGCAAAAATAAATGCGCCGGAGTAGCTTCCCGTGCCTGCCTTAATTGAGGTTGCCACATTAGGTCCTACAATTGAAGCAATGCCATAGCCCGTGAAAATGATACTGTAGTTAATCCCGTTGTATTTTGCTCCGAAGGTATCAGAGCTCAGGGCAGAAAATGTTGCAAGGGTTCCGCCAAAGCAGACGCCGGTTAATACAATTGCCGTTACAAAGCCCCCGAAGGAGGATACCCTTGATAAAAACACCATATCAAGCGCACATAAAAGCATTACCCCGATTACCACCTGATGGCGCCCTACCATATCAGAAAGTGTCCCCAGAACCAGACGTCCTGCAAAATTTGCCACTGCCATAATGCCTACTAAAAGCGCTGCCTGGGCGGCTGTAATACCTGCCACCTCCTGTCCAATCTTGGAAGCATGGCCCGTAAGCATAAGTCCCGCCACGGAAGCACATAAAAGCGTTGCCCATAACAAATAGCATCTTGGGTCCTTTAAAACCTCTCTCCAGTTTTTTCCTTCTCCTGCCGCTGCCTTTGCTGCCGGCTTATAGCCTTTTGGCATCCAGCCCTCCGGCGGTCCGTCAATATACCAGGAGGTTGACAGAGAGATCAAAAGGAAGCATCCTCCGATGATCTGAAACGCTGTCATTACATCAAATTTTGTCAGCAGAAAGTTTGCCAGAGGCGCCACGATCAGAGAAGCCATTCCGCAAATTCCCACCGCCATACCGGAGGCAAATCCCTTTTTGTCCGGGAACCAGCTTACAGCCGTTACAACTCCCGGATTATATCCGAATCCCGAAGCGCAGCCAGCCATAATTCCAAAGCAGCCATACAGCATAACGAGACTGGAAGCCCGGCCTGTAAGAAACCATCCAATTCCCCACATAATACCGGCTGCAATCATCAGCCTTCTGGCTCCAAAGCGCTGCAGAAGCATACCTCCTACCAGACCCATAATCGCAATGGTCATAAGCATAACTGAATAAGCTAAAGTGACTTTTCCGTAATCCCAGCCCATAAAATCTGCCAGTTCACCGGAAAAAGCACTCCAGGCATATACTCCGCCAAAGCAAAAAGTATTACAGCAGATACAGAAAAGCACGGCCCAGCGGTTTTTTATCTTTTTTCCTTCCATGTCACACCCGGCTTAGCCTTTCAGCGGGATGAGACCCATTTCTTTTGCTTTTGCAAGGAGCTCATCTCTGAATTTCGGATGTGCAATGGCAATCAGTGCCTCTGCTCTCTGACGTACTGTCTTATAGCGCAGAGCTGCAATTCCGTATTCTGTAACAATGTAATCCACATCATATCTGGGAACCGTTGTCACATTACCCGGTGCAAAGTAAGGAACAATCTTGGAAATCGTATCATTCTTTGCAGTGGAGTTTAATGCAATAATAGACTTACCGCCTTCACTGATCTGAGCGCCGCGAACATGGTCGAGCTGTCCGCCGATACCGCTGTACTGACGTCCATTTACTGTTTCAGAGTTTACCTGTCCCTGAAGATCTACCTCAAGACAGGCATTGATGGAAGTCTGCTTATAGTTCTGACCGATGACATATGGATCATTTACATAATCTACAGGCTGCAGCTCTACCATTGGGTTATGGTCAATAAATTTATTAAATTCAAGACTTCCCGCTACCTGTGCTACAACGCAGACGCCCGGATTGATTGTCTTCTTCTTATTTGTAATAACGCCCGCCTGAATCAGCTCCATCATGGCTTCTGTAAAGGTCTCAGAGTGAACGCCCAGATCTTTTTTATCCATCAGGTTTCGGGCAATGGCATCCGGAAGCGCTCCGATTCCCAGCTGAATGGTAGCTCCATCCTCTACAAGACTTGCACAGTAATCAGCGATTTTCTGGATTTTCTCAGTAGGCTCTGCACGGCCGATGGTATACAGAGGAGAGGACTCCTCCACAATGTAGTCTGCCTTTGATAAATCAAATAAACGACCATAGGAGAAAGGCATATCCGGGTTTACCTGGGCAATAATCCGATCTGCAGTTCTTGCTGCCGGCTCTGTAAAGCAGCAGGTATTTCCGAAGCTGCACATTCCGTCCTCGTTTGGAGGTGTCACCTGAATAAATGCCCAATGGGGATTCAAATCCGGGTTTTTAGCAAACATATCCGGCCAGTTATGGAAATTAGTTCCTCCAAGGTAATCTACACGGCCCTCATGGTAAGCTGCTCTTGACTTTGGTCCTATAAACAGGGAAGTATGATGAAAATGCCCCTCATACTTCGCATCTACATATGCATTGGGACCCGGGCTCATTCCATGGATAATCTCCACATTTTCAAGCTCTTCATAGCGGGCAACCAGCGCATCTACCAGTGCCGGAGGCTCTCCGATCCAGTCCGCAAAAATAATTTTTTCACCCGATTTAATATGGCTTACAGCTTCAGCAGCTGTTGTCAGTTTGTCACGATATTTCTCATGCCAGTCCATACTCTATTTTATCTCCTTTTCATTTGCTTAATAAGCTTAGAACAGTGTGTTTCCGCCGTCCTCAATCCAGGTCTGGCCTGTACAGTAGGATGCCTCATCGGAACCAAGGAATAATGCAACGGAAGTTGCCTCATCCGGCTCACCAAAACGTCCCATAGGAATATTGCGCAGGAACATTTCGCAGCGTTCCGGATTCAGTCTTGTTCCCTCTGTCAGTCTCGTCGCATGGGTTCCAGGTCCAAATGCGCATACGCGAATTCCATATTTTGCCATTTCCAGTGCTGCAAATTTGGTAAACATGGTAACTCCGCCCTTACTTGCAGAGTAAGCGCCTGTATTTGGGGAAACAATCTGAGATGCAACAGAGCTGGTGTTTACAATAACGCCCTTGATTCCCTTGTCTACCATATGGCGGCACACTGCCTGGGTTGTAAAGAACGTTCCGTTTAAGTTAATGTCAATTACTCTGCGCCACTGCTCTTCCGTGCTGTCTAACAGGGACTGACGTCCAATCACGCCTGCAATATTGAAGAGAGCATCAATATGTCCAAAATGTTCGATCACCGCTGCAATTGCAGCATCAACAGATGCCTTGGATGAAACATCACACTGTGCGCAGAATACTTTCTCCTGTCCGGCAAATTCCTTATCCAGAGTATCCTGCTCCAGATCCAGAGCTGCCACAAAAGCGCCCTCTTCCAGAAGCCGCTGTGCCAGATTCAGTCCCAGGCCGTTTGCGCCTCCTGTTACCACACAAACCTTTCCTACATACCGATGATGTTCGTAATGCATACCGTACCTCCTTGTTATTTTTCTAACTAACTTTTTGTAAATATTTCTCTACTCTTTGTTAGAATTCAATTAATTAAAAAGCAATAATCGTGCCAACTTTTGTTTTTTTCAAAAAATCAGTTGAAATTACCGTTTTTTATCTCCACTCGACTTCAAAAAGCCCTGTATTCTTGTTACTTTCTTGTCATAGTCGGAGCAAAAAATATGGACCGTATCTCACGATCCACATTCTCTTTTTTATCACACGCCCTGATTTTATTGATATTTTTCAATTAATGTGTTATATTTGACATATTAATTGATTTTTTTCAACGCAAAAAGGAGACTGCACTGTGAAAAAAAGCCCTCATATGAAAATGCGCGATGTTGCCCGTGTCTATGACACTCTGGAAATTGGCCTGATTATAACAGACAGCTGCGGAACCGTTATATGGGGCAACCGCTACTACAGCTATCTGGCAAAATTCGATATCCGTCAGTATTTCGGACGCAATGTACGCGAGATCTCTCCTCAGGAGAATATCGTTCTGCCGGACCAGAAATATCTGATTGATATTGTCATTGAAACAGGGCAGGCCCAGACCGCTCTGGTGCGCTACAATACCAAGGATTATATCCTCACAACCGCATCCCCTGTTGTAAACGAACGGCAGGAAATTGATTTTATCATTTACTCCATTACCAATTACAGCGAAATGATGCGCCTTCAGGATAAGGTATCCCAATCCGCCATGCGCGTACTTGCTCTGGAAAATCATTTAAGGAATCTTCAGGGAAATCCCAGTATTGGAAAAGACATTATTATAGCTAATAAAGAAATGTATAATATTTACGGAAAGGCACTCCGGCTGGCCCCTACCTCCGTATCCGTTATGCTTACAGGAGAGTCGGGAACCGGAAAAGACGTGCTGGCACGGTTTATCCACCAGAACAGCCTGAGAAAAGACGAAACCTTTATTCATGTTAATCTGGCCACGATCCCCAAGCCCCTGTTTGAATCGGAGCTGTTTGGGTATACGCCCGGTTCCTTTACCGGCGCTGCCAGACACGGCAAAGAAGGACTGGTTCAGCTGGCCCACAAGGGAACTTTATTTTTGGATGAAATCGGCGAGCTGCCTCTCGATATTCAGGCAAAACTGCTTCAGGTAATACAAAATAAAGAGGTGCGCTCTATTGGAGCCATCGAATCTGTTCCCGTAGATTTCCGTATCATCTGCGCCACCAACCGGGATCTGCATCAGATGGTGGAGCAGCACCAGTTCCGGCTGGATCTTTATTACCGGCTGAATGCCATCGAGCTGACGCTTCCGCCCCTCAAGCAGCGTCCGGAGGATATCCCCCTGCTCGCTACCTTCTTTCTCAACCGGTACAATACACAAAACCACACCAGTAAATATTTTACCAATGAGGTTATTCAGCTTTTCTATAAATATCCCTGGCCTGGAAATGTCCGGGAGCTGCAGCATTTAATCGAAAGCCTGGTTGTGCTGTGTCCTTCAGACTCCATTACCGCTGACCAGCTTCCTGAAGAATTTCAGCATTTCTCCCAGTCCTCTTCTGAGGAAACTCCAATGGGCGGAATGACCCTGAAGCAATCCGTAGAGCTTTTTGAAACCCGTCTCATCAATAACACTCTGAACAGCAGCCGCAATGCGGCAGAGGCAGCGGCAAAGCTGGGAATTGACGCCTCTACGCTGTCTAAGAAAAGGAAAAGATATGGAATATAACAGTATAACAAAGACTTCGCAGCCGGTCATGGCTGACCCTGTCATGAAACAGATCTACAAAAAAGCGGCTCTTCTGGCAGACAAACCGGTGGATGTGCTGATCTATGGAGAAAGCGGCGTTGGAAAAAGCTATCTGGCCGATTACATACAAAAACACCGCTCCAAATCCCCCTCTCCCTTTATACAGATTCACTGCAACGCCATTTCCTCCGAGCTTTTTGCCTCTGAGCTTTTCGGCTATTCGCCCAATGCCTTTACAGGCGCTTCGCCCAAAGGAAAAATCGGCCTTCTTGAGGCCGCTAATCACGGAACAGTGCTTTTCGACGAAATCAATGAGCTTTCTCTGGCGAATCAGACCCTGCTGCTCCATTTTCTGCAGAACAAAACCCTCACCCCCATCGGTTCCGTAAAAAGCAAAACCATCGATGCCCGTATCATCTGTACCTCCGGCCGCAATCTTCTGGAAATGATTCAGGAGGGAACCTTCCGCTCAGACCTGTATTACCGCATCTGCGTGGCAAATATTTATATTCCTCCTATCCGTCAGCGCAAGGCTGAGATCCCTGTGTTTTTTGATTATTTCATCAATCGTTTTGCCGCTGATTTTAACTGTTCCAAAAAGCAGCTTACATTAACTGACAGCCAGATAAAGGCTTTATGCCAGCTGGAATGGAAAGGAAATATACGGCAAATCGAAAATCTGGCGCAGTATATCTGTCTGACCGATGATGTGGACCAGATCATTGATACCTATAAAAGACTGAACCAGAACAGTCCGCAGGCTTCCCATTCCGATCCCTCTCCTGAACCCTCCGGTCCAGAACCGGCAGATGCAGCCTGCCTGCTTATTTCAGGATATCCCATAAAACCGTTGAAGGAGGCAGTAGAACTGTTTGAGCGCGCCTATATACAACGCGTTATCAAAGAGACCTCCACTCTCCAGGAAGCCGCAGATATTCTGAATATCAGCTTTTCCACTTTGTGCCGAAAAAAAAGAGAGCCCTGATCTGCTTTTCTGTTACCTTCCGGTCAGCTGTAAAATGTGTTCTGCTGCCTGCTGAATTTCCATCTGCTTTTCTTTTAAAGACTGCCGTCCCGTTTCTTCCCGGGAAAGAGATGCATACAAATGGATGGTATTGGCGAAATCCCATACCTCATCCCCCATAGCTTCCAGCTCTGAAACTCTGGCCTGAAGAGCCCTTACCTTATGCCCAAGTGTTTCCGTCTCTTCTTTTTCCCTGCTGATCAGTTCCTTTAACTGTCCAAGCTGCCTGTTTTTTTCATTCAGACGGATCAATGCTGCTAAAATAATTCCTGCCAAAAGAGCTATTAGTATATTCTGCATCGGCTCACCCCCTCTGCTGAAAACAGTTCTTTACTGCCCTGCGCAGGGATTCCGGTTTCAAAGGCAGGGGCAGAGTGATGCACCCGTCCCTATCTTCCCATATTGTCCTTCTCCCATCCCCTTCTTTAATCAGAAGAATCGCCAAAGCTGTATCTTGAGATTTCCAGTTTGAATCTGCCTCCTCTGCCAGTTTTTCTGACAGAATCCAGACCGACGGCTTTTGATTCCCCAATTTTTTCCTTTTCTCTTCCCATGTAGAAAAGCAGAGGATATGGCCCGGAAACTCCCCTAACGCGTCTTTAAGTCCATTGGCATAGGCTCCGTTTCCATGCATAATAATCATCAGGTCATCCGATCTGGCCTTCTTCCGGATCTGGATAAAATCCAAAACCGGTGTATTGTAAAGGCTGAAATTTTTTTCCCTGTGAAACTGATCATAGTAGCTTTTTGCTGCCTGACACATCCTCAGGCAGAACTGTTCGATATCAATTCGTATATCTGTTCTGTCTGTCCGGCGTCTGGCTCTGTCCAGCTCACAGAGAGAGGTTCCGCAGTTCACCCCCAGATGAAAATGAACCGTATTTTCGTTTTCATCGTTTAAAAATCCCTTATTCTGGTGAAGGTACTCACACCTAAGCTGCCAGCAGCGCTCTCCGCAGATATAGGGTTTCTTATCTCCGGAAGATACCTTAAAAAAGCCGGCTGCATATTCGTCAAACCAGCGGATATACTGTGCGCCCACGTCACGGGATGGATTTTTCTGCTTATCCAGCATAACCCGTCCGTCCCTGTAGCGCTTTACAAGCTCCGGAAATGCGATTCCTCCGCAGATATCCGGCAGAGTCAGCGCAAGGGCAAGAGCAGACTGCCAGCGCCCGTCTTCAATATTCAGTTTAATTTCATTTACACGATGAAGAAATGTAAAGCTGACGTCTCCCCGCTCCATCCTTTATTCCTCCTGTCAGACAATCAATCAGCTGTTTTATAAATTGTACCATGAAACAGATAAAGGAACAATCCGGAATACAGTGTTTTGCCGTCCTTTTTATAAAGCTTGATAAGTATGCCTGAATACGATATTATAAATCAGGATGCACCGGCTCTGTCAAACTGCATTCAACGCAGGAGGAAATTATGATATCTTATAAAATTTTATACACAGAGGACATTAACAGAAGCTTATTCAACAGCTTTATCCGCCATCAGACAGTCGTAAAATGCTGGCGGAAGGAACAGGGAAGCTGGATCATCAAAGACGCTCCCTTTACAGACGACTGGTCGGAAACCGACTATCAGCAGCTGATTGCCCATTTAAAATCCCTGCTTTGCTCCGGGGGCTTTGTCTGCGGAGCATTTTATCAGGGCGCATTAAAAGGGTTTGTATCAGTAGATGCCCAATGGTTTGGGGGATATGGAGAATATCTGGATCTGACCAATCTCCATGTATCGGAGGATATGCGGAGAATGGGAATTGGACGAACTCTTTTTCTTGCAGCGGCAGAATGGGCGGGGAAGCAGGGAGCAAAAAAGCTGTACCTGTCCGCCCACTCTGCAGTTGAAACGCAGGCCTTCTACCGTTCTGTGGGATGTGCAGAGGCAGAACGATACAGCAAAAAGCACGTAGAAGAAGAGCCCTATGATTGTCAGATGGAGTATGTGTTATAAAATAGCGATTGTTCTAACCCTTCATCATAATTGTAAGAACTGCAAATACGGCAATAGTAAATACAGAATATAAAGAAATTGTAGTGGATAAGTAAATACCATCCTCTTCCGTTTTTGCATAAGCCGGAATCACAAAAGTCGGCGGAAGGAACAGATACAATATAAGGGCTGTTTTCATTTCAGCCGCAGCAAACATATCCTTTAAAAGAACCATAATCACCGCAAGCATAACGCCCTGAATTACCATGCGTCCCACCGCGGCCTTTCCGCATTTTTTAAGCACTGCCCGGTCAAAGCTGAGCCCGTATCCCAC
>CAUCBQ010000075.1 GCA_958441075.1 uncultured Clostridiaceae bacterium | reverse complement strand
ATAATTGCTCCCGTCAAACTCCTCCCGTATCCGCTGGTCCCGCACGGTCTTCTCCAGGCTCTCCACCTTGGGGATATAGACGGCAGTGCCGCCAAAGGTCCGGACCAGGTTGCGGAAGCCTTCCATCCCTACCAGTTCCGCGATCTTCTTCTGGTCCTCATCCAGGCTTTCCATCTCCACATAATCCAGCAGGTCCATCACTGCCCCGCCTCCTTCCGCTTCTGGCTCTCTACATACCGCTTCAGCATTTCAATCAGCGTATTTCCCTGGCTGAATGTGATCCAGGCGAAGGGCTTCCGTGCGATGGCATACACTCCCAGCTCCTTCTTGATGATGGCACACAGGCGGTCCCCTAATGGGGCAGATTCCGGCAGCTGGTCATGCTTTTTCAGTTCATACATTAATGCCCATATCTTCTTCTGCTGCCCGGATGTCACACCGCCCGGCCGCTCTGGATGCTCCTTTTCTTTTTTCCTGGATGGCTTTGGAGAGGCAGCCGGCCCCTGGAGCTGCTCCAGCCTGGCAATCACCGCAGAAGCTTCCCGGCTCGTCAGGGCCTTTATGGATTCTTTGCCTGTCATCCCCTGGATCAGGGCATGGAGCTCATCCTCCCCGCCGCCCCTCTTTGTGATCCCAAGGGCATTTCCGATGGCATAGATTTTTTTTATCTGAAATGGCTCAATCTTCCGCATTTGCCGTCCCTCCTCCCTGTTTTATTCCTCTGATTCCACCGTTACTTTGATCCCTTCATCCACGATGACTGCTGCCCTGATGATCTCTACTGCTTCCTCCGGAGTCCCGGCCCAGCCTGCGGCCTTCAGGATCTGCAGCATCCATTCCCAGTTGATGATCTCCGCCGTCAGATACGCCCAGTCGCTGGCCTGGTCTCTGGTAAGTCCTGCAGTCTGCATCAGGGTCTCCGTATCCTTCTCATACTTTCCCTTCAACTTCTTCTTCAGGGTCCTCTGGATCTTCTCATCTCCCGTGATGGCCCGTATGGCAGCATCCAGACTTCCTTCTGTGTAATTTCCCAGGTACATCATGGCAAACAGCCGCTTCGCCGGGGCTGTCATGGTGTAGGAGACATCCTCTTTCACAAAATCACCAAACACCTCTCCCATCAGCTTCTTCACCATGGTCATGGATACCGGCTTCACGGTCTCACTGCTGCCGACCACCACGCGGGAATTCTCATTTCCCCAGTATTCTACGGTCTTGTTTTTTGTATCCCGCAGGTCTTCCACAGCCTGCTTTTCAAACCATGCCTTGATCTGCTCTGCCTCTGTTTTGATTGCAGCCATCTGACGATTTAATTCTGCCAGCCGGTCCACCTTTTCCTTCACTTCCATCATGACTGAAACGCCTCCATAATCTTCTGTGCACAGGCCCTGCAGATCTCAATCCCACAGGCATCTGCCACGTCTTCTGCACTGCCACAGAAATGGCATACCGGAATATGCTTCCTGATATGTACCCCATTACCATCCTGCTCAATATCCACCGGCGTTCCTGGGAATATCCCCGCTTCCTGGCGGATCTGCCTTGGCAGCGTGATCGCACCGCTCTTTGCAACTTTTTTACTTACAGTCATAGCGACCTCCTCTCCCACTCTGCATTTGCCAGGGCTTGTGACCTGCGCCGATTTTGGCGGCTGCATTAGGAGGGGCACAGCCCCTTTGAATCAAATGTCAGTTTAATTGTCAATCTGTTTGACCGAAAATGTGATATTCACGTTTAATTCCAAATCGTCAATCGTGAATGTTAAATCAACATTATCGGTATGATCTTCTTTGCAGCATTCCAGCAGATCTGCAATGTCATGCATAAATTCTTTTGAGAAATCTTTATCCATCTTGTCCTCCAAACTACTACAGTCTCTTTAGCACCCTTAAAAATCTCTGAGAGGGCTTCCTTACCTTGTCCCAGTCAAACTCTGATCCGCAATATGGACAGCAGACATATGCCTTATCAACCCCGCATCCACATTCTGTGCATCTATAGTCTGGCCTCTTAGTTTCCGGAGTGGCCCCAAAATAGGCCACAATCTCCGGCACAACTACCTTAATCAAGCGTAATCGTCTCATTTCGCACCTCCAAAAATCTTAATTTAGTAGCTTTTCTCTTCTGTCTGTGCTCTGTCCACAATATTTAAAAAGCCTGTGAGTTTGGTGATCCGGTCATTTGCAAGTCTGACCGTCTCCTGTTTCCCAATTAACATTCCGTTCAAAATCTGGATCAGCTCCAATTTTTGTCCTTGTTCCATAGGAAGCGTATCCGCCTCCTTCAGCGCCGCTTCTAATTTCCTGCATTCCTGAAGGTATCCATCTTTCCTGCTCTGGATTTTTTCTAGTTCCGTTGTTAAATATTCTTTTAACATATGTCCACCTTTCCATAATCTTATCTCACATCTTTAATATGGGATTCACCACCTTATCGTACTCATCACCATATGTAACTGGAACATTCCTCTGTCTTGCCTCTCCATAGAACCGTTTCAGCTCCACAGCCATTTTCAGAACCTTCCATACTCCCACCTGTTCCGGAGTAATTGGAAATTGTTCATGCCCCGCCGTCATCCAGCTAATCGCCCGCCAAAGACACAGCACATCATTCAAATCTGCCATGGATATTTCCTGGCTGAATTCCATCTGGGTTTCTTTCGCAAAACGTTTCCTGTTCAGTCTCTTTTTATCCAGAGGGATCACACCCTGTTTCTGCAATTCCTTCTTCAGACGCTTTTTCTCCGCCTTTTCCCGTACTGTCAGTCTTTTTCCTGCCATTTTAATCAGCTCCCATCACCAGCTCTTGGTTTGTAAATCCTCTTTCCATCCAGATATTTTTCTTCTGACTTCTGCCGGTCTACTAACTGCCTCATCCGCTTAAGCATCCCCCGGCTGGACTGCTCATCAAAGAACTTCACAACCAGTTCATTGCGCTTGACAATATCCTTTGCCGCCCGCCTGTTTTTCCGGCTGTCCTTAAGCTTTCCGGCTGTATGGTTCCGCTCCTTATAATCCTGGGAAAATTCCAGTTCATGCAGAAGATCCTGAAGCCTTATATCCTCCCTGCGCACCGTCTCGGCTGCCGTATTATACTCCTTTTCACATTCAACAACCCATCCAAGGAACTCCTCCAGCCGTTCAGAAGGATTCTTTTTCTGTTCCACGCTTCCCCCTCCTTTCTCCATCCTCTGACTTCACCCCGCTCTGCATTTTTCTGGGCTTGCGACCAGCACCCGTAGGCGGCTGCATTAAGGCGGGAGGCCCCGCCTCCCTTTATTTCTGGGTAATGATTCCAATCCTGATTCCCTCCTTCTGAACCAGTTCACCGGTCCGGCCTGCCCTGTATCCCTGTATCCAGATCCGGTCGCGGTCCAGCTTGGCCCGCATCTGCACTCCCAGTATCCAGCCACCGGCACCGGACAGCCCGATCAGCAGCACCACTGCCAGAAGTCCCAGACGCCCGATCCGGCCTTCAGCGATCAGCACCGCTATCATTCCCATCGTACCTGTTCCCAACACAATCCCTTCTACCAACATCTTTGCTTTTCCATTCATGTACTTCATTCCATTTACCTCCGTATGATTTTTATAAAAATAAGATTCCCATGGTATTGGCCATCTTCTGAAGCCCTCCCAGAGATATATCTTCATTGTTGACCGCATTATTGAACACATTTACCATTCCCCGGATGCCCCATTTGCTGTGGCTGATGTTATACAGGTAATTCAGCTCCTGCTGCATATTCTTTTCCTCCAGCACTGGGAAGAGCTTGGAAACATCCTCTTTTTTCACATCCATTGTCCGGTATCTTCCGTGGAGCCTTGTCCGGTTAAACTGCTGGGAGAAGATCGCCTCCTGCTTTCCAAGCATCTTGTTGTACACTTCGTCATTCCCAATCAGTACAATGCCGATCCCCGGTTTTCCGGTAAATGGATCTTCGTCCACCCATCCCCGGATCTCCTCCAGGGCCAGAAACTTCAGGTTCTGGGCCTCATCTATGATCAGTACCTTGTCTGTATTCCTCAGCTTCTCCTGTATGGAAAGGGATAGATCCTCTGTCCTCTGATTCTCCGGCATTTTAAGGGCCTTTGCGATCATTTTCAGCAGGCTGCGGACGGAGCTGGCACTGGGGGCTGCCTTTATGTACACAGCCGTAGCCGGATTGTCCTGAAGGAACTTAGCTGCGGCCTTAGTCTTCCCGATCCCGGCATCCCCGTCGATCACCACGATCCCCTTTTCTAGCTGGCAGTACCGGATCAGCTTATAGGCGCTTTCAGAGATGGATGTTTCCACATAGCCCTGGGAAGCCTTGAACGGCTCTGCCTTCTTTACATTCTCCGCCTGTTCTTCCTTGATCCGGAAGAATTCCTCCAGCTTCTTTTCCACCTCGGAAATGTCGCCCTTTTCATAGATGCTTCTGCGGTACTGGCTCAGCACTGCCGCACTGACCCCGATGATCGGGGCCGCCTTTGCCTGGCTCAACCCCTCATTTTTCAGATAATTTTCCAGCTTCTCTTGAAGCTCTGCATTGTACTGTTTACTCATCATTTACCTCCTTGCCTTCTGGCTGCGCTTTGTATCATTGTATCAAGGTCAGCCCCTCCAACTACCTTACGGAATGCCGGTTCCTCGTCTGCCCTTTGGACTTCCAGCACCTTGGGGTTGGGCTTCCCTTTATAATTCTCTTTATTTCTTTGTGCCTTCCGGAGCACCAGATCCATTGCAGTAATACGGTCAGCTTCTGCAATGACAGCGTTCCTTTTGTATTCTTCTGCAATCTTCTCCAAACGCCTGGTCTTGGCCATGGCGGTCTTCACTTCTTCCTTGCTTGCCCCATAGGAAAGAACAGCCTGATTGTCTGCTGGTACACTCATCAGATAGCGGTCTTCCAAATCATAGATCCGGATCTTGCTTAAATTGTCTGGGTCATACCGGAAATATACCTGTTTTCCAAACAGCAGATGAACAAACTCATCATTCCAGTAGTCAATCCGCCCGCTGCCAATATTCAGATAGACTCCCCTTCGGCTTACCTTCTGTGGACGGCCGCTCCGCATCAGCATCAAGTTCAGTTCATCTGCTGATGCTGTTCGCTTCTTAATCAGATGCTCATTAAATACATCCTGTTTGATTTTCCCTCTGTCCGCTTCTACAGCCCCGTTATAAGGCATCATGTTGAAATAATATTTTATAACTGCTTCCACATACTCATTGAACTCATCATCCGTATAGATGGCATCCTTTTTTAATACTGTTTTCAGCCGTTCGGGCTTCTCTATCACATTTCCGCCTGTATAGGTGTTAAACAGCCTGGAAAGGGAATCCTTCACATCCCGGAACCGCCGCTCAATGATCTTGGCTTTCGCATTCCGGACAATGGCGTTAGTCATGTTGATGCCCAGCCGCTTAAATACACCGGGTACTTCAAATGACTCTTCCTCCTTTTTAGGCTTCTTCCTACGGTGTCCCAGGCCGCCAATGTCAAAGGTCAGGAACTCTCTTCCATTATCTACATAAATATTATCTGGGATACCATATTCCAAGATCCCCCGCCTGAGGGCGATCAGCGTTGCTTCTGAACTTGGGTTATATGTAACATAGAAGCCTGTGAATATACCGCTTCTGGCATCCAGAAAAGCTGTCAGGTACGGCCTGTGCAGTTTTCCTGCTTTATCCTTCACCATCACATCAAAGGTATGGTTATCTGCGATCCACCACTCATTGCTGGCCATATCATCATAGATCCTGCGGATATATGGGGCACAGCGGTCATTATAGGCTTTGTGTCCTTCACGTCCCAGAACCTTCACGCCCTCCGGGACGCTGGCTAGCTTCCTGTAAAATGCAGAGTAGCTTGGAATATCGGCATATAGATCCGGACGCATTTCCTGCGCCCACATCCTGGTATACTCCAGACATTTCTGGATGGGATGCTGTGCTTCATCCAGATAGTAATACAGGAATGCCTGCCATACGGTTTCATCAATGGAGCTTTTTCCCTTCCGCCATTTGCCGCGCTGATCCACAAGCCCCTTCAGGTCATTTTCCTTGACGGCTTTCCACTTCCGGTAAAGAGTATCTATGGAGATCCTCCGATCCGGATACTCCAGACTGCAGAAGGTGACAAACTTCTGATCCACATCCGCCATGGAAGTAACTCCCGGCATCTTTCGGTACTCCTGCCAGCGGCTTACCAGATCAATCCAGAAATCAATCTCTTTTCGCTCATCTTCGGAAAATGTATCCGCTGCAGCATTCTCCTGTTCGGATGATGAAAGTTTGGTGATATCCTCTGGCGGATTCTCTTTCATCATCTGATACCATTTGTGCTGCAGTTCCTCATCCAGCGCATCCAAAGGAACCAGGTATGTTTTCCTATTCTTTTCATTGACAGTTTCAACTGCTTGGAGTTTTCCATCTTTTAGTAATCTTTTTATGTATTGGTAACTGCAGCCCTTGACCTCCGCTACCTGCTTCGCTGTCAGCATCTGCGCCATATGTTTCCACCACCTTTTCAGCCTGTCATCATCAGATGCAGGAGGCTATCCCTGCATGACCGGCTTATGCCGGTTTCGACTATACAATCTTTATTTTTTCTGATACAATCTCCCTGAAAGGGGGTGCTTCCATGACCTTTGATGAATTCATTGATCGGTCTGATCGCGATTATGAACAGATGGTTCAAGATTTATTATTAAGCAAGCCGCTCTCGGTTTCTAAGGTTGAAGATGCTTCTGGACACAGTGCATATAATACTGTTTACCTGCAGGATTTTCTTCGTTTAAGAACCTTGACTATGATTTCCGTTTACCACGATTATCTCCGAAAGCAGCTTCTTAAAACTATGAATGTTGACATCGGAGATTTCTTAGGGCTTGACCAAGTTCCTGAGGAGATGCATGATAAGTGATTTTTGCTGTCTCCTTGCGAGCGCTCCGATTGAGACCATCAACAACTCTGTCCATATTTATTTCTTGATCCGGGACTGGCTTGCTACAACTTGCCAGTTCCCGGTCAACCCTCATCAACCAATCGCTCTCATCCTCGGTACATAAACCGTAATACTCATCCGTTCTACTAAAGCAGTATTCCACTCCGTAAAATTGCTTTAATGCCAGTTTGTAAACCTCCCACTGTGCTTGACACCAAAGAGCAGATTGCATTCCTCTTTTGTATTCTTCTGAATCATAACCATGAAACCATTGTGCTTCCAGTGCTTTGTCCCATGCAGTGATTGTATCTTCCAACTCACTGCCAAACTCAGTCTTCATAAATTTCTTTTTGTTCATTTTCATCAGATAACTCATATTTTCCTCCTTAAACGGCTTTTAAAAACTCTTCAAAATCCTCCGGGCTTCCTCCCAGCTTCGTAATTATGGGAAGGATATACTTATTTCCCGTACTTTTTCCATGGATTGCTTCGCTGATCCGTGTCTGTGGAATATCCATCTGCCGGGCCAGCTCTGCCATAGATATCTCCCTACTTGCTACCTGCATCCTGACCCAGCGTCGGAATTCCGCTGTGTTTGTGATCTTTTCTCTCATTATCTATCAACCTCCTTTTCTGGTATCATAGCAGTTTTAAGAGCCTTAAATGTAAACTTGTTACGTTTTACTGTAAGATTGTTACAAAATAACGTATACTGTTATATTCTAACGTGTTATAATGTTGTGTAAGGTTCTTACAAAGTATTATAATGCGAATTTTTCGCAAAGTCAATATGGTGTTGCGTTTTTTTCGCATATTAAAAAGGAGATTATAAATGAATGGCATTTATGAACGTATTGCCGAAGAATCCAGTAAACTAGGGCTTACTGGTAAAGATTTAGGAAAACTTTTAGGGCTTAAAAAAAGCCCTTTAACTGATTGGAAAAACAAAAAGTCCTGTCCTACCCTAGAACAAGTTACTATGATGTGCGATATTTTCGCAGTATCCTCAGATTATTTAATTTTTGGAAAAGCAACATCCTTGTCTGTAGATGAAGCCACTCTATTAAAAAACTATCAAAAGCTTGACTCATTTGGTCAGCAACGCATCCAATCCTTTATACAAGATGAATTGCAGAGAATTCAACCTACACAACCTGAGGTAACTCTGCAAAAAATCGGCTAAATCTATGAATTGTAAAATTATACAAATTGACTTTCATAAAATTAAGTGATACATTTTAAATACATTTACCTCCATGCTAGGCTGCCCCTAGCATGAAAAAAAGAGCCACAATCAAATTTATTTGACTGGCTCTTTTTTAGTTCGCATTAATATTCGCATTAGTTGCCATTAAGGTTGCCATTAAATAACCTTTTAAAAAATCGTTTAAATATTTTTTGAAAGGTTATCTATAAAACCGTTTAAAATCTAAAAACCTTTTAAAATCAATATGTTCAAGTGCTTTTAACAATATCTTTCAAAAACATTTAAAAGGTTTTAAAGGGTATTTTTAACACACTTCCCTACAATCTTTTTTTTGCTTTTACCCCTCACTTTTTAGCCACTTTATTTTTCAGGTTGCCATTAAGTTCGTATTAAAAATTTAAGGCCTTTTCCATTTCTATAAGCCCTAAAAACCCTTATTTTATGGGCATTCCAGCCATGTAAGGGCCTTTAAGGGTTTGTAAGGCTTCCGAGGTTGCCATATTTGCAGTCTATACGAAAAACTACAACCGTCGTAATGACCGAAAACATCTTTTGGCATCTCCATATCTACGCTTCCAGATCCTTTGTAACCTTTTTTCTTATCAGCTTCGATTTCCTTCTGAAGTCTCTCTAAAATCTGCTCTACCATATCTGCACCTCCTAAATTCTGAACAAATCCACATGGGAATTTCTGAATGTACTGGTTTCTCCGTTCTCGAAGTAGAGAACCAGATATTCGTGGTTTTCATCAATGCCGGCTGCATCTGTACTACTCTCAATCTCATCTACTGTTGCCGGATCGGACACAACATCAAATCCTTTAACTCCGTCATATTCAACTTCTGCCACCTTCTCGCTGAGTGGACTGTATTTAACCTCGTCATAAACTTTAACCTTAACCTTCATATCACCTGCTCCTTTCAGTAATTCAACTGATTTTTCCATGATACTTTTCTTACCGTTTGGTAATTTATATCTTGTCATCATCTTATCTTACCAATCGGTAATTGTCAATCATTAAATTTATATTTACGGAAATATTTTAGAAATAAACGATATGCTTTATATAAGGAAGAAACTTATTTTTGAGATATGCCTTAGAATCCTCTGAATTGCCTCTGGATTGATTTTATCTTTTTGCCGAAGGAGATATTAAAAGTTTCTATGGAATCGACTGGGACTTGATACGTCAAAAAGCACTTTCATTTTTTGTGCAATTCGTACATTCCAGATATATGTACAGAAGCAAGACCACAGACGGCGGTTTTGCGTATATTCTTTTTATTATTATGGTAATGGTACTGGTGATGGTACTGGTACTGGTTACAGTGGATTTTCCTATGGACTGTCCGGTGGATTATCCTGCGGACAAAAAGAAACTGTTGACTTTTCTCTGGAAGTGGCATATTATAATCTTAGCCAAATAAATGCTGAAAGAGTTCATGTAGAACAAAACGAAAAACCCCGGAGGTGCCATCTCTGGGGTTTTTCTTGCTCTTTACGGAGAGCCAATCCGTTTAGGCTGTTGCCGCCTGTTCATCATCTATCCAGCCATTTGCATATGTAGTAGCCAACCACACTTGCTGCGACAGAGATAATAAATGCTGAAATATTATCGTTCATGTAGAATCACCTCCCTTCTGCTGGAGGTACGGCAGCATATTTATAATACCACAGCGTTCCACCGCTTTCCACCACTTTTTGACAAATAAAAAAAGAGCCTCCCCGAAGCAATTTACAACGGAGAAGCTCATTTGTTTTATGAATCTTCATTGATGAAATCTGTGCAGACAAGTTCCCGGTACGCCTCCTCAAAGACTTCCTTTGGACTCCATGAGATGTAGCCGTCCGGATATTTCACAATGTACCCTTCCTGGTCTTTCGTGCCGGACTGCTGGAAGATTTTCTTCTGAACATCAACCGGACAGCCGCACTTCATTGCCTGGGCTTCAGCCATCGTTCCCGGCATTGCTTTTACAATCTTTACTCCTATGTAATTCTT
>CAUCBQ010000074.1 GCA_958441075.1 uncultured Clostridiaceae bacterium | reverse complement strand
GGCTTTCCATCCGCGTCTACAGCCGGTCCAAACAGAACCTGACCGCTTCCTCCGGCAGTGCCTGTTCCTGTCTTTTTCACATCGCGCTTGGCAGCATAAATACGAAACAGGGCGCCGTCATGGAAAATAGTTTCGCCTGTTTCTGCATCCACCTTTTCAATCCGCAGCCTGGAGCTGTAATATGTATTTTCAAAGTCCTCCTGAGCGAAAGAAACGTAATTGAAATCTGCTCCGTTTCCCGAAGGCCGAAGGGTTTCAATACTTCCTGTATCCGGATTTACCCTGTCTGTCACAGGAGGAAGAACCGTCCAGGGCACAAGCATGGGGGCAAATTTTCCGTGAACAGCCGTGCCTTCCCCCTTCATTACAGGCACCTGATCCCTGATCTGTACCTGTCCGTTTTCCGTCTCATTTCCATCATAGATAACGCCATCCATGCTCCCTTTATTTTCACTCTCACTTGTATATCCTCTGTAGTAAGACTTTACCTCAGGATTAGCGCCGTCCATATATTCTTCCTCATAGGGTTCTGAGGAAGCAAGGCTGTGACCGGGACGATTTTCCCTGCTCAATCCGTATTTATACACCTCAAATTCTCCGTCCTGTCCATTGGCACGGATCACATGATTTTCCTCGTTAAAACGGATTTTATACTTGTGAACCAGCTCCTCAGGAGAATCACTGCTGTTATAGCGGAAATAGGCGCTTCCTGTTTCATCCAGAACATTTTCTTCTCCGGTCTGCCCGTTTTCCACAATCTCAGGCACAAAGGGAAGGGTAAGCTCCCTGGGCTCCTCAATACGGTAATGACGGTTTGCCAGCTCCCCTGCAAGCGCAGAGGGAAGCTGCTCAACGATCACATATTCTCCATAAGGAAGCATAATAGAAGTATCATAATAATCGTCTTTTCCGTTCCTTATACTGCACTGGAGCGTCTTTTTATCCCGGTCTGCACCTCCCAGGGCGTCACGATCCCAGGAAATCGAAAGCTGCTCTTCCAGTCCCTTAAAACGTTCTGTATAAGCCCTGGCCTCCTCTCTGGCCCGTGCAAGAGCCTGATTGTAGGCCCGGTCTTCATTGAGCTGTGGCTGCTGCTTTAAAAGCTCCTCCTTATATGCCTTTATATCCATATAGGACAGTGCAAATTCCGTCAGCTTCTGTTCATATTTTCCCATCCCCAAGCCCTGATCTGCCGCATATAATGCATCAAAAAACTTTTTATAGTTCCAGCTTCCATCTGCTTTTTTCTCTAAAAGCTGCTGTCCGCCGCCTTCCTTTGGCGGCAGAAAATGCGGCTGAACTGCCTCTGTAAAATCTTTGCTGCTGATATTCTCTGACAGAAGCTTTCCTTCCTCATCTGCATAAAGATTCACCAGATCGCTCTTTAAATACAGCCTGAATTTAAACTGATCCACAAGCTTTGTTCCCTTTCCCGAACCGCCAAAAAGCCCCAAAAGCGCTGTAAGCGGATCATTGTGGACAGAGCCGTATGTATTTACATTTTCGTAGGATTCCTGTGAAATATCCTTCGAAACCCGCACAGACTGCTTGATAACCCGTTCCAAAACCTGAACCGGTTCTTTTTGCGTCCCCCCATCCTGAACCGGCTGATTCTGTCCCGGATAGAATAAAGAAACCGGCTTTATATAGCTTCCCGAATCCGGCTGTAAAACAGAAGAGACCACATCTGCAGCAGCACCCATTTCATGGATCAGATACTGATTATACGGAATTTCTTTCCCTTGAAACTCTATGGTTTTTTTATCTGTAACAACCCGGAATACCTCCTGTACCGGCTGTTTTTCAGAGGCCTCCGGGACTATATGGATGGTATAAATACCAGCGGAAGAATCCCGTACTGCCTCCACAGGCTCCTGTTCCAGAACCTGATATATAACCTCTTTTTCTTCGTAAACAGGTACCTGTTCCATCTCCGGAACCGGATTTCCCTGCGAATCTAAAAGCTCCTCTCCTTCCTTATAACGTTCATAGATCGGCTGCAAACAGACATCGACATGATCCAGAGTACTTTCCTCCGGCAGCACCTCGCCCTTGAGCTCTCTTTTTTCTTTCAGAAGCACCGTATGGCTTTTAAGGCTGTAGGTCCCTTTTTCATACTCCAGCCAGTAAAATCCCTGATCCGTTTCTTTTTTTACATACATCCTCTGATCTGCCCGGTCATAGATACCGGTCATAGGCGGTATCTCTCCCGAATGGTCATAATACAAGCGGGCAAACCATTCTCCTTCTTTTTCACAGATCTCTCCCACCCCGGCGCAGTCATAAAATCCATGCTCTGTATACCAGTCCAGTATCTGTCTGACTGCTGTGGCATTATCCAGAAATTTTCCCTCAGGCCTTATTAAAAGGCTGATCCAGGGAGCCCCTTTTTCTTCTCCTGTCATATGGTATCCCAGCTGTGCCAGCATGGCTTCTGCCTGCTCCTTTGCATACGCTTCTTCTACAGGCCGATCCCATTCTGAAAGATCCTCCGGTTCTGCTGTTCCTGAGGGATAGGGTGCAGTGCGGAAACGGTAAGGAAGAATTTCCTTTGCAGGAAGCATTTCATCTTCTGATATCTCTTCTTTTACTATGGGATTTCCATTTTCATCTGTTTTTAATTCACCTCCCAGAGCCTTTTTATATACCGGCTTCCCCTGTTCATCCACTTTTTGCTGCAATACCATATCCACAATCTGTTTTACGGTTTCTCTGCGCTCCTGTGAACTCAGACGATAAAACCGGGTATGCTCTGGATAGCCTGTAACTGTAATATCATAGCCATTTTCTGCCTCATATGACTCAATGGTAAAATCATTCCAGGAACCGTCCGCTTCCATGCTGTTATGGTCCGAAAGGCCGTTCTTTACCCAGGCTAAACCGGAGGAAATTACCGTGAAATTTTCCTCTGCTTCCCGGTTTGTCTCTGCCCTGTTAAGCCCCTGTACCGAAAGCTCATATCCCTCAGAACGGCTTAATTCCATGATATAATAGCTGCCCATAAGAAGAGGACGCCCGATCCAGACAGAACCGTTTTCCTGCTTATAATCTGGATAGATTTTTGTTCCAAAGCCCTGATCGGAAGAGATAATCTGACCTCCCTGATACAGATTTTCGGGTTCTTTAAATGGGGACACTTCTGTACTGCTTCCGTTCCACAGGGTACCCGGACACTCGGTATATGCTAAAAATGAAGCGTTCCCCTCTTTATCCGTAGCTGCTATAGCTGTCAGCTGCCCCTTTCCATACACGACGCCGCTTTTTCCATCAGGATGAATGATGTCCTGAGCGGCAAAAAGACCGTATACGGCTCCTTCCAGAGTGGCATTTCCCTGGGTTCTTCCATAGCTGCCTTCCGTATTTCCTTTGTAAAGCTCCAGATCCCGTTTATTGATATGAAGCCTTCCCTCTGTCCGATGATCCCAGATTTTGAAACAATAGAGACATTTCAGCGGATCTCCATAGCCGGAAGAATCCAAAGGCTCCAGATCATCATCTATAAAATCCGGAAGTGCGGCAGAAAGGCTGTCCTCCTCATCATCTGCTGTCAGAAAGGAAAACAGTTTTTTTATGCTGAACGGCTTCTTTTTTTCTTGATTTTCCCCGTTTTCTTCTCTGGGAGCAGATGTATATTCCGGTTCAGAAAGAGTGGAAGGAATAACCGGATGCTTTATGTATTCAAACTGCTCCGTAGCCCTTTCCTCTGAATCCTCTGACGGCAGCCATTCTTCCCGCTCTGCATCACCGGATGCAGCTGAAACTTGAGGTACACAAGAAGATGCAGTGCTTAGAAGGCGGCTGCGGAAATGAGTGTGGCGTGAAAGGGAGCTTTGAGGCGTATCCGGATACTCCCCGTCGATTTCTTCTGCTTTATCTTTGGCCTCCTGATTTTCTTTCTGGCTGTCCGGCTGATTCCCGGACTTATCTTCCTCCTTCTCCTGGCTGTCCGGCTGATCCTCGGATTTCCCTTCATCCGGCTCCTGGCCGCCCGGCTGATCTTCTGCCTCCCCTTCTTCCGGTTTCTGGGATTCCGGCTGATCTCCGGCTTCTCCTTCTTCCGACTCATGGGACTCCGGCTGATCTCCGGCTTCCTGACCAGCTGACTGATCCGGAACCTCTCCCCCTTCCGGCTGGCTCTGGCCTGTCCCGCCTCCGGTATTCTGGCCTTCCGGCATTTCCTCTAAGGTTTCCTTCTTCGCCGCCTCTGTGCGCTCTGTTTCCTCCTGTTCCTTCACCTCAAGGATGCTCCGCAGCTCTTCAAGCTCCATTTTCTCCTCCGTCGGAAGGACATATCGGTATCCCCGCTCTTCCTTCAGCTTTTCCGGTCTGACTCCATATGTCTTTGAGCTGGGAAGCTCCATTTTACCGGACAGCCCCATCTCTCCCTGACGCGGTTCTCCCTCCGCCTGGGCGGACATGAGCACTACGGTTTCAACGGGCTGGTCATCCCTGTGCTTTCCGTGAAGAGTATATCCGTTTCTGGCCTTTTTCTCCTCAACTGTATACCCGTACTCCAGACAGATAAATTTTTCATAGGTTTCATCTCTGTCCTCCAGCATGGCCTCCATGGCTTCGGTACTCTGCTCATGATTGTCTTCATCCCCATTTCCCACATGGAAATCGCAGGTCTGGCCGCACAGCTCCTGCTCTGCCAGCCACTGCCTGCGCAGCCTTTCATTCTCCTCCTCACAGCCGCATTCCTCTGCTTCGCCTCCTTCTCCTTCGGAATCCCCCTCATGGTCGCACTCAATCCATTCCGGAGCCGGATGGCCCATACAGTAGGTTTTGCTGTAATAATAGCTGCGGATATCACTGTGGGAGGCAATCCCATTTTCATCTGTGGAAATAACATCACAGAGAAGCCTCTCTTCCGGCTCCGGTTCCATACCGTTTAAATATACCTCCCCTGTGCTGCCATCCGGGCTTCCCTCCTGATATCCATGCTCATTTACCTGACCGAAATCAAAGGTTTCCCACACATTAAATTCTGCTTCCTCTAACGTTTTTCCCGTTTCCGCACAGTATTTTTCCACCTGAATTTTATAATTGGATTCAAATACCTCCTGATGCCTGTAAAGCTCCAGTCCCGGCCCTTCCTGAGGCGTTAAAAACGGGCCTGCTTCAAACCATACCTCAGCCTCTGTCCCGGTCATATCCAGCCAGCCCATCTGCATCTGATATTTCTCCTCCGGCTGAAAAATATAGGCGTAATACTTTGTGTTAATTCCGCTTAAAGGCCCTGATGAAATCCTTCCCGAAGGCGTTTCTCCCTGATAAATAAAGGTAATGGTATTTCCATCACTCCCCATTTCATAGGTCCAGTTCCCGTCAGGAAACTGCCAGACTGCCGTCTTTAGCTGAGGACAGCTGCTGATATCCAGAGTAAGCTCATACCTCCCATCCTTTAAGGTCATGGCCTGTTGGCGTCCGTTCCACTCCGGAAGCCCGGAATTTCCCTGATTTTCATATTCTTCCAGACCGTTTTCCACATATTCCCGCATCTCATGGAAAAAGGGCAGAACCTTCCCGTCCCGGATAACGCCCTCCAGCCTGTGCATCATCTCCTCCTGCACATCCCAGGCCTCCTCATAGCCTGCCAGACAGCCCCAGAGATAGGTCTGTACCATGGCATAGCGGGTTTTATCATAATAATTTCCCGATACCATCCACTCATACGCCAGCGTCATGGGCAGATACCGGTCAAAGCCTCCGATAATGGGCACAGCCTCCCCCGGCTCTGCATCATACCGCCTATAGGACGATACTGTATGATTGGGCAGCTTCTTTCCCGGCTGCAGGCAGAACGCCGGTACATGGCCTTCCACCGGATTTACATAGTAACAGGTAATCGAACGGTGGCTGTGTCCGAAAATATTGATGGGCCGGTTCTGAAATGCATCGCCCCGGATGATCATTTCCACCGTATTTTCCTTTGCCGCCGACTGAAAGGGAATCCCCGTAATAAGAATGGCAGCTGCCAAAAAAAGGGCGCAAAAACGCCTCCAATGTTTTTTATTCACTTGTTATGTCCCCCTTGGTTTCTCCTGAATATGTACTGTTTCAGGCTTTTCTGACGATTTCCGGCGTCTTTAAGCCCTTTTCTGAATGAATTCTTTCAGGCCATATATGGACATTCCCCCTTTTCATGCAGCACCCCGGATATGCGATACGCAAATATGGGTTCGCAAAATACAGACCCGTCTGTTCCGACTCTGTGCTGATCCTTTTTTCTGTTTTGTTCTGTTTTGAAATGCGGCTGAAGCAGCCAAAAAATGAAATTAGATAAATGATACAGAGAGCTCCGTATCGGTTCTTATAGAGTAGCATAAGAAACAGGACAAGTCAACTCTCCTGTCCTGTTTTTGAAGGAATTTTGTAACCAATTTTCCTGTTTTTTCTAATCCATCAATCCCTTTTTTGCCCAGTCATACTCCTCCATTGCCAGAAGGAAGCGTATGGAAGCCTGAGTTTGATTCCCTTTTTGTTCCAGATACTGACTGTAAATCTCCAGATATTCTCCCTGGGGCATCATGCCCAGCTCCCTTTTTCTCACCGCAGACTGCCATAATGCCTTCTGCGACTGTTCCTTCCCACAGGCTGCCTCCCACTCTGCCTGACAGGAATGAATCTGAGCTCCCAGCGTTTCAAGGGAGGCAAACATCCGGTTTTCATCCAGCCGGGTCTGCCGCTGTTTTTTGTGAAGCTCCTGATTAGTGCCCGCATTTCCCATACGCCCGCTGCGAAGCTCATAATTATTTCCCAGAGCCTGCTGTCTGTCCGTCTGGGGATTCATAAAAGCCGCCTTTGACAGCTCCGGCTGAGGCAGTGCCGCCAAAAGAACCGGGCTGTCAGCGGGAAAGCCTGTGAGGATCAAAATCGACTGGCGAATCCGTTCCTTCTCCTTTGCAAGCCGTTCATATTCATTTTGAGCGGACTGCCATTCCTGATACGCTTCCTGCGCGCTGTAAGAGGTACCGCTTCCCAGCTTCTCCTGATTCTGAGTTTTCTCAAACAAGGCCTTTCGTGCCTCTGCCCTGGCACCGGCTGCAGACTGCTCTGCTTCCAGGCTGTGATACGTTCCCATCAGGTTCTGGGCTGTCCAGGTCATGGTATCCTCCATTCTGCGCAGCTCCATCCTGCCTGCGGCATTCCCTGCCTGACGGATCTGGTCCTCCAGGCTGTCTGCGGCGTCCATAAGAGCCTCTGCCTGCCACCTGTAATGCTCCGCACCGGCCGGATCTCCCTCCCGTTCCCGGTCTGAGGCCTCCTCTCTCAACGTCTTCCGGCTCTCAAGAAGCTCTTCTCTTGCCGCTTCCAGACGGCCCAGCCGCGCATCAAACTGTTTCCGTTCCATTTCCACCTGAGGGCAGCTTTCCTTTACCAGAGTGCCCAGGTCCTCATAGCGCAGCACCGGCCCTTTGTCCTCCCCTCTGCTTACTCCCGGCTTTGCGGCCAGGCCGGCTACGATCCCCATAAAAACCACAGCCAGCACCTTAGCCCCCAGCCGCCTTCCTTTTTCTTTCTTCATTCCAATCCCCTGCTTTCATCCGCCCTCATAGGCCGCCAGTCCTTCTACGGCCCACCGGTAATCCTCATATGCCTGACGCAGCGACAGTCCGCTTATCTCCCATCCTGCTTTTTCAGATAACAGCTCTGTCTGGGCTGCCCTGTATTCATTGGCAGATAAAAGGCCCAGCCGGTATCTGCGCTCATCTGTTCCGGCCTTTTCCTCTGCCAGACGGTATTCCTCTCCGGCCTGACGGTAATCCGCCTGTGCCTGCATCAGATTTTTGTATTTTGCCTCTATATCTGCTTCTATTTTCTGCTTCCCTGCCTCTACCTTCTGTTCGAGCACATCCCTTACCGTACCGGGATCTGTATTTTCCAGCCTGCGGCTGTCTGCAGCCAGACTGAAATTGGCAGTTAATGCCTGTTTTCGGTCTGATTCAGGGTCTGCCGCTTCAATCAGCGCCTCATCAGGAATAGAAATTTCTCCCAATTCAGGCAGATCATCATATTCCCATCCGGTCATAACAATCAGCTGGCGGCGCAGATCCTCCTGTTCTTTTTTCCCGGAAGCTGCTGCTGCCTGGGCTGCCTTTGCTGCGGCTCCTGCCTCTAAAAGCTCCGGCTGTGAAAGCATTCCGAGAGCTGCTTTTCTCTCCGCCGTCTGCGCTTCCAGCTCTGCCTTCTGTCCGGCCTCCTCCAGAGCCGGACGCTCCTTTTCCTTTTTCCAGTACTCCACCATCAGCCTCTGGGCCTCCTGAACCAGAAGGGCCTCCTGCCTGTCGTACTCCAGCTTTTTTACCCTGCCGTCTTCATTTTCCCGGTCAGCCTGCTCCCTGGCCTGCTCTGCCTGGAGCCGGATGCTCATGGCAGAGGCCTCTGCGGCTCCATATCCGGGCTGATCCTCATGAATGCCGTCCATCATACGGTCGCCGGAGTCCTCCAGACGGTCTGCCATATCAGAATAGGTGTTGCGCATATCATCATTGGTCTTTCCACGGTAATCATCATATTCCAGACGGTTATTGATAACCTCTGCATTGTATTCGTGGATCAGATCTGCCAGCTCCCCATATTCCAGCATATCATCCCGCAGAGAAGCCCATTTCTCCGGAGAATAGGCAAACTCCGGGCTGGCCAAAGCAGTCTGGGACACAGCCATACTAAACAAAACAGTCAGACACACCGCCCGGATACCATTCCTTCGGCAATGACATATTCCCCATTTTTTCATCCTCCTCTGCCTCCCTTCCGATCTTTTGTTTCACTTTTTATCATTCCATCATTCATACCTGAGTGCATCAATGGGATCTGCCTTTGCAGCCTTTGAAGCGGGATACAGGCCGAAAAAAATCCCAACTACTGCTGAAAATGTAACTGCAATGAGAATCACCGACGGCTTTATCACTGCCTTTAATCCCAAAGCTGCCCCTCCTAAAGCCACAACGCCTGTTCCCAGAATCACTCCCATGATTCCTCCGCAGGCAGACAGGATTGCTGATTCGGTGAGAAACTGGATCAGTACATCCCTCGTCCTTGCTCCCAGGGCCTTTCGGATGCCAATCTCACGGGTACGCTCGGTCACAGACACCAGCATGATATTCATAATCCCGATACCTCCTACCAGAAGTGAAATAGCCGCAATTCCGCCTACAGCCGCAGACAGGCCTCCCATAACAGAATCCACGCTTTTCATCTCATCCATGGCAGTCTGAATATACATGTCCTCCGGCTCCCTGCCGTGAAGTCCTGCCGTATATGCCTTAAATTCTTCAAAAAAACGATCCAGATTCACATCCTCTCTGGCAAATACATGGAGCATATAAAAACGGTCATTGGGCCAGGTAAGAAGGGTATAGGGAAGAAAGGCCGAACCAGTTTCCGCTGTATTTCCCATCATCAGAGCCTGAAATGCATTCATTTCCTTCCGGTAAATCCCTACGACCGTATATTCATCCGTGTTGCCGTAAATCGTCGTGCGGAAGGTCTTTCCCACCGCATTTTCCGTACCGAACAGCAGTCTGGCACTGTCTGTGTCCATAACCACATTTTTCCTTCTGCCCAGCACATCTCCCTCGTTGAGATACCGCCCGTAAACCATATTCACCGGCTGCACCTCCTTGTAATTATAATCAATTCCCTGAAAATCAAAGCTGATGGAGGTGCGCCTGTATTCTGCGTCCGCTGTGGCAAAGGCATTGCTGTCAATATAGGCAATCTGATCGGAAAATGCTTCCTTTGCCCGCTCCATTTCATCCAGATTAAAATAATCGCTGTCTCTTACATCCTCGACCCAATATCCAATGCATACATAAGCCTGAGTAATCCCCACATCCTTATAGAGATCTGCAAACATTCCCCGCATGGTATCTCCGATGGAAACAATGGCAATCACAGAGCCGATACCGATAATAATTCCCAGCATGGTAAGAACGGAACGCAGCTTATTGGCCCGGATGGCATTAAAGGCCATAATCATGTTTTCTCCCAGCATGACCCCTCTCCTTTCTCCCACATGGGGGAATTGATCCGGTCACTCCGGATCTGCCCGTCTCCAAAACAGATGATTCGCTTCGCAAACGCGGCGATATCCTCTTCATGAGCGACTAAAACAACCGTAGCGCCTTCCCGGTGAAGCTCTGTAAAAAGCTCCATAATCTC
>CAUCBQ010000073.1 GCA_958441075.1 uncultured Clostridiaceae bacterium | reverse complement strand
TAGGCATTATACCCTTTTCCAAAGGTACTTACTGTGCCGCTTCCCGGCTGATTCCAGGGCAGTCCCTCCTCTCCGGCTCCAAAACGGCTGAACGGTCCGCCTGCTCCCCCTGAGCCTGCAAGCACCGGTTCCAGACGTTCCTCCCTGAGAAGCCCTGCTGGGATTTCCTCCACAAAACGGCTGGGCTTACAGTACCGTGTTTCCCCATGGGTCATCCTTTTTCTGGCCGCAGTAATTACAAGCTCTTTTTTAGCCCGTGTAATCCCCACATAGCATAGCCTCCGCTCTTCCTCCATATCAGTGCGGTCATCCGAAGAAACGGCCATCATTCCCGGAAACAGTCCATCCTCCATACCTGCCAGATATACTTTGGGAAACTCCAGTCCCTTGGCGCTGTGAAGGGTCATAAGCGTTACCCTGTCTTCTGAGGAATCTACGTTATCAATGTCAGCCACCAGCGCTACCTGCTCTAAAAATTCATCCAGAGAAGGATGCTGTGAATCCTCCTCATAGGCGGCTGCCTTATTGATCAACTCCTGGATGTTTTCCATACGGGTCTCCGCTTCAATCTCACCCTCTGCCTTTAACTCCTCCTCATACCCCGTTTCCTCCAGAATCGCCTCAATCAGATCCTGAATGGAATATTCTTCCGACTGTGCCATTGCCCGAAAGCACTCCATCTGAGAAATAAAACGACCGATTTTTTCAACTGCTTTTCCAAGCCCCGGCACCATTCTCGCTTCCCTGAGAGCACTGTAAAGGCTCATGCCATGTTCTGAGGCAAACATCGTCACCCTTCCCATGGATGTTGCTCCAATTCCTCTCTTCGGCACATTAATAATTCTCAGAACGGAAAGATCGTCTACACCATTGGCAACAGTCTTTAAATAAGCCAGAATATCCTTGATTTCCTTTCTCTGGTAGAAATTCACGCCTCCCACCAGCCGGTATGGCACATTGTAAAAAATACACCGCTCCTCTAACAGACGGGACTGGGCATTGGTACGGTAAAGTACCGCCTGATCCTGATAGGAAAACTCACTGTCTCTGATCTGACGGGCAATATAATCCGCCTCATCTCTTGCATCATCAAACTGTTTAAACAGGATCTCATCTCCTGTTCCGTTGGCTGTCCACAGGGATTTTTCCTTTCTTCCTCTGTTGTGGCGGATTACACCGTTAGCCGCATCCAGAATGTTCTGGGTAGATCGGTAATTCTGCTCCAGCTTAATCACTCTGGCGCCGGGAAATGTCTGCTCAAAGCTTAAAATATTTTCAATATCCGCCCCTCTGAACCGGTAAATGGACTGGTCATCATCACCTACCACACACAGATTCCCATATTTGGATGCCAGAAGGCTGATCAGCTTAAACTGAGCCGTATTGGTATCCTGGTACTCATCTACCATAATATATCGGAACCGTTCCTGATAGTAATCCAGAATCTGACTGTTATTTTGAAATAACTCCACTGTTTTTACAATCAGATCATCAAAATCCAGAGCATTGTTCTTTTTCAGCTGATTCTGATATTCCCTGTAAATCTCCCCTACCTTTTTCTGGCGGAAATCCTGTCCTGCATTCAGAAGAAATTCCTCCGGAGAGATCAGCTTATCCTTGGCAGAGGAAATAATTCCCAGTACCGAACGTTCCTTATACTGCTTTGTATCAATATCCAGCGTCTTAAACACCTGCTTCATCAGCGTCTTCTGGTCGTCGCTGTCATAGATGGAAAAGCTGGTGGTATATCCCAGATGTTCAATATAGCGCCGCAGAATCCTCACACAGGTAGAATGAAAGGTGCTGACCCAGATGCTTTCCGCTCCAAAGCCCACCAGAGAATCCACTCTCTCCCGCATCTCTCCCGCTGCCTTATTCGTAAAGGTAATAGCCAGGATATTCCAGGGATTGACCTCTTTTTCCTCAATCAGGTATGCGATCCTGTGTGTCAGTACCCGTGTCTTCCCTGAACCGGCTCCCGCCAGAATAAGGAGGGGACCTTCGGTGTGAAGCACTGCCTCCTTCTGCATGGGATTTAATGTATCATAAATACTCATAAATGTACCGCCTTTTTATTTCTGTCATTTTCGCCTCCAAACAGTATAGCATAAGTGATGACTCAGGAAAAGTCCTTTCGCGATTCCTCTTGCCATCTGGTTTTTAATACTATATAATAGATACAGCAATACAACATCATGTGTCAAACCGAGGTGAATATAGATGAAATCAAACGCTGAACAGCTCTCAGGCCTTATGGAATTTCTAAACTCCCAGACTCATGTAACGCCTGAGGAAATTCCGAACATTGACCTGTATATGGATCAGGTAACCACCTTTATGGAGGAGCATTTAAAGGATTCCAAGCGCTACGTGGAGGATAAGGTCCTGACAAAGACCATGATCAACAATTACGCCAAAAACAACCTTCTGCCTCCGCCGGTAAAGAAAAAATATTCCAGAGATCATATGCTGATGCTGATCTTTATCTACTATTTTAAAAGTCTTCTGTCCTTCCATGATATCGAAACCTTTTTCGGCCCCATTACGTCCAGACACTTTTCTTCCGGAGGCCAGTCCTCCGGGCTTTCCCTGGAGGATATTTACCGTGAGGTCTTTTCTTTGGAGGAGCGTGAGATGGAGCACTTAAAAGCAGATGTTTCCGCCAAATTTTCCCGTGCTATGAACACCTTTAAGGACTGTCCCGCCGGGGAAGGAGAACAGGAGTATCTGCGTCTTTTTTCCTTTATATGCGAACTGTCCTTTGATGTATATCTGAAAATGCGCCTGATCGAAAAAATTGCAGATCAGCTCCGTGAGGACGAACCGCCTCTGAAAAAGAAATAAACCACAGCCGAAAACCGCCCCTGTCTTTGACGGATCATTCATCCGACAGCAAGACCGGGGCGGTTTCCCTATCATCACATTTTCACATCATTTATCTGCATCATATTGCAGGATTTCACTTCTTTTTTGCATATGGCGTATTCTTAAGGGGCAGTTCTGTCTCAAAAATCTGATTCCACTTATAGTAAGCGCCTGCCACTGCGGGAGCTGTAGGAATAGAGGTAATCTCACCGATACCGATGGCTCCGAAGGCTACATCCACTCCCGGTTTTTCAACAATTATAGACTCTACCTCAGGAGCCTTATCTGCACGGAACAGTCCCAGAGTTCCGTACTTGGCTGTAGGTACGCAGTCTTTTAAGGGATACTGCTCTGTCAGCGCATAGCCGCAGCCCATAACGATTCCGCCTTCTACCTGCCCCTCTGCACTCTTTGGATTTACAGCCTTTCCCACATCATGGGCTCCCACCATTTTTTCAATGGTTCCGTCCTCTTTTAAGATGCACAGCTGGGTCGCATAGCCGTAAGCCACATGGGATACCGGATATTCTACATCTGCGCCCATCTTATCCGTCTTTGCCAGATATTCTCCGTAGAATTCCTTTCCATTTAACAGAGCCACTTCTTCAGCCGTAAAGGTGACAGCCGCCGTCTCCGGGCTTTCCTTTGCCACCATTACATTGGACAGGTATGCGCTTGGCATCTCCGTTGCTTCATAACTGCGTCCGGTTGCCTCAAAAAGAGCCTTTCTTAAATCCTTAGCAGCCCTTCTGCAGGCTTCTCCTGTTACCAGTGTCTGTCTGGAACCTGAGGTAGTTCCCGAATCAGGAGCCATGGAAGTATTTGGACGATGATACTCGATCTCATCCATACTGATGCCTGCGCTTTCTGCCAGCATCTGTACCAGAACCGTTCCAACGCCCTGCCCGATACAGGAGGCGCCGGAATGGATATGAACCTTTCCGCCCTCTACAATCAGACGTACACGGCCTGTATCCGGAAGTCCCACTCCTACGCCGGCATTCTTCATGGCACAGCCGATTCCCACATAAGGATGGCTGTAGTAAATATCCTTTACTGCCTCCAGAGTCTCTGCCAGACCGGTAGAAGGATCTGCAATCTGTCCATTCGGCAGCACCTGTCCCGGACGGATTGCATTCAGGTAACGGAACTGCCAGGGGTCCATACCGCACATCTCTGCCAGAAGATTGATATTCATCTCCGTTGCAAAGCAGGTCTGTGTCACGCCAAAGCCTCTGAAAGCTCCCGCAGGCGGATTGTTGGTGTAAACTGCCTTTCCGTCAATGTCGATTACCTGATAATTATACGGTCCTGCCGCATGGGTACAGGCTCTCTGGAGCACCGGCCCTCCAAGAGATGCGTAAGCTCCCGTATCAGCCACTACCACAGCCTTCATAGCTGTAAGACGGCCGTTTTCATCACAGGCAGTTGTCAGGTCAATGCTCATGGGATGACGCTTTGGATGCACCAGAATACTTTCCTTACGGGTCAGCTTTACCTTAACGGCCCGCTTTGTAATATAGGCAATCAGCGCTGCCTGATGCTGAACCGTTACGTCCTCCTTGCCGCCGAAGCCGCCGCCTACCAGCATATTTTCTACGATTACCTTTTCCGGAGGAAGACCCAAAAGGATAGAAGTTTCATGACGGGTATCGTAGGTACCCTGATCGGTAGAATAAATCAGCACGCCGCCGTCAAAGGGCATGGAAACTGCACATTCAGGCTCCAAAAATGCATGCTCTGTCCAGGGAGTCTCATAATGGCGGGTTACTTTGTATTTGGATGCAGCAATCACTTCATCTGCATTTCCTCTCACCAGATGCTCATGGCTTAAAATATTTCCTGTGGAATGTACAAGGGGAGCTCCCTCTTCCATGGCATCCGCCGGACATGTCACAGGCTTTAACTCTTCATACTCCACCTCTACCAGAGCCTTTGCCTGCTCCAGAATCTCCGGCGTCTCAGCCGCTACGAGGCAGATTGCGTCTCCCAGATACCGTGTGGTATCTCCCACTGCAATCATGGTATCCCAATCCTGCTTTAAGTGGCCCACCTTGTTCTTTCCGGGAACGTCATCAGCTGTCAGCACGCAGACAACGCCGGGAAGAGCTTTTGCCTTCTCCGTATGAATGGCCTTTACAATGGCTCTGGGATATTTGGAGCGTACAGCGCTTCCGTAGATCATTTCCGGAAAATCCACCTTATCCAGATCATCTACATATTTTCCTGTTCCCAGTACCTTTCCCTCAGCATCGATCCGGTGAACCCTGCTTCCCACCTTGATCATCTTCTCCTGCTCCTCCGGAGAAATATCCTCCCGCAGCATCTTAGCTGCCAGCTGGATCGCATCTATAATCTTTTTATATCCGGTACACCGGCAGTAGTTGTTGCGGATCGCATAGGCAATCTCCACACGGCTGGGATCGGGATTTACATCCAGAAGCCCTTTGGCGCAGATCACCATGCCCGGAATACAGAAACCGCACTGAACCGCTCCCGTTTCTCCAAAGGCATATACATATACATCCTTTTCCCGCTGGCTTAAGCCCTCTACCGTTAAAATGTGCTTACCTGCCAGACGGCCCATCTTCTGTACGCAGGACTTGGTAGCTTTTCCGTCAATCAAAACAGTACAGGTACCGCAGGCGCCCTCAGAGCAGCCGTCCTTTACAGATTTCAAACGAAGATCATTTCTTAATACGTCCATCAGCTTCCGCTCTTCATCCGCTTCCACTTCCTGGCCATTAATCCATACTTTACAATAAGAGCTCATAAACTCCCTCCACTTCTACATCTGACAAACGAATTTCTTCATCTGTTCTTGCTTTTGCTTCAGCCGGAGCCGCCCATGCCATCCCGCAGCCTGCGCTGATCTGCCTGGGAACAGGGATCAGACGGCCGGGAATCCCATGCTCCCTGGCGCACTGCTCCATTTTCATGGCTTCTGTTGTAGTGTGAAATGTATACACTGCCTTTAATGTCCTTTCCCTTGCCATGGCTTCTCCTTTCTTTCGTTATATCCTCTCGAATATAACGTTACTTTTTTAACAAACGCCTTGTGTATCAGGCCCGGAGGGAAATCCTCCTCCCCTCCGGGCCTGCTTTCAGCTTTACATCGAAGCTCTGTCCTTTTTCCCAAACATCAGGAATTACAGAATCAGATAGCTGTAATCCCGGATTACAGTTTCAATGATCTTTGCAATTCCCTCAGGAACTCTCTCGTCTGCTGTTCCGGTCTGGTAAGCAAACTCATTTCCCTGAAGCCGTACCTTACATGCTCCCTTTTCAGCATCTAACACAGCAAAGCCCTGATTGGTGCTGTCTGCCATGTCGGCCTCATTTGCAAAGAGAGTAAACTTGTCAAGATATGGAGCGCTGTCCCATGGACAGAAGCTGCGGCAGTTTCCGCATTCATTACACATATAATCCACATGGATAATCTGATGCTTCTCCATGCCCGGAACTACAAGGGCAATATTTGCACGGTTGGGGCAGACCTCCATACAGTTCTCACAGTAGCTGTTGCAGGAAAGGCATCTTCCGCTGTCTGTTCTTGTCTCATCCTCTTCTGCCAGATTTCCCTTGCGGTATGTGATAACCTCTTCATCAGACATCTTAAAGATATCCTCGGAAAGATCTCTTCCGATAATAGCCTCTGCAGCCTTCTTTCCGTCCCGGATGCCTTCTACTACAGTAGCAGGTCCGAAGAGGCCGTCTCCCACTGCATACACGCCCTTAAGGGAGGTTTCCAGTGTATCCTGATTTACCTGAGGACGCTTTCTGGAATCCAGAGCAATGCCGTTTGCCTCATAGAAGCCGGAAGGAACCTTCTCGCCTACTGCTGCGATTACAGTATCTGCCGGAACCTCTACGATCTCATCTGTCTCAACAACGCCCCTGCGGCCGCTGGCATCAACATCGCCCAGAACCATCTTCTTACAGATGAGTACGCCGTTTTCCTGACGAACCGGAGAGAGAAGCTCTGCAAACTCTACGCCGTCCTCGATTGCCATTACCAGCTCTTCCTCATCAGCAGGCATATAGCGTCTGGTTCTTCTGTATACCAGAGAAACCTTTTCAACGCCTGCGTTGCGCTTTGCAGCTCTTGCTGTATCCATGGCTGTATTTCCGCCGCCGATTACTACTACATGTTTGCCTAAATCTACGTTTCCGTCCGTGGCCTTAAACTGTGCCAGGAATTCCAGGGCATTTACAGGCTCGCCTGCTTCCAATTTAAGCACGCCCGGTTCAGAAGCGCCCAGTGCCAGAACTACATAATCGTAATCCTTCTTAAGCTCTTCAACAGACTGGATCTCCTTTCCGGTTACCAGCTCTGCTCCCATAGCCTTAACAATCTCTACGTCATTGTCAATGGCGCTGTCAGGAATACGGAAGCCCGGAATTACGTTGCGGACAACGCCGCCCATTTTCTCTTCCTTTTCAAATACAGTTACCTTCATTCCGCCCTTGGCTAAGAAGAACGCTGCTGCCAGACCCGCAGGGCCGCCGCCTACTACAGCAGCCTTCCTATCAGAGGAAACAGCAGGAGCCTTAAGCGCTTTCATCACTGCCTCATAGCCGCCCTCGGCACACTCTAACTTGGTTCTGCGGATATTGACAGCTGTCTCATAGAAGTTTCTGGTACATTTGCTCATACAGTTATGAGCACAGATCGTACCTGTGATAAATGGAAGAGGATTCTTATTTAATATAACCTTCAGCGCTTCCTCATGCTTACCCTCTCCTGCCAGCTGCAGATACCGGGTAATATCCTGATGGATGGTACAGCCCTCCTGACATGGTGCAATAAAGCAATCTACCAGCGGAACCGGACGGTTTACCTTTCTGGACGGAAGAGGCTTTACAGCCTTTACATGATGCTTATCGGTTCTTGCACCCTCTACCAGAGTTCTTACCTTTGCGGCATCCACGCCCTCAAATACAGGAGCCTGCTTTGCTTCAAACAGTCTTCCGATCTGCTCCAGTCTCTGATAACCGCCGGGCTTTAACATGGTGGTTGCCATGGTTACAGGCCAGATACCCGCATCCACGATCTTTTCAATATTAAAGTAATCTGCACCGCCGGAATAGGAAATGCGAAGCTTTCCGTCAAAGTCATCTGCCAGCTTTAAGGCAACAGACAGTGATAATGCATAGAGAGATTTTCCGGACATATACATCTCTTCGCTTGGAAGCTCGTTCTGCTTTACATCTACCGGGAAGGTATTGGTGATCTTTACGCCGAACTCCAGTCCCTTTTCATCTGCCAGAGCCTGCAGTCTCTTTAACATGGGAACTGCATCCTCATACTGAAGATCATTTTTGAAATGGAAATCGCCAAAGGCTACATAATCATAGCCCATTTCGTCCATGAGCTGTCTTGCATAGTCATATCCAAGAAGAGTAGGATTGCACTTGATAAAGGTGTGTACCTGCTTCTCCTCAATCAGATATCTGGCAATACGCTCGATCTCCTGTGGAGGACATCCGTGAAGGGTGGAAAGGGTAATGCAGTTGCATACCTCAGGAGAGATTCCCTCTACATCCTCCTTTGTCAGATTTTCAAAACGATCCAGATTGTCTAAGAGCCACTGACGGCACTCTGCAAATACAGGAGCCTGAGAAGCATCCTTCATTCCCTCGATAAACCGGTCGATTTTTTCTGTCTTGATTCCTTCCAGATCATATCCTACAGACATATTAAACTGGAAGCCATCCATAGAGCCAAGGCCATACTCCTTTGCCAGCACCTTGCAGGCAAACCATGCCTTGATGTACTCGTCATATGCCTGAGGCACATAAAGCTCAGTAGACCACTCGCAGTTGTAGCATTCGTCGTCTGCCTTAATACAGGGCTTAGATACAGGAAGGTCCTCGCCGTCTAATTTCTGCACAGTCTTTAACTCAAAGAAACGGCTGCCTGCCACATAGGAAGCCACAATATTCTGCGTCAGCTGCGTATGAGGGCCTGCTGCAGGTCCGAAGGGAGTTTCAAGATCTCTTCCGAAAATTGTGCTTACCTTCTTTGTGTCTGCAATGAAAGGCTTTTTGATTCCGAAAATGGAGCCTTTCTTATGCTCCTCAAGAATCCAGTTCATCAGTTTTCCAAAAGGAATGGGTGTCATAATGTCGCTCATATTTTTCCTCCTTCACACGACCAGGTCCCAGCACCGGAAACATCCATTTTCCTTCTTTTATCCGGCTCAGCCGCCCGGCCTTAAAAGACCGGGGTGCTGCTTTCCCGCCGCCCTGTAATCGGCATTTATCTTATTTTATTGATGGGTCATCATTATCAGCCGTTGATGGATTTTGCCAGATCTGCGGCTGCGCTTCTTACCTCATAGAGTACCTTCTCTTCGTCAATGCCAATCAGCTCTCTGTCCTTCATCAGCACCTTTCCGTTGCAGACAGTAGTCACAACGCTGCGCCCGGTCATGCCGAATAAGATATGGCTGTTTACATTGGAAGCGTCCATAGGGGTTCTTGGTATGTAGTCCGTTACAATCACGTCTGCGGCTGCGCCTTCCTTTAAAACGCCCAGCTGCTTTTTAAAGTAGCGGTTGGCAATCTTTGCATTGCCCTCAAAGAGCATCTGCGGAACCTCTCCCCAGGCTGCGTTGGCGTCGCAGAGATGGTGCTTGTGGAGAACATTTGCCACCTTGTAGGACTCCAGCACGTCCTGAGTATATCCGTCTGTTCCAAGTCCTGTCAGGATGCCTCTGTGAACAATCTCCATGGTTGGAGGACAGCCGCAGGCATTGCCCATATTGGACTCAGGATTGTGCACTACCATCGTATCCGTTTCCTTAATTAATTCCATTTCATGAGGATTTACATAGATGCAGTGGCCCAGAAGGGTTTTGCTTCCCAGAATATTTTTGTCCATCAGACGGTCTACAATGCGCTTTCCGTATTTCTTTAAACAGTCATGGAGATCCTCAATTCCCTCGGCTACATGGATGTGATAGCCTACCTCCTCAGGCTTGTTGGCAGCTGCCAGATCCATCGTTTCATCAGAGATGGTAAACTGTGCATGCATACCCATCATACCGGCAATCATATCTGTATCATCTGCAAGGGCATGGCGAATCCATCTGGCGTTCTCCATAACGGACTCCTTTGCCTTGTCCATACCGTCACGGTCTGAAATCTCATAGCACAGACAGGTGCGCAGCCCAAACTCTTTGGCTGCATCCTCAATGGCAAACAGGCTGTCCTTGATCTCACCAAAGCTTGCATGATGGTCAAACACGGTAGTAACACCATTCTTAATACAATCCATATAGGTAACTCTGGCACTCTGGCGTGTCTGCTCGTTTGTCAGA
>CAUCBQ010000072.1 GCA_958441075.1 uncultured Clostridiaceae bacterium | reverse complement strand
AGCAGATTGAGCATAAGATGCTGTCCAATGCCATTGAGAAGGCACAGATGAAGATCGAGGGAAATAACTACGGTATCCGTGAGCAGCTGTTAAAGTTTGATGAAGTAAATAACGAGCAGAGAGAGGTTATCTATCAGGAACGCCGCAAGGTACTGGACGGCGACAATATGCGCGATCTGATTCTGAAGATGATTACAGAGATCGTGGAAAATGCTGTGGATATGTCCATTGCAGATGACCAGACTCCTGATAAATGGGATTTAAAGGAATTAAACAGCCTTCTTCTTCCGGTGATTCCCTTAAAGCCGGTGATGCTTACAGATGAACAGAAGAAGTCCATGAAGAAAAATGAATTAAAGCACAGCATTAAAGAAGCTGCCATTAAGCTTTATGAGACAAAAGAGGCAGAATACCCTGATGCAGAGCAGATTCGTGAGATCGAGCGGGTGATCCTCCTGAAAGTAATTGATAACAAGTGGATGGCCCATCTGGATGATATGGATGCACTCCGTGAGGGCATTGGCCTTCAGGCGTACGGTCAGAGAGATCCGGTTGTAGAGTATAAGATGCAGGGCTATGAGATGTATGAGGCTATGATGGCCTCCATCCAGGAGGAAACTGTCCGCATTCTGTTCCATATCCGTGTAGAGCAGAAGGTAGAGAGAGAGCCTGCGGCTAAGGTAACGGGTACCAATAAGGATGCAGCTCCTGCGGCGCCTAAGAAACGGGCAGAGCAGAAGGTTTATCCAAACGATCCGTGTCCCTGCGGTTCCGGCAAAAAGTATAAGCAGTGCTGCGGACGTATTAAATAGTGCGCAGTCATTTATAAATCATCAAAAGTAACTATTCAGAACTGGGCATCTTCTTGTCCGGCAAAGCCGAACAAGAAGCATCGGAGATTCCTCCGATGTGAGAACTGTCTGGAAAATCCGCTTACAAGCAAGCTTAACACGGATTTTTCTGCCAGTTCTCCCGCCGTCCTGAATAGTTATCATTAAAATATAAAAAGAAAGCGGGTGAAGCTGTGGTTGAGTTAGATAATTTCAAATATACGTTATCAACGTATGACAAACCATTAGTGGAAGTGAGGGATTCACTTTGACCTGGATAACAAGGTCAGACGAATCAACGAATTAGACAGGTCTATGGAGGAGCCGGACTTCTGGGATGATCCGGACCGCTCCACCAGACTGGTGAGAGAAGCCAAGCATTTAAAGGATGAGGTGGGAACCTTCCGTGAGCTGGAGCAGGAGTACGAGGATATTCAGGTTATGATCCAGATGGGTTATGAGGAAAATGACCCTTCTGTGATTCCTGATATTCAGGAAATGCTGGATCATTTTACAGAAACACTGGAAAAAATGCGCATGAAGCTCCTTCTTTCCGGTGAATACGACAGCTATGATGCCATTCTGCGTCTGAATGCAGGTGCCGGAGGTACAGAGTCCTGCGACTGGTGCAGTATGCTGTATCGTATGTACTGCCGTTGGGCGGAGAAAAAGGGCTTTAAGCTGGAGGTGCTGGATTATCTGGATGGCGACGAGGCGGGCATCAAGTCTGTTACCATTCAGATCAGCGGAGATAATGCATACGGATATCTGCGTTCGGAGCATGGAGTCCATCGTCTGGTGCGTATTTCGCCCTTCAACGCAGCGGGAAAACGCCAGACATCCTTCGTTTCCTGTGATGTAATGCCGGATATTAAAGAGGACATTGATATTGAAATTAATCCGGATGATATCCGCATCGATACCTATCGGTCCAGCGGTGCCGGCGGACAGCATATCAATAAAACATCTTCTGCTATTCGTATTACCCATTACCCCACAGGAATTGTGGTAACCTGTCAGAATGAGCGGTCTCAGTTCCAGAACAAGGATAAGGCTATGCAGATGTTAAAGGCAAAGCTGTATATGCTGCGCCAGGAAGAACAGGCTGCAAAGGCAGCGGGGATACGCGGAGATGTAAAGGACAACGGCTGGGGAAGCCAGATTCGCTCCTATGTGCTCCAGCCTTATACCATGGTAAAGGATCTGCGTACCGGAGAGGAAACGGGCAATGTAGACGCCGTATTAGACGGCGGACTGGATTCGTTTATCAGTGCTTATCTGCGCTGGATGAGCCTGGGCTGTCCGGATCGAAATTCACGCACAGAAGATTAAAAACTGAGAATAATACTGGAAAAGCCGGGCTGTGGTCCGGCTTTTTTCTGACTTCATCTAAATTCCTGTGAAAAACTGTTGCATTTCCATGGAAAATATGATACCATCTTCCACATGGGTACATATGTACATCTGATACGGACACAAAAAGGAAGGAAGAACAAGAGTACATGGAAGATAAAAGCAAGTATTTTGTGGTGAAGCAGAAAGCTGTTCCAGAGGTACTTCTAAAGGTGGTAGAGGCGAAGAAGCTTCTTGAAAGTGAACGTGCCATTACGGTGCAGGAAGCCACTGACAAGGTGGGGATCAGCCGCAGCTCTTTCTACAAGTACAAGGACGATATTTTTCCCTTTTATGATAATACGAAGGGAAAAACGATCACACTGGTGGTACAGATGGACGATGAACAGGGGCTTTTAAGCGACCTTCTTCATGTAGTAGCTATTTACCGGGCAAATATCCTGACCATTCATCAGAGTATTCCTGTTAACGGAGTGGCTACACTGACCCTCAGTGTGGAGATACGGGAAAATACGGGAAATGTTTCCGGTATGATAGAGGAGCTTGAAAATCTGAACGGAATCCATTATGTGAAAATACTGGCAAGAGAATAGGCCTGTATTTTTAAATGGATTTTCAGGGCGAAGTATAAAGAGGCAGGGAGCAGAGGATTATGATAAAAACAGCAGTAATGGGATATGGAACCATTGGCTCCGGCGTAGCGGAGATTCTGGAGGGAAACCGGGATGTAATTGCCGGTCAGGCAGGACAGGAGATAGAGTTAAAGTATGTGCTGGATCTTAGGGAATTTCCCGAAAGTCCCATCGCAGATAAGGTAATTCATGATTTTAAGATGATTGAGGAAGATCCGGAGATTCAGATTGTGGTAGAGACAATGGGTGGATTAAATCCGGCCTACCCCTTTGTTAAAGCCTGTCTGATGGCAGGAAAGCACGTTGTTACATCCAATAAGGCTCTGGTAGCAGCTCATGGTACGGAGCTTCTTGCGATTGCACGCAAAAAGAAGGTAAACTTTTTCTTTGAGGCCAGTGTAGGAGGCGGTATTCCCATTATCCGTCCGCTGTACCGCTGCCTTATGGGAGAGCGTATTGAGGAAATCACGGGTATTTTAAACGGTACAACCAACTATATTCTCACAAAGATGGATAAGGAAGGGGATACCTTTGAAAATGCTTTAAGAGAAGCTCAGAATCTTGGTTATGCGGAACGCAATCCTGAGGCAGATGTAGAGGGGCATGACACCTGCCGCAAGATCGCCATTCTTACTGCTATGGCCGCAGGCAAAGAGGTGGATTATCAGGATATCTATACAGAAGGAATCACAAAGATTACGGATATTGATTTTAAATATGCGGAAAAAATGGGCGTTTCCATAAAACTGTTCGGTACCAGCCGGATCAGGGACAGAAAGGTAAATGCCTACGTAGCTCCTGTAATGATAAACAGCAGCCATCCTCTGTATGGGGTCAGTGATGTATTTAACGGAATTATGGTTCGTGGAAATATGCTTGGCATATCCATGTTTTACGGCAGCGGAGCCGGAAAACTCCCTACAGCCAGCGCTGTGATTGCGGATATCATTGAGGCAGCCCAGAATCTAAAGAAAAATGTTCCCATGGGCTGGGGAGATGAAAAGCAGGCGATAGAACCGATGGAAAAGGCCCGTTTCCGCTATTTTGTCCGATTTGCAGGCTCCTACCGCAATAAGGAGCAGGAGATTAAGAGGATTTTCGGACAGACAGAAGTGATAGAACTTTATGGAATGGACGAATTTGCCGTTCTCACCTCAGAGATGGAGGAAGGTGCATTCCGGCAGGCTGTCGCAGCGTATGATGCCCTTGCAGAGTCCAGATCGGATTTTGGAATCAAACAGACCATCCGTGCAATGATATAGAATAAGATGCAGATAATAAAAACTTCTGCCGGTGTGGAATCGGCAGAAGTTTTTTTAAAACCATTTTTTAAATGAAAATCAGTGTACAGGCGGCTGGGACTGCTGGAGCTGTTCCATAAGACGCTGCTGGAACTGGTAGAGAAACTGATTGATCTGGGGCCCCTTCACCGGATCTCGCAGCAGATCGTAAAACTGAATCAGCTGAGAGAAAAAGAAAAAGGTCAGAGCAATAGCAAAAACACTCAAAAGGATTCCGGCAACTGCCTTGGTGGGAATAGTCTTGCGGGGGGTGGGATCTGCATTCCGGGCCATGAGAGCCAGGACAATGCCGCCTGCGCCGCAGATCAGGCCCGCAGGATAATTGCCTCCGATTAAAAGTGATATAGGCAGATAAAACAGGCTTAAAATAACGCCGATGATACCGCAGATCAGAGAGCATACGGCATATTTTTCTGATGGGGCAGGGGGATTATTTTGCTTTTTATGGGTATTGTTCATGATGTTAAATGCAATAGCCTTTCTTTGAGATATTGATAGTCAACACGGCTTATTCTAACATGAAAAATTCATCCTGTCCAGTGCCACATCCCGGTGAGTCTTGCATAAGAGAGCACGATGAATTATAATAAAACAGTTACCAAGAGAATAAAGACAGCGAGGAAGATTAATGGATATTATAAAAACACTGGCCGGGGAATTAGAGATCGGCCGCCATCAGGCAGAGGCTGCCGTAAAGCTGATCGATGAGGGAAATACCATTCCGTTTATTGCTAGATACCGCAAGGAAGCTACAGGCTCCTTAAATGACGAGATTCTGCGGGCTCTGGATGAACGTTTAAAATATCTGCGGGGTCTGGAAGAGAGAAAAAACCAGGTTATTGCTACTATCACGGACCAGGGAAAGCTGACACCTGAACTGGAAAGGCAGATACGCAGTGCGGCTACTCTAGTTGCAGTGGAAGATTTATACCGTCCCTATAAGCCAAAACGCCGTACAAGGGCGATGATTGCCCGGGAGAAAGGGCTGGAACCGCTGGCAGATCTGATTCTTCTTCAGGAGACGAAGGAACCCATTGAAAAGGCAGCTGCTTCCTATGTTTCAGAGGAAAAGGGAGTGGAAACACCGGAAGCGGCGATTCAGGGCGCTATGGACATTCTGGCAGAGCGTATTTCCGATCATGCAGGATACCGTACATGGATTCGCAATATGACCATGAATAAGGGATTTCTTCAGTCCAGTGCAAAGGATGAGAAGGTAAAATCTGTTTATGAGACATATTACAACTATGAGGAGCCTGTGAAAAAGGCCGCTGGCCACAGAGTTCTTGCATTAAACCGGGGAGAAAGCGAAAAAATCCTTACAGTAAAGGTAGTGCCTCCTGTAGATCAGATTATGGGATATCTGGATAAGCAGGTAATTGTAAAGGAAAATCCGCATACCAGCCCTGTACTTAAGGCGGTAGTAAGGGACAGCTATGACCGTCTTATAGGGCCTTCTGTAGAGAGGGAGATCCGAAGTGAGATTACAGAAAAGGCAGAAGAGGGAGCAATCCGTGTTTTTGGAAAGAATTTAGAGCAGCTTTTGATGCAGCCTCCCATTACAGGCCGTGTGGTTTTAGGCTGGGACCCGGCTTTCCGTACAGGCTGCAAGCTGGCAGTAGTAGACAGCACGGGAAAGGTGCTGGATACCATTGTAATTTATCCCACAGCACCTCAGAACAGAGTAGAAGAATCAAAGAAGATCTTAAAGGAAATGATCCGTAAATACGGTATTTCCCTGATATCTGTAGGAAACGGCACTGCTTCCAGAGAGTCCGAGCAGGTCATCGTTGAGCTTTTGAAGGAAATTAAGGAGCCGGTGCAGTATGTGATTGTAAATGAGGCAGGCGCTTCTGTATACTCTGCCAGCAAGCTTGCCACAGAGGAATTTCCCCTGTTTGATGTAGGCCAGAGAAGCGCTGTGTCCATTGCCCGCCGTCTTCAGGACCCTCTTGCTGAACTGGTTAAGATTGATCCGAAGTCCATTGGCGTAGGACAGTATCAGCATGATATGAACCAGAAAAAGCTGGGGGCTGCCCTGGAGGGTGTGGTAGAAGACTGTGTAAACAGGGTAGGTGTGGACTTAAATACCGCGTCCGCATCTCTTTTGGAGTACGTTTCCGGCATCAATAAGACCCTGGCAAAGAATATTGTGGCTTACCGTGAGGAAAACGGTGCATTTAAGAGCAGAAAGCAGCTTTTAAAGGTAGCCAAGCTGGGGCCAAAAGCGTTTGAACAGTGCGCAGGCTTTATGCGTATTACAGGAGGTGAGGAGCCTCTGGATGGAACAAGCGTTCATCCGGAAAGCTATGGTGCAGTTCGGACGCTCTTAAAAAATCTTGGATACGGAGAAGAAGAGCTGACACGGGGAGGTATTCCCGGTATCAGCCGAAAAATCAGTGATTATAAGAAAATGGCAGAGGAAATGGGTATCGGGGAGATTACTCTCAGAGATATTGCAGGAGAACTGGAAAAGCCGGCCAGAGATCCTAGAGATGATATGCCAAGACCAGTTCTGCGCAGTGATATTCTGGAAATGAAGGATTTAAAGCCAGGTATGGTATTAAAGGGCACAGTGCGCAATGTAATTGATTTTGGAGCTTTTGTGGATATCGGTGTTCATCAGGACGGCCTGGTACACATTTCCCAGATGACAGACCGCTACATCCGTCATCCTATGGATGCAGTAAGTGTGGGAGATGTGGTTGAGGTAAAGATTCTGGCAGTGGATCTGGAGAAAAAACGGATTTCTCTCACCATGAAAGGGGTAAAGAATGGTAATTGAAACATTTGATCCAAAGGAAACCTATGATTTGGGCGTAAAAATGGGCACACAGGCGCAGCCTGGACAGGTGATTTGTTTAAATGGAGATCTGGGCGTGGGGAAAACCGTGTTTACTCAGGGATTTGCAGCCGGTCTTGGTATTACAGAGCCTGTTAACAGTCCAACATTTACGATTGTACAGCAGTATGATGAAGGACGGCTGCCGCTGTACCATTTTGACGTATACCGGATTGGTGATATCAGCGAAATGGATGAGATCGGCTATGAAGACTGCTTTTACGGTCAGGGTGTTACGTTGATTGAGTGGTCAGAGCTGATTCGGGAAATTCTGCCGGACCATGTGACAGAAGTGACCATTGAGAAAGATATGGAAAAGGGATTCGATTACAGACGAATCTGTGTGGAGGAGAAATAATGAGAGTTTTAGGAATCGAAAGTTCATCTTTGGTAGCCAGTGTGGCCCTTGTGACCGATGATATCCTTACGGGAGAATATACGGCTAACTTCAAAAAGACCCATTCTCAGACTCTGCTTCCCATGCTGGATGAACTGGCAAAGCTTCTGGAACTGGATCTTAATACCATTGATGCCATTGCAGTAGCAGGAGGACCGGGTTCCTTTACAGGCTTAAGAATCGGAGCGGCTACCGCCAAGGGGCTGGGCCTGGCCTTAAAAAAACCTCTGATCCATGTGCCGACTGTAGATGCTCTGGCATATAATATGTGGGGGGCGTCAGGTTTGATCTGTCCCATTATGGATGCCAGACGCAGTCAGGTCTACACTGGACTGTATCAGATGGAAAATGGAATCCATATTCTGATGGAACAGCAGCCTATGGATATGGGAGAACTGGCAGAAGAATTAAATCACAGGGGAGAACGGGTGATTTTTCTGGGAGACGGAGTTCCGGTTTATAAGGACTTGATTCGTGAGAGAGTAACCGTCCCCTTTGAATTTGCTCCGGCACAGATGAACCGGCAGAGGGCGGCCAGTGTGGCGGCATTGGGCAGTCTGGTTCTGAATGCAGATGAGGAAAGCTGCGGATATAGCGGTGCTTTTGTGGTATCTGCCGGAGAATTTAATCCCGATTATCTGAGAAAATCCCAGGCAGAGCGCCAGAGAGAGGCAGAGCTGTCTCCGGAAGGGATTTCAGGAAAGCTGCCGGGAGATTATTAAATATTCAAATCCTGCTGGTAAAGGAGTCTTTATGGATCAGAATCTGAGTGTACGTCTTATGGAAGCTGGCGATCTTTTAGAAGTCACGGAGCTGGAGAAGAGCAGTTTTTCTCAGCCGTGGTCTGAAAAGCTGCTTTCGGACGGCTTAAACAGTCCTCTGGATACATATTTTGTGTGTACTCTGGGAAATAAAATTGCGGGCTACTGCGTTCTGCGTGTTCTGGCAGATGAAGGGGAACTGCAGCGCATTGCCGTATTTTCGGCATACCGCAGGCAGGGAGCAGGCAGACGGCTGATGGAAGCCATGATGACGGCTGCAAAAGAAAGAGGTGCCTGTTCTATTGCTCTGGAGGTCAGAGAAAGCAATATGGGAGCCATAAGTCTCTATAAAGAATTTGGTTTCCGCCAGGAGGCAGTTCGCAGGAAGTATTATCAGGAGCCGGAGGAGGATGCGGTGATTATGTGGAACCGCAGCCTGTGAGCAGAATTTTGGAAATATAAGGGGAGATATACAGCGATTCCCACTTAAAATTACAGAATACTGCGTATATAATGGAGAGGAATCGAACATTCCTCTCCGTTTTGCATTTTAAGACCGGAAGAAGGAAGTGAGAGACCATGAAAGAGAAAGGCGAGGCGTATTAATGAAAAAGTACAATACGAATGGGCAGTTAGAGACGATGATATGCAACTGCTGCGGTAAAAAACTGGCAGTGGACAGAGGAATTATACGGGAGGGAGCCATATCTATAGACCATGCGTGGGATTATTTTTCCGAAAAGGACGGACAGGTTCACCATTTCGACTTGTGTGAGGAATGCTATGACCAGATGATAAATGGATTCAGAATTCCTGTTTCTATAGAGGAACTGACAGAATATCTGTAGCCGGAAGCAAAACAGGCGTTTTTCTCACGCCCCTTGATTATTGGGCCGTATCTGTGTTATGATTTGAAAAAGCCGGTTTTATGGAACCGTGGAAGCGTTTCGGGCCGGCATTACTTGACATAGAAAATGAGGAAAATAATATGCTTGATATATGTTTGCTGGGGACAGGAGGCATGATGCCTCTTCCCTACCGATGGCTCACTTCCATGATGGCCAGATGCGGCGGCAGTAATCTGCTGATCGACTGTGGAGAGGGAACCCAGATTGCGTTAAAAGAAAAGGGCTGGAGCCCGAAACCCATTGACACCATCTGCTTCACCCATTACCATGCGGATCATATCAGCGGCCTTCCGGGTCTGCTTTTAACCATGGGAAATGCAGAACGCACCGAGCCGCTGACTTTGATCGGCCCCAGGGGATTGGAGAGGGTGGTAAATGCACTTCGTATGATAGCTCCTGAGCTTCCTTTTGAACTTCGTATGATTGAGCTGACGGAAAATCGCCAGCAGCTTACAGCCGGTCCCTATATCATTGATGCGTATAAGGTAAATCACAATGTGCTCTGCTATGGTTATACGATTCGTATTCCCAGAAAAGGGCGCTTTGATGTAGAGAGGGCAAAGGAACAGCAGATTCCGCAGAAATTCTGGAACCGTCTTCAAAAGGGAGAGGAGATTGAATGTGAGGGCCGTCTTTTGACGCCGGATATGGTTTTGGGACCGGACCGCAGAGGACTTAAGGTGACCTACTGCACAGACACTCGGCCTGTACCTGTGATTGCGGAATACGCTGCCGGTTCGGATCTTTTTATCTGTGAAGGAATGTACGGAGAAAAGGAAAAGGCTTCCAAAGCCAGGGAGTATAAGCATATGACCTTTTATGAGGCAGCAGCTCTGGCAAAGGAGGCTAAACCGGGGCAGCTCTGGCTGACTCACTACAGTCCGTCTCTTACTCGTCCAGATGACTATATGGATGAGGTCCGCAAGATTTTTCCGCGGGCAAAGGCAGCAAGAGACGGCTGGACTATGGAACTGGAATTTGATGAGGAGTGAAAAAATGAATGTGAATCATACAGAAGATGTGCTGATACTTGCAATAGAGAGTTCCTGTGATGAAACAGCGGCTTCCGTGGTAAAAAATGGACGGACTGTGCTGTCTAATGTAATTTCTTCTCAGATTGCCACCCATACGGTATATGGAGGAGTGGTGCCGGAGATCGCTTCCAGAGAACATATTAAGGCGATCAATTATGTGATAGAGCGTGCATTGGCAGAGGCAGAGGTGACGCTGGATGATATTACAGCCATTGGAGTGACATAC
>CAUCBQ010000071.1 GCA_958441075.1 uncultured Clostridiaceae bacterium | reverse complement strand
TTCTCTGCTCGAACTGCTCTCTGGAATCTTTGTACTTATGAACCGCACGCAGAATGGTTACAACCTCTTTCTTAGTTGGTAACGGCACCGGTCCGCTCACCTGAGATCCTGTCTTTTTTACTGTCTCGATGATTTTTCCAGCGGACTGATCTACTAACTGATGATCATAAGCTTTTAATGTGATTCTCATTACTTGACTTGCCATAAAAAAAGTCGCCTCCTTTTCGCACTTTATAAACCAAGTACGACAAGCGGTGACTGTACACGTTTCCGTGTGTGTCCTCACGGAACCCCACACTGATTCTGCTCTTTTTGCTGCAGTTTCTTTAATTGGTACAGTGACTTGTCGCCAGTTTCCTAACTTGACATTCGCTCCACGGAAAACCTGCCTTATGGTGGGCAGCAACCTCTCGCTTCTTTGCTATCATGTCACAGCTTTTCAAGAATAGCATATGTTTATCAGAAATGCAAGTACTTTTTTGAATTTTTTTCAAATCTTTTTCTCTGTCGAAAAAACTCCCTTTCTGCAGATCTGCAGCCCTGTTTCGGGCTTTCCGATCCGTCAGAAAAGGAGTTTCTTCTATAATAATGTATTTCTTTTTAAAATCAATCCTCCAGACACAGAGGCTCTTCCGGCTCTGTCACATAAGAATCAATATCAGGATCATCATCCGCTGTGCTTAAAGTTCCCGATGCAGTAGTCTTAAATTTCACTCCGTCACTGGTCTTCACCGTAGTTCCCTTCATAAGCTTTCCGGAACCGTTCACCACATAATTCCCGCCGTCTACCCGATAGCAGACATATTTCTGACCATCTGTGGCTTTCTGAAGCTTTCCCCTGTAGTAAAGCCTTCCGTCCCGAACTCCGGTATAGCCGCGTCCATTGTCACTGAAGTAGTAGTCTGTCTTAGATCCGTCATCCTCCTCCACGCTCATCTTTCCCTTCTGAACACAGCTCTGACTCTTGCTTCCAAAATAGTAGGCTGTCCAGTCATCATCTCCGGAGCCTGTATAAACCTTTCGCAGACCATGCACCGGATTCCCTTTTTCATTAAACAGATATGTTTTTCCATTAATACGGGTCAGATCCCGGGCAGATAAACGGTCTGTATCTGCTGCCTTGGGCTTTCCATTATTGGAAAAATAAAACCATTCCACATCACCGTCATACCCGTCCAGATCCTCCGGCGGTTCAATGGAGTACCAGCCAATCCGCGCTTTGCCGTCAGAGCCAAAATACATATAGTCCTGAATGCCGCCGTCCTCATCATCCCGGACATCCTTCCATCCAATCTGTAAAATGCCGTCCTCGTCAAAGCAGTAATAGGTACCATCAATCTTGCGGGTACCGTAATCATCTCCGGAATTATCATCACTGGGAACATATTTCTTGCCGTTGGTTCCAAAGTAGAACCAGTAATAGCCATCCTCCCCATACTCCACTTTTCCTGTATCGTATCCGGGAACTACTTTATTAATCTCTTCGTCATATTTCTCCGGAGGGAGCAGCTTCTGCCATCCTGTGCGCATCACACCGTCGTCGCCGGTATAATAGGTGTCATCCAGAATCCATCCCCGCTCCATAGCTCCGTTGCTGTCAAAATGATACCATTTATCCGAAATCTTCTTCCAGGTATCCTCCACCTATTTTCCGGAAACAGAAAAATAATACCACTCGTCTTCCCCTTCGTTCTCCGGCACGTGAAGCCATTTTTCCGTAACCATGATGCCGTTGCTGTCTACATAGTATTCTCCGTCCACCCAGGAATTAACAGCCATGGTTCCGTTTCCATCCAGATAGCGCCACTGCCCGTCCGCTCCTTTTTTCCATTCATTGTAAACTTTATTTCCATTGCTGTCATAATAGACCCAGCTCCCCTCTGCTTCCGCCCAGCCCTCTGCCCGCGCTGTCATATTGGCTGCACCCACAGACAACAGCGCCGCTGTGATCCATATTGCCCTCATCTTTCTCTTCATACGCGCCTCTTTCTCCTTAAAAGCCTTCTTTCCATATAAAAAGGAATGTATGCCTTAAGGCACTCATCTGCTTTCTATTGTATCAGGGCTTTTGCTATCTTTCAACAGAATTTACCTTTCAATTCTATTACAAAACGGCAGTCCCGCCCTGAATCCATGTTTTTGGATGACTTTTTCACAAAAAGAAACAGAGCCATACTCCCATGGGAGAAATGGCCCTGTTCCCTGTTATAAGGTCAGATTAACTGCTTTCTTATTTTAACATCTTCTTCATCTCATCCGCAACGAACTGTACCTTTGTACCCACAATTACCTGGATGGAGTTCTTTCCCGGACGGATTACACCGGAAATTCCGGCAGATTTGATTTTCTTCTCATCAACTGCACTCTGATCCTTAATCTCCAGTCTCAGTCTTGTAATGCAGTTCTCCAGAGAAGTTACATTTTCCTTACCGCCAAGTCCTTCCAGAATAATGGAAGCAACCTCGGTATAATTGTTGTTTGCCAGAACAGCAGACTTCTCAGCCTCCAGATCATCATCCTCACGGCCCGGAGTCTTTAAATCAAACTTAACAATAGCAAAACGGAATACTACATAGAATACGATAAATGCAGCAGCGCCCAGAGGAAGGATCAGCCATGTCTTCTCAGCTGCCGGGAGGGAAGCGGAGAAGAACAGGTCAGTTGCACCTGCTGAGAAGCTGAAGCCTGCACGGAAGCCAAGAAGTGTAGTAACTGTGGTAAAAATTCCGTACAGCAGGGCGTAAACTACATACAGGCCGGGAGCCAGGAACATGAAGCCGAACTCAAATGGCTCTGTAACGCCGCAGACAAATGCGCTGACAGCTGCGGAAGCTACCAGACCGATAGCAACCTTTCTCTTGTTGGTCTTTGCTGTCTGGATCATAGCCAGAGCTGCGCCTGGGATACCGAACATCATACATGGGAAGAAGCCGGACATATACATACCAAGGCTCCATGATACGTCTGCAGATGTCTCGCCTGCCCAGAAATGGGACAGATCGCCCAGACCGATTGTATCAAACCAGAATACGTTGTTTAATGCGTGATGCAGGCCGGTTGGAATCAGCAGACGGTTTAAGAATGCATAAATACCGGCGCCAAATGCGCCCATTCCTGCGATTGCATTTCCGATGGAAACAAGACCGCCGAACAGAATCGGCCATACGAAAAGCAGGATAACAGAGGTAATGATTGCCACTACGCCTGCAATAATAGTTACACAGCGCTTGCCGCTGAAGAATGACAGCCAGTCAGGAAGCTGTGTTCCCTTGAACTTGTTGTAGCAGGTGGAACCGATCACACCTGACAGAATACCGATAAAGGGATTTGCAATTTTGCTGAATGCCAGAGTTGTCTGCTGATCCTCAGCAATAGACGGCATCAGGGTTGTTACCACACCTGTAGATAAAAGAGAGGTAATCATCAGCCAGGAAGCAAGGGCTGCAAGTCCGCCCGTACCGTCATGATCCTCAGATAATCCAACGCCCACACCGATTACAAACAGAATCGCCATATTGTCAATCAGAGCGCCGCCTGCCTTTACCAGAAGGAAACCAATCTGCTGAAGGATTCCGTTAACCTCGCCGCCCTGCATGGTGGATGGGCAGAGATAGTATCCGATTCCCATCAGGATACCACAGATCGGCAGACATGCTACAGGAAGCATCAGGGCCTTACCCAGTTTTTGTAAATACTTCATACTATGTACTCCTTTCTTTTATGGGGAACGCTCTACGGAAATGTTCTCCCATATTTGACACAATGGAACCATCTGTGAAAATAAAAAGCCGCTTTGTATGATGATTCGAACACCTGTTGGCAACGTCCTTATAACCCCTCAACAAATACGGACTTTTCTTAATTGAAAAAATTTTCTTTTTAAACTATAAATTCCACTGGATTTTTCCATTCACATTGTCATAATAGCAATATTTTATAAAAAAGTCAATCTGATTTTATACTTTTTTTATAATTCGTTCAGAAACCATCTGCATTAATTCTGATATCTTTGCAAACCGGGTCTGTTTGCTTTCAAACCAAACAGGAATGCTTGACTCCACAGCGCTGTTTAGACTATACTCAATAGGAATCAATCATAACTGACAGCACCGTGCACCGGCACGGGCTCTATATAATTCAGAAAGAAATGAGGTTAATCAATTTATGTGGCTTGCAGATGGATGGAAGGATTATGAAGTAATCGATTGCTCCAAAGGAGAAAAACTGGAACGCTGGGGAGACTATCTTTTAGTGCGTCCCGATCCCCAGGTAATCTGGGATACGCCAAAAACTCACCGCGGATGGAAAAAAATGAACGGACATTACCATCGCAGCAGCAAGGGCGGAGGAGAATGGGAATTTTTTGATCTGCCTCAGCAGTGGACAATCAACTACAAAGAACTGACCTTCAATTTAAAGCCCTTCAGCTTTAAGCATACCGGGCTGTTCCCGGAGCAGGCTGCCAACTGGGACTGGTTCGGCGAAAAGATCCGCCGCGCCGGACGGCCCATAAAGGTATTAAACCTGTTTGCCTACACCGGAGGCGCTACCCTGGCAGCCGCCAAAGCCGGAGCCAGCGTCACCCATGTAGACGCTTCTAAGGGCATGGTAACCTGGGCTAAGGAAAATGCCCATTCCTCCGGTCTTTCGGATGCTCCCATCCGTTGGATTGTAGATGACTGTGTCAAATTTGTAGAACGTGAAATCCGCAGAGGAAACCACTATGACGCCATCATCATGGACCCCCCCTCTTACGGCCGGGGCCCAAAGGGAGAAATCTGGAAAATAGAGGACGCCATTCATCCTCTGGTAAAGCTGTGCGTACAGCTTTTATCAGACGACCCTCTTTTCTTCCTCATCAACTCCTATACCACAGGACTGGCTCCCTCCGTTCTTTCCTATATGATGGGAGTAGAAATTGTGCCTAAATTCGGCGGAACTGTCAAAGCCGACGAAGTAGGCCTTCCTGTCGCTCAAAACGGACTCACACTGCCCTGCGGAGCCTCCGGGCGCTGGGAAAAATAGAAGAAAAACGCCGGGAGAAGGGTATATTCTCCAGCAGAAGTCATCCCCTCCGGATGCATTGCAAAAAGGGCGAGTCTGTCTTGGGAAGCAGACACAGACGTTAAGGGGAAGGATGGCAGCTGTCTGAGCGACAGTGTTGCCATCCTTCCCCTTATTTTTAATCTGTTTCTGGCTCCTTAGACAGGACTAGTCCCGCAGCTTTGGCATCCGGAGGGGATGCTTTTTGAGAACTGTCCGCTCTTTACCGGAGAAGCTTCTGTACATCCAGCGCTCCCCAGCCCTGTTGATTTCTGGGAAGGCCCAGATCTACGGCGCGTTCCCGGAGACGGAGTTTTACATCCCGGTTAGTCATGTCCGGGTATTTTTCCAGAAGCAGCGCAATAGCTCCGGATACCAGAGGCGTTGACATACTGGTGCCTGATTTTGCAAAGTATGCCCCTGCTTCATTTGCGCAGCTTACGATACCGCAGCCGGGAGCTACGATATCCGGCTTGCAGATACAGCTGGCTGTAGGGCCGCGGCCGGAATAGTTTACCATCCGGCTCCCCATCACCTCTACCTCCTTATGGTCATCTGAACAGCCTACAGTTATGACCTTCCGGCTGATTCCCGGAGTGGTGACTGTCATGGGACCGGGGCCGTGGTTGCCTGCCGCCACTACCACCACCAGTCCGTCGTCCCAGGCCGCATTTACTCCTTTTACAAGAGCGGAATTTTCCGTCATATCCCGCTTTGACAGAGAGCCTACGGAAATATTTACAATCCGGATTCCCAAACGTTCCCTGTGCATCCGAATCCAGCGAAGACCGGACAGCACATCTGAGGCATAGCCGTTTCCCTTGTGGTCCAGTACCTTTACAGCAATAATCGAGCAGCCCGGAGCAACTCCCCGGTATTTCTCTTCCATGGAAGCTCCGTTTCCTCCAATCATTGCAGCAACATGGGTTCCATGTCCATTGTCATCATAAGGGCGTTCTTTTCTGTGGACGAAGTCCGCAAATCCCTTTACTCTATCTTTTAAATCCTCATGAAGAAAAATTCCGGTATCCAGGACTGCCACGCCTACTCCCCGGCCCGTAATCCCCATAGAATAAATCTGGTCGCAGTGAATATCCGTTCTGGCACGATTCACATCTGAAATACCCCTTTTTTATTAGACTATTCTTCAAAGGATTTCCTGTGCACCCGGCAGCGGCAGTATTAAAAATTAAAGCGTTCCAAATATATCCTTAAGCGCCGGATACATCTTAGTGAACCTGGAATAAGCAGCCTCATATTTCTCTGCCAGCTCAGGCTCAGGCTCAATGGTTTCTGTTACTCTCACAATGGCGTCCGCAGCACTTTTTACATCCGGAAATTCTCCGCAGCCTACCGCAGCCAGAATGGCGCCTCCAAGAGCAGGGCCTTCTTCATGCTCCAGAACCTCTACCTTTACGTTCATAATATTGGCAACCATCCGCTTCCAGAGCGGGCTTTTTGCTCCTCCTCCGCAGATTCTGGTTCTTTCAATCCTTAACCCCAGCTTTCTGGCTACCTCAAGAGAATCTCTGAGGCCAAATACCACTCCCTCCAGAACCGCTTGAGTCATCTCCTCTCTGGAGGTATCCATAGTCATGCCGATAAAGCAGGCTTTTGCCCTGGGATCATTGTGCGGAGAACGCTCTCCCATAAGATATGGAAGGTAGTATACGTGATTTTCTCCCAATTTTACAATATTTTCCTGTTCTTTTGCAAAATCCTCTGTTCTGAGAATCTCCTCCATCCACCATTTATTGCATGACGCGGCGCTGAGCATACATCCCATCAGATGGTAATGTCCGTCCCCATGGCAAAATGCGTGAAGAGCATTGTTTTCATCTCTTTTAAAATCATGGCTGGAAATAAAAATAGTTCCGCTGGTTCCCAGAGAAATATTGCACTGTCCCTCTCCAACGGTTCCAGTACCCACTGCGGCGGCCGCATTATCACCGGCTCCTGCCATAATCCTTACTTCACCGGAAAAGCCCAGCTCCTCTGCCAGCTCCGGCTTTAATTTCCCAACCGGCTCCCAGCTCTCATACAGATCCGGCAGCTGACTTCGGTTTATGCCGCACAGCTCCATCATTTCCTCTGACCAGCTACGTTTTTCCACATCCAGCAAAAGCATTCCTGATGCATCAGAGTAGTCGGTGCAGAAGCTTCCCGACAGACGGTACGCCAGATAGTCTTTCGGCAGCATGATTTTCTTAATACGGCTGAAGTTCTCCGGTTCATTTTCCCTCATCCACAAAATCTTGGGTGCTGTAAAACCTGCAAAAGCAATATTAGCCGTACAGGCGGACAGCTTTTCTTTTCCCAGCACGTTGTTCAGATAATTCGTTTCCTTTTCTGAACGTCCGTCATTCCAGAGAATTGCCGGCCGAATCACCCGATCTGCCTCATCCAGCACTACAAGGCCGTGCATCTGACCTCCGAAACTGATTCCTGCCACCTGTGACCTGTCACAATCGGATGTCAGCTCCTTCAGTCCATCTACAGATGCCTCATACCAGTCCTCAGGGTTCTGTTCTGACCAGGACGGCTGGGGGAAGTATAAGGGATATTCTCTGGATACAATTTTTTGAATCGCTCCTGAACCATCCATCAAAAGCAGCTTTACTGCCGAGGTTCCCAGGTCAATTCCTATATACAGCATGCCTTTCCTCCCTTTATGAAAATGGATTTTCTGTTTTATAACGCACATTTCCAGGCTGATTATATCCAATCTCATCCGGCTCTACGCCAATGTACTTAAATACCTCAAAAAGTGTTTTTCCATATTTTCCGAAGGCCACTGCTCCGTGATGGGGGAAGTTCTTTTCAATCAGCACATGGCGGTAAAAACGTCCCATCTCAGGAATTGCAAACACACCGATGGAGCCAAAGGAACGGGTTGCTACCGGAAGAACCTCTCCCTCTGCAATATAAGCTCTCAGCTTGTTATCTGCTGTGCTCTGAAGACGGTAGAAGGTAATATCTCCGGGCTTAATATCACCTTCCAGAGTTCCCTGTGTCACTTCAACCGGAAGTGCTCTTGCCATAATCATCTGGTATTTCATCTCGCAGAAGGACAGCTTTCCTGAGGCAGTATTGCCGCAATGGAAGCCCATAAATGTATCTTTAAGTGTATAATCAAATTTTCCCTTAATATCAGCCTCATACATATCCTTTGGAACTGTATTGTTAATATCCAGCAGGGTCACTGCATCCTGACTGATTACAGTTCCAATATATTCGCTGAGAGCTCCATAGATATCTACCTCACAGGATACCGGAATTCCCTGGGCAGTAAGACGGCTGTTTACATAACATGGCACAAAACCAAACTGCGTCTGAAATGCGGGCCAGCATTTTCCTGCAATAGCCACATACTTTCTGTATCCCCTATGGGCTTCTACCCAGTCCTTTAAAGTCAGCTCATACTGCGCCAGTTTTGCAAGAATCTCCGGCTTCTTATTTCCGGCGCCAAGCTCCTGCTCCATCTCCTTTACTACTTCCGGAATACGCTCATCACCTGCGTGGTTGTTAAACGCCTCAAATAAATCCAGTTCGGAATTTTCCTCAATCTCAACTCCCAGATTATAAAGCTGCTTGATCGGAGCATTGCATGCCAGGAAATTTAACGGTCTGGGTCCGAAGCTGATGATTTTCAGATCGTTTAAGGCGGCAACCGCCCTTGCGATAGGAACAAACTCATGGATCATATCAGCGCAGTCCTCTGCATCGCCCACCGGATACTCAGGTATGTAGGCTCTGACATTGCGCAGGGCCAGATTATAGCTGGCATTTAACATACCGCAGTATGCATCGCCGCGGCCCTGACACAGATTATCACCTGTTTCTTCCGCGGCAGCCACAAACATCTTGGGACCGTCAAAATGCTTTGCCAGCAGAGTTTCAGAAATTTCCGGCCCAAAATTCCCAAGATATACGCACAATGCGTTGCAGCCTGCTTTTTTGATATCCTCCAGCGCCTGTACCATATGAAGTTCGCTTTCCACGATACAGATAGGACATTCATAAATATCCGCCTCATTGTACTTTGCTTTGTATGCCTCTATCAAAGCCTTTCTTCTGTTTACGGAAAGAGCCTCCGGAAAACAGTCTCTGCTCACTGCCACAATACCGATCTTTACCTCTGGTGTGTTATTCATCTCTTTCTACCTCCTGATTTTGACTATTTTTCTTCTTTCTCTGCTATAGTAAGGTTCTCGCCTTTTAAGCCTATAAATGCGCCCTGAGGCAGCCCCCCTTCTTCATGTCCGATCAGCCACTTGTTCACTGCAAACAGCAGCCTGTCCTCCGCATTTCCCGCCTCAACCGGCTCCAGGTCCATATTGGTGCCTCTTGGAAGAATAACCACACAGCGGAATCCCTTTTTTTCCACATGACAGGGAGCATAGTGAAGTGTTGTAGCATACAGCTCCACCGCTGTCCCCGCAGGAACGAGAAACGCTTCCATATTTGATGTATCATAGGTATAATCCTCTCTGATATCCTGTTGTTTTCCCAAAATCAGAATCAGATCATCGACCGCAATATTCACCTCGGAATCCCTGTGATATTCCACTGCATTCAGCTTTCTATTATGACCATTACAATAACCGATCTGAACCGGCATCTGCCCATACAGGCCATTTTTAACTTTATCATACTCAGGAAGCGCCTCAAATTCCGGTACAGAAGGTACATATACCACATCCTCCGGAACAGGTGTGCGCTCCATCGCCTCCAGCAATCCCCTGAAATCATATCCCTCAATGATTCGTCCATAGGCTCTGAATGCCGGGTCCTCTGCCAACCTTATCTTCACTTCAATTCTCCCTTCTCTTTATATTTCATTTTCTTACATTATAATATAAAAACATCAAAAAAAAGTGCTGTTATTTTATGAACTAACAGCACTTTCTTGCGATTTATTTAAAACCTGACGACGATACTCGCTGGGGAGACAGCCGTACCTTTTTTTAAATGCCTTTGTGAACGCACGGGCGTCGGAAAATCCATGATCCAGAGCAATATCTCCTATGTAATGATCCGTATGAATCAGCTCTCTGGTTGCATATTTTACCCGCAGATCAATCAGATATGTTCTGTAGCCCACCTGGGCATATTCCCGAAACATATGGGATAAATAGGTAGGAGTAAAGCCAAAATGAGCGGCAACCATTTCAAGGCTCAGCTCTTTATTATAATTATCTTTCATGTATCCCGTAATCCGGGACAATCTGACCAGATGATGCTTCTGTTTACGTTCCTCTTCTCCGATTC
>CAUCBQ010000070.1 GCA_958441075.1 uncultured Clostridiaceae bacterium | reverse complement strand
TTCCCTGTTTTCAATCAATATTCAAACGAGCTTAGTGCGTTTCGCAATTACCTATGTGATATGTTATTATATTATCATAGTTTTCACCGTCTGAACAGTACCCATTTTCCCCGAAGCTCCCTCACCTTTTCCTCAGTCCTTCTCTCTCATCATCACCGCTACGGACGGCGTCTGTGCTCCCCGGTGTACTGTGATGTGAGCTTTTTCCATACGAGTGCTGTCAAAGCCATCTTCTGTGTTGCTGTTGGGGAAAATGAAGTTTTTGCCGCTGGATGTAACCGTCAGCCGAAGGCTGTGACCCGGAAGAAACGTATTGGATATTTTGGTGGTGCGGATAGTAACAGGATAAATCTGATCCGGCTTTAGATACTCAGCCTGTTCAAAGCCATTTCTGTATTTTGCACATAAAACACCGTCTGCCAGCTTGATGGAACGGCCTGTTTCATCTACATCTGTAATGCGCACCATAAAATCTGTATCAGGACAGTCACAGGAAACATACAGCTTCACCGCCAGTTCGCCCGTAATCGTAAAGGGCTCCTTAAAGGGCTCTGTGGTATAGGAAAGCATATCCTCCCGCTGTTCAATCACCGTATAGTCCTCCGGAACCTCCAGTTCATTTTCAGACATATCTATGATATGTACGGACGGATTTCCGGGATCATAAAGATAGGAATCCCTTCCACCTGTTTCAGGAGCCCTAAAGCTCAGGCTTCCCTGACCGCAGGCGGCTCCATTTCCGGCAGCTGCATCGTCCTCTGCTCCGTTCAGGTAAAGTATTGCCTCTTCTGTATTGGCTGGCGGCCAGCACTGCCCGTTTTTCCAGGAATTATCACCCAGAGTATAGTATTCCAGCGCAGGCGTCCTCTCAATGCCATTCTCTATGCCCTTTAAAAAATGCTCCAGCCACTTCATACAGAGGATATCCATATCGTAGCGCAGGGCGTCAGGCCCCATATGAATACCGTGGAGATCATAGTCTGCATTGCCGCTGTGCTTCCATGGACCGAGCACTGCCTTCCAGGTTCCCTCAGGCCAGTCCTTTATCAGCTCCAGAGCCTCTGAGGTTCCCATTCCGTTATCATCAAACCAGCCGGACATTATCAGCGCAGGAACCGGTCCGCCCTTATAGTTGAGATGCCAGTTTCCCTTTTTCCAGAATTCATCCATATCCTTATGTCTCAGCCATTCGGTCAGAAAGGGCAGTTCCCGCCCCAGAGCCTTTTTCGGAATATCCTCAATGGGACGAATATCCAGAATCTCATCCCAGTTCTCCTGTTCCATAAGATCCGGACGCATCCTCTGCTCTGACACAGCAAAGCACCATGCCAACATGCCTGAGTCAAAGCAGCCGCCCCTTCTTGGAAGGTCTACAAAGGCGCTTCCGGCACATACGCTGGAAAGCATGGCCTTCAGATGAGGATTTCCGCTGGCAGCAGCAGCCCACTGAACATATCCCAGATAGGAGCCTCCGGTCATTCCCACACTCCCATTGCTCCAGGACTGGGCAGCAATCCAGTTTAAGGCATCATCTCCATCTTCAATTTCATAATACTGGGGCATCCATTCCCCTGTACTGTCCTCCCGTCCTCTTACATCCTGAATCACCACTGCATAGCCTCTTTGGACAAAACGGTAATATCCTTCCAACCCCCGTGATTTACCATAAGGGGTACGGATCAGAACCGTGGGAAAACGCTGTCCCTCTGAGGGCAGATATACATCCGAAGCCAGCATTTCCCCGTCCCTGGTCTTTACAAACTCTGTTCCCAGAAACCGGACGCCAAAACACCGCCTGTCAGGATATACCTCATCCCAGATTTTCAGAACCGTATTCTCTTCCATGCCCTCCTTTACCAGAATGCCGGTATAATCGCGTCCACTCATTAAAACTGCCCAGATTTTTCCATTTTCATAAAATAAGTCCATGGGAAATTTCTTATCTCTCTGAATATAGGACTCTCTCCGACGGTTTGTAAACCGTTCCCCGTCCAAGGTAAAGACTTCCGGCTCCTGTGCAATTTTCTCCTCATAGTCTGCTTTCTTTTCAAAAAAGCCTGCGATGCTGCGGCTGCACAGCTTCTGTAAAAATACATTTTCCTTTTCTCCGAAAGGTCTTTCTTCGCCCAGATTTCCTGTTTCAATATCCAGAATCCGGACCGTCAGAGCTTCCGTTTCTTCCCGTATCTTTGCATATAGAATACCTGAAAAGTAAAAGTTCCAGTTCATATTTTATTATCCTCCAATCTGCATATGTACTCCTCATCCAAGCCCCACTGCTGTCAGAAGGGCAATTACCACAGGCGGAACCAGAAGGGCCGGCAGCAGATTTAAGGTACGGATCTGCTTGATTCCCAGTATGCCCAGACCACTGCTTAAAATCAAAATTCCGCCTACCAGACTGATTTCCGTCATCAGAGCATCTGTAATAAAGGGTTCAATCACACTTGCCAGCAGATAGATACTCCCCTGCCAGCAAAAAAGCACCACTGCCGCAATGGCGATACCGAAGCCAAAGGCAGAGCTGAGGACCGCAGAAGTAATTCCATCCAGAACAGCATTGGTATAAAGGAAGGTATTATCTCCCAGAAGGGCACTCTGCATAGGGCCCAAAATAGAAAGTGTGCCTGCACAGAACAGCAGGATCGCTGTGGACAGTCCCTTAGACAGCTCAGAGCTGCCGGAAATCCTTCCCACAGCCCGGTCAAAAACAGCCTCCAGATCAAGCCCGGTACCGATCAGGCCGCCCAGTGCCAGACTTACAATAAACAGAACATGATACTGTGATTCAGGCATGGCGTCTGCAATGGAATTGATTCCAAGGGCTGTGGCTGCCAGCCCCATGGAATCCATCATCACAGTTTTATACTTTTCTCCGATTCCCTTCTTTAAGGTGCTTCCCACTACGCAGCCCGTGAGAATTGCGCCGGTATTTGCAATGGTTCCCAACATAATACATTCCTCCTGTTTCCAAATTTACCCATACTTTAAATCACCTTCCATCCGGTCCATTGTCATTTCATGCATACCTCAAATTCATCCAGAAGCTCTTCAAAGAACTCCATTGCCTGATCCACCGGCCTGCTCTCAGACATATCCACGCCGCATAGCTTTAAAAGCTCCACCGGCTCCATACTGCAGCCTCCGCTTAAAAACCGCTTATAGCCCTCTAAAATCCCCGGCTCCCCTTCCATGATCCGGCGGCTGATGGCAATGGCAGCCGAAAAACCGGTTGCGTACTGATATACATAAAAAGGTGTATAAAAATGGGGAATCCGCTCCCATTCATAACCAATTTCCGAATCAGAAACCATATCCGGCCCAAAATAATCCTCATTTAATTTCCGATAAATTCCGCACAGTTTTTCCGAAGTCAGGCTCTCTCCCGCTGCTCCCAGCTCATGAACTGTATTCTCAAATTCCGCAAACATGGTCTGACGGAACAGAGTTGCCCGGAAGCTTTCCAGAAAATGGTTCAACAAATACGCCCGTTCCTTCCTTTCTTTACACTGCTTCAGCAGATAGCGGATCAGAAGGGCCTCATTGCAGGTAGACGCTACCTCTGCCACAAAAATCTTATAGCCTGCATAGACGTAGGGCTGGTTTTCATTGGAATACCAGGTATGAATGGCGTGCCCCATCTCGTGAGCCAGCGTAAATACATCATTTAAAGTGCCGTGGAAATTTAACAGCACATAGGGATGGCAGCCGTAAATCCCCCAGGAATAAGCTCCGCTTCTCTTTCCTTCATTTTCATATACATCAATCCAACGGCCCTCAAAGCCTGTTTCAAGCAGGGACAGATATTCCTCCCCCAATGGAGCCAGTCCCTCCTTCACTATTTTCTTTGCCTCTTCAAAGGTATAATGTATATTCCCCTGTGATGTAAGAGGAACATAAACGTCATACATATGAAGCTCATCCACCCCAAGAAGCCTCTTTCTCAGGGACATGTAGCGGTGCATAAGAGGAAGGCCCTTCCTCACCGATGACACCAGACGGTCATACACCGCTTCAGGCACCTCATTCGAACTCAGATAATATTCCCGGCTGGACGTATACTTTCGTGCTTTGGCATAAAATACAGCCTGCTTCACATTTGCGCCAAAAGCAGATGCCAGGGTGTTTGAATATTGTCTGTATACACTATACAAACTTTGAAATGCCTCCCTGCGTATCCTGCGGTCCGGATGCTCCATCAGGGAAATATAGGTTCCATGGGTTACAGGAAGCTCTCTCCCATCCTCCCCGATAATGGATGGAAAGCGCACATCTGCATTATTAAACATACGGAATACCTGTGCTCCCCCCTGCGTGGCCTCCTGAGAAGCAGCCAGAAGTGCCTCCAGCTCATCGGAAAGCGTATGGGCCTTTCTCTTAAGCAGCTGACTTAACAGCCTGCCATACAGCCCAAGCTCCTTTTTCTCCCTCTGAAACGCTTCCAGCTGTTCATCCGGGATCGAAAGAATCTCCGGCACCATATAGGACGACAGCTCTCCTGCCCGAAAAGACAGGCTCTGGGCTCTGGAAAACATATCCTGGGCCTGCTGTCCCGCCGTGTCCTCATCTGAACGCATCCTGGCATATACATACAGCCGTTCTATTTTCTGTGAAATAGAATCATCAAATGAAAGCCCCTCAAAAAGCCGGTCCGCCGACCGTCCCAGTGTTCCCTTAAACTCCTGATAGCGGTCTGCTTCCCGGACCGCTTCTTCATACAGCTTCTCCCACGCTTCCCTATTCTCTACCATATCCTCCAGCTTCCAGGTGGCTTCCGCCGGTATTTCATCTCTCTTTTTTATCATAAGCCTAAGGCTCCTTCCATTGCAAAATCATTCCTTATTCTATCACATTGGAAAAGGTTGTAAACCAGATTTCCCTATCATTTTTTAATATTTCTCCTCTTTCTTAACAAAAAAGTCAGAAATTATTATAAAATAGTCAAAAGAAAGTGATCGTTTTTGTAATATCTATCCGCTATAATCATACATGTAAAAAGAAAACAAACTCAAAAGGAGCTTTTAATTATGAAAAAGAGATTTATCACCACAGCAGCTATGGCAGCCATCACAGCAACCATGTTATTAAACGGATGCGGCAGTTCCCAGACAGCCTCTACATCTGCTCCTCAGACAGAAACACAGGCTCCTTCTACAGAAGCCAAACCTGATGAGACTGAGGAAACTACTGCAGCGCCGGAAACCGGCGAATCCGAAACAGAGGCTCTGGCCGAGGACGTAGTCCGCACAGAAGCTGTTTATGTAAAAGACAGTGAATTTGCAGAAGACGGCAAGCTGGTCTTCCACAATGATACCCACGGAGATTTTATCTGCAATATCAGCGACTTCACTGTTTTACCGGAAGAATTAAAGGATGGAGAAACCTATGTAATCAGTCATTCCATGGTTATGACCATGTCCCTTCCCGGACAGCTTCCTCAGGTATATTCCATCCGCACTGCAGATGATACCTATCAGGATTCCATCGGCACCGTACAGGCCATTGAAGAAGAAAATGTGCTCTTTGAGCAGGCTGACGGAAATCAGTTTATGATCAGCAAAGACAGTGTGGACGACATTGAGAAGCTTCAGGAAGGCGACGTATGTGTAGTAAGCCATACAGAAGCCATGACCCGCTCCATGCCCGGAATTTATATGGAGGTAAACCGCGTAGACGTACTTCCCCAGGCAGATGCTGAGACAGAAGAAGCTTCTGCCGAAACCCTTACAGAAATAAAGGAAGCAGAAACAACAAAGGCAGAGTAATTCTTATATAAATACCTCCCTGATTCACAGAGCTGTTTTGCCTGTCATTCAGGGAGGTGTTTTTGTTATTTTCTTAACAATTTCTTGTGAAATTCTTCAAAATCCTTGCAATTTCGTAAATATGTGATAAAATCCCTAGCAAACCTTGCCTGGAACCGACATCTGCAGAATTTCCCTGTGATTTTGGCTCCGGCAGCAGAAAAAAGGGAGAATCTATTATGTCAGCAGCCAGTATCAAGGATTTCCTTAAACGGAAAAATGTCAACATCACCGTTCAGACCTATCTGATTGATGCCCTGGGAGCCATGGCCTTCGGCCTTTTTGCTTCCCTTCTGATCGGCACCATTTTCGGAACTCTTGGACAGCAGTTCCACATTGAAATTTTTAATGTAATCGCAGACTATGCCAAAAGCGCTACCGGCGCGGCTCTGGGTATTGCCATTGCCCATGCCTTAAAAGCTCCCCAGCTTGTTCTCTTTTCCGCCGCAACCGTAGGTATTGCCGGAAACGCCCTGGGAGGGCCTGTAGGCGCTCTGGTAGCTACCATCGCAGCCGCAGAGCTGGGAAAAATCGTGTCAAAAGAAACCCGTCTGGATATTCTGGTCACCCCGGGAGTTACTATCATCTCCGGCGTGCTGGTAGCACAGTTCGTAGGACCGGGGGTGGCAGGCTTTATGAGCTGGTTCGGCAATCTTGTAAAAACTGCTACAGAAATGCAGCCCTTTATCATGGGAATCCTCGTTTCTGCCCTCATCGGCGTCGCGTTAACCCTTCCCATCAGCAGCGCCGCCATCTGTATTGCCCTTTCTCTGGATGGTCTGGCCGGAGGCGCTGCTACCGCAGGCTGCTGCGCACAGATGATCGGCTTCGCCGTTATGAGTTACCGGGAAAATAAAATCGGCGGCCTGATGGCTCAGGGGCTGGGAACCAGTATGCTTCAAATGGGAAATATTGTTTTAAATCCCCGGATCTGGATTCCCCCCACACTTGCATCCGTGATCACAGGCCCCATCGCCACCATGGTATTCCATCTGGAAAATATACCTGCCGGTTCAGGAATGGGAACCTGCGGCCTGGTAGGCCCCATCGGAATCTACACTGCCATGGGAGGCGGAACCAGTATGTGGCTGGGAATCCTTTTCGTCTGCTTCCTCCTTCCCGCTGTATTGACCTTTATTTTCGGAGAAGCGCTTCGGAAAATGGGCTGGATTAAGGACGGCGATTTAAAGCTAGATCTGTAAACTAAAAACTCCTGACTGATCCCGTACAGGGTAATCAGCCAGGAGTTTTTATATATCGGTACAAATACATTCAAAATTTAACGGTGAATATACTGAATTGCCACACACTTTGGCCCTCCCTGAGCCACGAACACCGGACTCAGCTCCAGTATATGAATTTCCAGACCTGCAAATGCGGTTTCAAACATAGTACGGATATTCTCCGCCTCTTTTTTCGCCGCAGCATGGACAATATATAAAATATGGTGCTGCCCAATGTCCTTCTGTTTCATGTACTCCATAATTCCTTTTACAGCGGCAGACATGGTACGCTTTACAAAAAACTTGTCAATTCTGGTTCCATCCTCCGTCAGCTTCATAACCGGCTTTAATTTCAAAACAGAACCAAGGGCCGCTGCAACGGGAGTCAGCCTTCCGCCTCTCTTTAAAAAGGAAAAGTCCTGCGGGATCAAAAAGGACTCTGTCTTTTGGGCAGCCTCCTTTAACCATTCCAGAATCTCAGAAGCACTTCTTCCCTCTTCCTTCATCTTCTGCGCCTGTTCTGCCATATACCGATGAGGCCCGCACAGAGTTCTGCTGTTGAACACCGTAATCCGCTCAGGGTTTTCTGTCATTTCTCTGGCGCTGCATGCTCCGTGATAGGTGCCGGAAAGGCCGTCTGCTATGGAAATATGGACAATCTCATCCTGCGGATATCTGGCATATGCATCCAGCACCTCCCCGATGGGAGGCTGAGAGGATCTGGGAACCTGCCCTTCCTGAATACGCCGGTAAAATTCCTCCATATCAATCTGAAGATCCCGGCCTTCCAGATCTCCTATATGTATGCACAGGGGAATTGCCTCAAACCCCATTGCTTTTGCCTCATCTTCTGTATACATCACAGAAGAATCCGTTATAATCTGTACCACATCTAATTCCTCCGCCCTATAATATAGTTTTAGAAACTACTTATTATAGTTTGCAATATTTGTCTGAAAATGTCAATAGGCGGAGAATCATTTTTCAATCTTTAGTGATGCTCGCCGCACTCATCTGCATGCTCATGATTATGGCAGATAGATCCGGTAGAAATCAGCTCGCCCCGAAGATAGGTTTCTACTGCAGTTCTGGCGTCACCCTGAACACCTACAATCACCTCTACACCGCGCTCATTAAAGATATCTACAGCTCCTCCACCCATTCCGCCGGAGATAATTACCTGAGCTCCGTTATCAGCCAGGAAATTCGGCAGAAAGCCGGGACGGTGGCCCGGATTGGGAACGGAATTTTCAGCCACAATCTTACCGTCCTCTGCATCAAAAAAAATAAAGTTCTCACAATGTCCAAAATGTCCGGCAACCTCGCTGCCCATAGCTGCTACTGCAATTTTCATAATCATCTTACTCCTTTTTCATCTTTCTTTAAGATCTGGTTTACAGTTTCAAATATATTTTTTAACGCATCCCTGGCAGGGCAGTCTATATCTGCAATGCTTTTTCCTGCATTCACTGCCAATGATACGTTTTTATCATAGGGAATCACGCCTGCAAACGGAATATCCTCTTCTTTGCAGAACTCCTTTATATCTCGCGCATGTTCCGGACTTACATCCCATTTGTTGACACAGACTGCCAAACTTGCCTGAAAGGTTCTGGCGGTTTTTACCAGCCGCTTCAAATCGCTGATTCCCGACTGGCTGGGTTCTGCCACTATAAGCACCAGATCCATTCCGCTGACAGACGCAATCACCGGGCATCCAATGCCGGGAGATCCGTCAATAATAGCCAGTTCCGTTTCCGGAGCATGCTTCAGCATGGCCATCTTCACATCTGTTACCAGCTTTCCGGAATTTCCCCGGCCCATTTTCAAAACAGCCGTAGAAAATATCCTCTCGCCCAGATACAGTTCCTTTCTGCCTGCCACATCCTCCGCAAGATGCACTGCCTTTTGGGGACATACATAAGCGCACACACCGCAGCCCTCGCAGGCATATTCATTTACCCGATATCTTCCCTCTTCCTTTTCAAGAGCATTAAACCGGCAGTGCGTCGCACAGATCCCGCAGCCAACACATTTATCAGGATCAACCACAGCCTTCTCCCCTCCCAGAAATTCGGAAATTTCCGGAGAAACCGGAGGAGCCGCTACCAGATGAAGGTTAGGCGCATCCACATCGCAGTCTGCCATTGCCCTTGTCTGAGAAAAATGAATAAAAGCCGCTGCGGTGGTAGTCTTTCCGGTGCCTCCCTTTCCGCTGAGGATCAAAAGACGTTTCATAAGACACCTCCAATCTGCTTCAGCACATCTGCAAACAGTCTGCCAAGCTCAGGGTCTTTTCGGGAAACGAGTTCTCCTGCTGCCGCCATGGCTCCGATCCCGGGAGAATAGGGGATACGGCACAGTATTTTAAGATCATGCTCCCTGCAAAAATCCTCCAGCGGTTCATAGGGAGTCTCTTCTTTATTGATAATAACGCCGCATTTTCTCCCCAACAGAGTCACAAGCTCATAAACCATCTGGAAATTGTGAAAGCCAAAGGCTGTAGGCTCTGCTACAAGAATACAGAAGTCCGCATCCATCACACTTTCCATCACACTGCAGGCGCTTCCGGGAGGGCCGTCTATAATCGTCAGCCCCTCTGCCTGTTTAAGCGCTTCCCGAATAACAGGAATGCCTGACGCCTCTCCGGGATTTAAAATACCGGTCACTGTTTTCACATCTCCCGCCATCCCGATTTGCAGCCTTCCAACCGGCTTTTCTCTTTCTGTAACAGCATTTTCCGGGCAAACCAGACTGCAGCCGCCGCAGCTGTGGCAGACCTCGGAAAATACCATGGGTTTTTCCCTGATATACATCAGGGCATGGAAGCGGCAGAATTCCACGCATTTTTTACAGCCGGTGCAGCGACCGGGATCGAACTCCGGCAAAAGAGCGCTTACAGTTATCTCCTCTGTCCGATCGGGCTTCAGAAACAAATGTCCGTTGGGCTCTTCCACATCACAGTCAATATATACTGCATTTCCGGCTGCTGCTGCAAGATTCACTGCAGCCAGAGTTTTCCCCGCACCGCCCTTGCCGCTCAAGCAGGCGATTTTCATTGTACACCATGGTAGCCGCCGTGGAAGTGAGTCAGCTCCTCAAGCCTTCCCTCCTCCAATGCAGCCAGATCATCCGCAGCGGCTTTATTTGCGGATTTATAAATTTTTATACCTGCGGCCTTAAAGACCTCTGCCGCATTCTCTCCGCAGCGGACTGTAAGCAGAGTATCGATACGGCTGTCCACCAGAAACTGCGCTGCCTGAATCCCTGCGCCTCCCGATGCTTTGGCTGCCGGATTTTCCACGATTGTATCCCTGCCGTTTTCACGGAACAGGAAATAGGGTGCGCGGGCCAGAACAATACACACATCCTGTCTGTTTTCATCCAACGGAACTGCGATTTTCATCCTTTTTTCCTCCTTCGTCAGCTTTTG
>CAUCBQ010000069.1 GCA_958441075.1 uncultured Clostridiaceae bacterium | reverse complement strand
CCAGACAGGAGGTGAGGGAGGTTTGTAGGCAATAATAAAATCTGTCTCCCCCATGTGATTTACTTCAATCCCGGGAGCCAGGGCCTCCAGCTTTTTTGTCACATCCAGGGCGCTCATCACATAGCGGTGTTTTTCATCGGAGCGCACGGTCATAATCTTACATACGCTGCATTTATTCTGTATGGCCTGATCCCGGCAGTAAACCTGGGCAACATCCTTTAAAAGAATATCCCTGTGGGTCAGCTCTGTAATCTGATCCAGTTTTACATAAACTGTATGGGTCATCTTCATACCCCCTGACATTTCCGGATATATACCAGTTCCTCTGACGGGATCAGACGCTCGTTCTGTACCCTTACCAGCACTCCCTCTTTCTCATATTCATGATCTCCGGCTCCCCAGACAACATACCACGCCAAAATCCCCAAAAGGACCGCTGCCGCTGCCAGGGCGCCTATGATCCATTTATATTTTGCAGATCTCATATGTTCACATCCTTTCCGGTTTTGACAGTAGTATGCGTCTTTTTTGCCTTTGCTATTCAAATATTTTTCAGCCGGTCCCCTCCTCGTATCTTTTTCGCATCTCCTTTAAAATCCGCTTTTCCAGCCGGGAAACCTGTACCTGAGATATATTAAGGGCTTTTGCTACCTGAGTCTGGGTCTGGCTGTAAAAATACCGCCTTAAAATGATCTCCCTGTGCTGATCTGTAAGCCCCTCCATCAGCTCCTTTAAAACCATATGATTCAGCAGTTCCTCGTGGCTGTCATGCTCCTCTTCCAGACGATCCATCAAAAGCAGCTCCTTATCACCGCCGTTTCCCAAAGGCTTATAGAGAGACTCCACCTCTGCCGCTGCCTCTAAGGAAGCAGCCACCTCCTCACGGCTGGCCCCTATTTTTTCTGCAATTTCCTCAATGGTCGGCTCCCGCATAAGCTTCCCGGTCAGCTCTTCTCTGGCATTTCTGGCCTTAAATCCCAGTTCCTTAACAGAGCGGCTCACCTTAATCATGCCGTCATCCCGCATAAAGCGCCGGATTTCTCCTGCAATCATAGGCACCGCATAGGTGGAAAATTTCACATCAAAATCCGTGTCAAATTTGTCAATGGCTTTCATAAGACCAATACTTCCGATCTGGAATAAATCCTCCAGCTCGTATCCTCTGCCTGCGAACCTGCGGACGATGCTCCACACCAGTCCTGTATTTTCCGTTACCAGCTGATCTCTGGCCTCCTTATCTCCTTGGTGGGCTTTCTGGATCTGTCGAATGGTCTCTTCCATGGGCGTCACCTGCCGATATATTTTTTCATAGTGACCCTTGTTCCCCGTCCGGCTTCTGATTCTACCTTTATCTCATCCATAAAGGCTTCCATAAAGGCAAATCCCATTCCGGATCTCTCACCGGACGGGTCTGTGGTATACATAGGCTCCATAGCTTTTTTTATATCTTCAATTCCCATTCCCCGATCCTCTATTTGTACGGACAGGCTCCGATCTGCCCTGTCTGCCGTCAGCTCCATCACTATGCTCCCCTCCTTTTCTCTGTATCCGTGGATCACCGCATTGGTAACAGCCTCCGACACTGCTGTTTTTACGTCATCCACCTCTTCCAGAGTGGGATCTAACCGGCTCATAAACACCGCAGCCACAACCCTTGCAAATTCCTCATTGCTGGAACTGCTCTCCATTTCCAGTCTTATATGCTCCCTTGTTTCTTCCATATCCTGTGCCTCCTTCTTCATTCAAATGCTCCCAGATAAATTTTAATGCTCCCTAATACCCACTGCCTCTTTCCTGCTTTCATAGCCCTCGATCAGCCGGCAGATACCGCCCATCTCCATAAGCCGTTTCACCCTTCTGGATGCTCCGTAATAGCATACGCTTCCCCGGCTGGCAGCCATCTCCTTATATCGGTTTAACAGCACGCCAATACCTGAGGAATCCATAAATTCTGTTTTTTCAAAATCAAAAATCATTCTCCTGACACAGTTTTCCTCCAGCATAAGATCTGTTTCTGTTTTCAGTCTCCGGCAGCTGTGATGATCCAGCTCCTTTGGCATATGGATTACCAGCGTATCCTCAAATGCCTCATATGTAATGGTTCCTGCGTCCATTTCATTCCCTCCTTTTCTCTTCTTTGCAAAAAAAGGCAGAAGATGCGATCCTAGGATCTGTTTCTTCTGCCGTAAAATGTGTATTTTATTTAATAGCCTCTGGCATTTCTGGCACGTTCTGCATATTCTGTATCTCCATACTCGCCTACTACCCTGTCAAAAAGCGCATTGGCATTTTCCGTATCCCCTGCATCCTGGTAGAGACGGCCTGCATAAAACATGGCCTCAGGGTTGTCCGGTTTTATATTCAGGCTGGCAAGGAAATATTCTAAAGCCTGCGCCTTGTTTCCGCCATTCCAGAGCTGCAGCCCCTTGTCTACCAGAGTCTGGTAGACAGTTCCTGTCATCTCCTGGCGTATGTTGTCCACAATTCCCTGGATATTCGCATCCTCAATCAAATCAAAGCTGGATTCTGCAAAGGTCTTTGCAGCTGATACCATATCCCCGGTGCGGTAGGACTGAAGCACCCAGATCAGACTCTGATACTGGGCAATGATACTGGTATTGCCGGTTGTAAGGGTATCAAGCTGGGCCTGTACCTCTTCCATCTGAGCCTTAATATCCTCATTTTCCTGCACCAGAATATCATTTTCCTGATTGGCACTGTTTAACTTCTGCATATATACCATCAGCTCGTCATCCCGCTGCCGGTTCAGCCGGTTTTCCACTGCCGGGAGTACCAGCACATAAAAAGCCGCCAGACCGAAAATCAGGCCAAGTATAATGTGAAATACGGTAGAAAGCCCCGTAGACTCTTTATAGGTATTTGGGATAATTACATCGTCATCCTCCATCTGTCTGTGTGAAAAAGCCTTTACCATCCGACGCTTTTCCGCCTCTGCCCGTCCCGTATTCTGCTTTACAATGGACATATAGTAAAGAGCCTTTGAATTGCTTTTGTCAATCTGAAGAATCTTATACAGCGAACGGCCTGCCTTATTGTAATCCTCCCGCCTCATATATAAAAGGGCCAGAAGAAGATGGGCTTTGATAAAATGCGGCTTGGCTGCCACAACTCTGGCAAGCTGCACAGCCGCCAGGTCATCGCTGCCGTTCTGGGCATGCCACAGAGCCTGATTAAAAGTCTTTACTGCCTGGCTCTCCGCCTCCAGCTGTCCCGGCTTTCTCTGAATCAGTTCCAGATAATGATCTGCCAGATTATCCTCCGGCTGCAGGTTCATGCTGATAACCCACTGTACCAGAGCATCTGCCACCTCGCCGTTCTCATAGTAAATCAGGCCCAGAAGATTTCTGGCGTCGGTCTGGTATTTACAGAAATGAAGGCTCTTTTTCAGGCACTGGGCCGCTCCGGAAAGATCCCGTATCCTCGCTTTCTCCAGACCCAGGTTATAATAGCTGTTGGCAATCTGCCTGTTTTTTGCCTCAATATCCATCACTGTCTTTTCCCGTCTCTTTCCCGGATCATCTCCATCATAATATCCGTCATATCCGTAAGATCGCTTTTCACAATAGCATCCTCTACTGCCTCTACATCCAGACTGGGTTTAAAACGCTGGATCTCCTCTTCAAAATCGATCATGTATCTTCTCTCCTTTCCATGCCTTTAAGCTGTACCTTCAGCTCTCCGATTAAATACAGAGAGCCTGCGCAGAATAAAAGATCATCTCCCGCCTGCTCTTTCATCGTTCTTAAAGCCTCACCGGCAGTTTCAAAGAGCATCACAGTCCCTTTATATGCCTGTGAAAACGCTTCTGCCAGAGCCGCCGCTTCCATCCCCCGGCTGCTGTCTATATGTACTACGCCAATCCCTGACCAGGAAATCCCCTCGCAGAGCTGCTGAACCATTGCCCTGTAATCCTTGTCCGACACAGCTCCAAAAAGCAGGTAAGCTCTTTTTTTCTGCCGCGCAGCCATCAATGAGGCTGCCTGAATAAAGGCTTTTATCCCCCCCGGATTATGGGCTCCGTCCAGATACAGATTTTCTCCTGCCTGCTCCATGCGTCCGGCCCACCGGGCATTCCTTATCCCCTCTGAAATCTGATCCTCTGTCAAATAAAGCCTGCTCTCTCTCTGTCCTAAAACTACCGCTGTTTTCACAGCCAGCATGGCATTTTCCGCCTGATAGGGCGCTTCAAAGGGGATTTCAAGAACCCACGGACTTTTCTTTAAAGAATCACAACCGGATATTTCATTTACCTCTGCAAAAAGTCCCCTGTCTCCCACTCCCCTTATGGAAAAATCATCCTTTCCTGCTGGATAGGACTCCGCCTCCATCTCACAGGCTTTCTCCCGGATCACTTTGGAAGCATCAGGCACTGTATCATCATAGATCACCGGAACACAGCTTTTTATGATTCCCGCCTTTTCTCCCGCAATGGCCTCTATGGTATCTCCCAGATACATGGTGTGATCCAGACTGATAGAGGTAATCACGCAGGCTAAGGGGCATTCGATCACATTCGTAGCGTCCAGACGGCCTCCCAGCCCGGTTTCCAGAATTACAAGCTCCGGCTTTTCATCTGCAAAGAGCACCATTGCCATATAAAAAAGGAACTCAAAATAGCTGGGATGGGAATATCCCTTTTTTTTCATAATATCCACCGTTTCAAGAACCGCCTCAAAGGCAGCCTGAAACTTTTGGGGCAGAACCATTTCACCATTTAATAAAAACCGCTCCCGAACCGTTACCAGATGGGGGGAAATAAATGTGCCTGTGTTCAAACCGGCCCTGCGGTATATAGAGGTGAGAAAGGCGCACACAGAGCCTTTTCCGTTGGTTCCTGCCACATGAATGACAGAAAGCTCCCGGTCCGGATCTCCCAGCTCATGCAGAAATGCCCGTATATCCCTGAGAGAATGCTTCTCTTTTGTCCACATGGGAATCTGTTCTATATATTCCTCTGCCTGTATCATCGCTCATCCTCCTGCCTGTTCCCTCTATTTTAAATGATTTTCCCCAAAGTTTCAACACCATGTTCTCGCCCTGCTTTGTCAGAAAGCGACAGGATTCTTCTAACCTGCAAAAACAGAAATCAGAACCGGGACTGCGAAGGAGCAGAGCATTCCGTTTAAAACGGACAAAACCACTGTTTCCTCATTGGTGTATTTTAACATCACAGGAAGTGTGGTATCCTCACTGGTGGCTCCTGCCGGAGCAATACAGGTAAGATCATTGAGTTTAAGGGCAATAAACGGGATCAGGAAAAAGGAACCGATCTCACGCATCAGATTGCTCATAAAGGCAATGCTCCCCAGCTTTGCCCCGCCCAGCTCGCTGATTGCCGCTCCCGCCAGACTGTACCAGCCCATTCCGCTGGCAATGGCTGTTCCCTGCCCTACCGGAATTTTAAGAAGAAGGGAGCAGATAATCCCCCCTACGATGGAACCGGCTATAATTCCTGCCGGAATGATAAATATTTTGATGTGATATTCTCTTATTTTGCTCAAAATCCCCCGATGCATCCCAATACTAATCCCCACAAAAAACATAAGGGCGTATAAAACTCCATCCGTATTCTGAAGGATCAGGGAAACAGCCGGAACATCAAAGCCAAAAATCCCATAGGCAAGTCCTGCCAAAAGGGATATCATTGTAAACAGAATAATCATTTTTCCTTATCCCTCCCGCTGCTTTTATCCTTTTTTCTGCCCATAAAATGCCGGGTCAGAATATACACAAACACAATGGAGAAAAGGGTAGGGAGGGCAAAAAACAGGAAGCTGGCGCCTCCCAGGGAAAGGAATTCCCGGACAAAATTTTCTCTCTGTCCCAGCGTTCCGCCCATTGCAAAGATCAGAATAAAGGTGCACAGAAGGGACAGAAGCTCATTTACCTTCTTAATCCTGCCCGACCGAAACAGCCGTCCCACCAGAATCCCCACACACATGACAATTAAAATATCCACTGGATCACTCCTTTTCGTTTCTGCAAATATCTGCAAAATGGGGCCGCCGCAGACCATGCGGCAGCCCCGGTTATGACGGGATCTGTTATTTTACAAGCTGTGCCAGACGGGCCTTTACCTGCTCCATCATCTGGGTATATTTCTCCAGCTTTGCACGCTCCTCGGCGATCTTTGCCTCCGGCGCACGGCTTACGAATTTCTCATTACTCAGCATACCGTTGGAACGGGCCAGCTCGCCGTTTAAGCGCTTCTCCTCAGCCTTTAAACGTTCGATTTCCTTTTCAATATCCACTAATTCCGCAAAAGGCATATAGATTACTGCCCTGTGGATCACTGCGGAAATTGCATCCTCGCCAATGCCTGTCTTATCCTTCTGAAGAATTACCTCTCCTGCATAGCCCAGGGTTGCAAAGAAGCTGCGGCTGTGTTCAAAGATACCTAAAATATCCTCATCCTCGGATACAACATAAACGGTAGCCTTTTTGCTGGGCGGTACATTCATGGAAGTGCGCACATTGCGGATGGCTCTTACAGCAGCCTTGATAGTCTCCACTGCCTGCTCCTCAGAGGTGAAATTCCATTTCTCCTCATACTGAGGCCAGGAGGACAGCATAATGGTCTCCTCTTCCTCCTGCAGATTGCAGAAGATCTCCTCTGTGATAAAGGGCATAAAGGGATGAAGGAGCTTTAATGCCTGAATCAGAACGTGCTTTAAGGTCCAGAGAGCGGCTGCCTTGGTATCATCTGCTTCATTGTACAGTCTTGGCTTTACCATCTCAATGTACCAGTCACAGAACTCCTCCCAGATAAAGTCATATACCTTCTGAAGCGCGATTCCCAGCTCATACTTATCCAGATTTTCCGTTACATCCTTTGATAAGGTATTTACCTTGGAAAGAATCCACTTATCTGCCAGTGTAAGCTGACTCTCTGTAACGCCGGACAGATCGGAAGCCTTCTCAATATTCATCATAATAAAGCGTGAGGCATTCCAAACCTTATTCGCAAAGTTACGGCTGTTCTCTACACGCTCCCAGTAAAAACGCATATCATTTCCAGGTGCATTTCCTGTAATCAGGGTCATACGCAGGGCATCAGCACCGTATTTATCGATAACCTCCAGAGGATCAATACCGTTTCCAAGGGATTTGCTCATCTTTCGGCCCTGGGAATCTCTTACCAGACCGTGGATCAATACGGTATGGAAGGGTTCCTTTCCTGTCTGTTCCAATCCGGAAAATACCATACGGATCACCCAGAAGAAAATGATATCATAGCCCGTTACCAGCACATCTGTGGGATAGAAGTAATCCAGATCCTCTGTATTCTTCGGCCATCCAAGGGTAGAGAAGGGCCATAAAGCGGAGGAAAACCAGGTGTCCAGCGTATCCTCATCCTGTTTAAAATGGCTGCCGCCGCACTTGGGGCAGGTATGGGGAGCTTCTTTTGCAACAATGGTTTCCCCGCAGTCCTGACAGTAGTAAGCCGGGATTCTGTGTCCCCACCAGAGCTGTCTGGAAATACACCAGTCACGGATATTTTCAAGCCAGTGAAGATAGGTCTTTCCAAAGCTTTCAGGCACAAATTTCAGCCGTCCGGACTTTAAGGCCTCAATGGCCGGCTTTGCCATCTCATCCATGCGTACAAACCACTGCTGCTTTACCATGGGCTCTACTGTGGTTTTGCAGCGGTCATGGGTTCCTACATTGTGAGAATGGGGAACTACCTTTACCAGAAGTCCCTGATTCTTTAAGTCCTCTACCATGGCTTTTCTGGCCTCATAGCGGTCCATGCCAAAGTATGGGCCTGGTACGTTTACCGTGGCATCGTCATTTAAAATAACGATTTCCTCTAATCCATGGCGCTTTCCTACCTCAAAGTCATTGGGGTCGTGAGCCGGGGTGATCTTTACGCAGCCAGTTCCGAATTCCTTATCCACATATTCATCTGCGATTACAGGAATCTCACGGTCTGTAAGAGGCAGCTTTAACATTTTGCCCACTATATCTTTATACCGTTCATCCTCCGGATTTACAGCCACAGCCGTATCTCCCAATAAGGTCTCCGGACGGGTGGTGGCAATCTCAACAAAACGGCCCGGCTCTCCCACTACGGGATAATTAATATGCCAGAAGAAACCGTCCTGCTCTACATGCTCTACCTCAGCGTCAGAAATAGAGGTCTGGCACACAGGACACCAGTTGATGATACGGGAACCCTTATAGATATATCCCTTCTCATAAAGCTTTACAAATACCTCTAATACTGCGTCAGAACAGCCCTCATCCATGGTAAAACGCTCTCTGTCCCAGTCAGCAGAGGAGCCCAGCTTGTGAAGCTGCTTTACAATCCGGGTGCCGTACTCTTCTCTCCACTTCCAGCACTCCTTTAAGAAGCCTTCTCTGCCCAGATCTTCCTTGCAGACGCCTTCCTTTTTCAGCTTATCGATTACCTTTACCTCTGTAGCAATAGCCGCATGATCCGTTCCCGGCTGCCATAAAGCCTCATAGCCCTGCATTCTCTTATAGCGGATTAAAATATCCTGCATGGTATTGTCCAGGGCGTGGCCCATGTGAAGCTGACCTGTAATATTTGGCGGCGGCATTACAATGGTAAAGGGCTTTTTGCTGCGGTTTACCTCTGCATGGAAATATTTTCCATTCAGCCATTTCTCATAAAGGCGGTCTTCAATAGCCGCCGGATCATATGTCTTTTCCAGTTCCTTCATATATATTCTCCTTTTTTCCTATGAATTAAAAAACGCCCTCTGCCTCTTCCTCCAGGGAAAAGCAAAGGGCGATCATCTCGCGGTACCACCTTTGATTCTGCCATGCAGACAAACGTCTGCCTGACAATCTCTGTCCCCTTAACGCGGGGAAACGGGAAAAACTACTAAAAGGAAATCCTTCCTTTGTTGGCCCTTCCGGCTCAAAAGCTACCTTCCGCACCTTCCTCCCGGGCCGCCTTTCAGCCTGTGGGCCGCCCTCTCTGCCGGTCTCCCGTGCGTACTCCTCTTTTTCACAGCCATTTTCTTTTCATATGCTGTATGCAATCAAGCATAAATAGATTTCACCATTTTGTCAAGTATATTTTCACACCATCTTGCGGTACTCGCTCTTCCACCGCCCTACGAGCTTTGCTGCACCTTCCATCCGGTAAGGCGTATCACGTTTCATCAGGGCCCGCAGCCTGCGGACTTCTTCTGCCTGCTCTCCGTTTACTCTGGCCTGACGCAGTTCTTCATCCCAGGCCCCCTTAAACTCTGGTTTGAAAAGCGGGCCATAGGCATCTGCCGCCTCCAGCTCAGGAGCCAGAATACTTAAAAAATAAATCCGTTTCAATATCTCTCTGTCCTGATTCAGACCATATGCCTTATCATAAGCCCGGTAGGCCCGGTGGAACTGAAACATCTGGGCATAGGCTGCCCCAAGACTCTGATACAGGGCTCCGACAAAAGCCGGGTCCTCCTTCTTTTCCTCTGTTTCTGCCAAAAGCCTCTCATAACGAACAGAAGCACGGCCGTACTGCTTTTTGCCAAACAGATAATCTGCGGCTGCCTTCTCATATCTGGAGGAAGGGAGGCTGCGGTAAGCTGCGGCTGTCTGCCTGAATTTCTGGCTTTCCTTTTCTGTACAGTAGTCGCACTCTGTCAGAAAAAGGTACAGCACCTCCTCCGGACGGCTGCCGGTCTCTGAAAGCTTTTCCATCCGTCCTGCCACAAATCCCATTCCCAGCTCGTTTTTTACAAAGCTGTAAAGGCCTTTTCCCACAAAACCGTCCATCACCAGCAGGGGATGATGACAGATCACATAGCACAGCTCCTGGGAAGAATAAATATGGATTCCCAGAACCTCAATATAGAAGGGATGCTTTACAGGCTCTCTTCTGCACAACAAAAGACTCATAAGCTTACCTCTTGCCTTACCACGGCCCCGGAGGCAGGAAACAGTTCTCCAAAGCCCCTGTCCTTAATCACCGTAACCATAGTATTTTCATCTGTAAAACCAATGTTCATCTCAATCCGGGTGGTCTTAGGAGGGCGGTCCGGAAAACCGGAAAGAGGCACCTTTACAATCTTTTTCTTTCTGGAATCCAGATGGGAAATGATAAATTCAATCTCCTTCTCATCCTCCAGAATCAGTTCCAGAGAGCTCTTTGACTCATACCAGTTATCTCCGTAGGAAGCCACAGCCAGAAGAACCTCTTTTCCCTTCTGCATGACTTTTAAATCAACCTCTGCCTTTAAGCGTCCCTCGCAGACAAAGATATATGGGTATTCTGTGGCGGAATTAAGATAATCCTGCCCCTTAAAAGCCGCTCCTCTGGAAAAAAGATCCTTCTCCACAAAGCACCGTCTCCGGCTGCACACAAGCTTCATAAATCCTCCGGCCCAATCCTGACGCTCAAAGCCCTTTCCCGTAAGAAATACGGTAGAAAAAAGCTTTTTGCTCAAAAGCTTTTCCCCGCAGGAGGTAAGAATCTGGTCTGCCAGCTTCTGGCCTGAGGGTGTACCCAGAATGTCCAGATTAAAGGCTTCCTCCTGATTCTGGGCTTCTGCCTGAACCATATTCCGGCGCATTCCTCTCTGAACCTTCATTTCATAATAGCACAGGCGGTCTGCCGCCAGTTCAAACAGTCCTACCTGATTGGACCAGAGCTCCTTTTTCTGGCTCAGTACATAATATACAAAGCTCTCTGTATGGCTGATCACATGAATCCTCTCTCTGGATATACCCATGGCATCGGCACAGTACATCAGCGTATCTGTAAGTCT
>CAUCBQ010000068.1 GCA_958441075.1 uncultured Clostridiaceae bacterium | reverse complement strand
AGTGCGGTTTTGGGGGGATTCTGGCAGATGATATGGGGCTTGGAAAAACCATTCAGTCCATTGCTCTTTTGGAAGATGCCTACAGCCGGGGAGAGATCCTTCCCAGCCTTATCGTCTGTCCTGCTTCCCTGGTGTATAACTGGGAATGCGAGATCCGGCAGTTTGCTCCGGAGCGTATAGTCTGGTCTGCTGCCGGAACCGGAGCAGCCAGAGAAGAGATGTTAAGGACGTTAAAGGAAAATCCCTCTGCCTGTCAGATTCTGATTACGTCTTATGATCTTTTAAAACGGGATATTTCTTTTTACAAGGATATCTGCTTCCGGTTTCAGATTATTGACGAGGCTCAGTATATCAAAAATGCCGCTACCCAGAGCGCCCGTGCGGTAAAGGCAGTCAATGCCCGGTCGCGGTTTGCCCTTACCGGTACGCCGGTTGAAAACAGGCTGGGAGAGCTGTGGAGCATTTTCGATTATCTGATGCCCGGCTTTCTTTTCGGACCGTCGGTTTTTCATAAAGAATACGAAGTGCCTGTTTTAAGAGACCAGGATCAGGAGGCGCTTTTGCGGCTGAAACGGCTTATTGGCCCCTTTGTTCTGCGCAGGGTGAAAAAGGATGTATTAAAGGAACTTCCTGATAAAGTGGAGCAGGTAGTATACTCTCATCTGGAGGGAGAGCAGAGGATGCTTTATGCAGCAAAAGCGCTGGAGCTTAAACATACATTTTCACAAAATATTCCGGGAAATGATGCAAAGCTCCAGATCCTTTCCGGTCTTATGCGCTTGCGGCAGATATGCTGTGACCCTCAACTGTATCTGGAAGGCTGGCGGTCAGGTTCAGCCAAGCTGGAAACCTGCATGGATCTGATCCGCAGAGGAGTAGAAGGAGAGCATAAAATTCTTCTGTTTTCCCAGTTTACTTCCATGCTGGAGCTGATAGGACGGCGGCTGGAAAAGGAAGGGATTGGGAGTCTGTGCCTGACAGGAGCAGTTCCAAAGGAGGAGCGTTTGAAGCTGGCAGCCCGGTTTTCTGAGGAAAGTTTTCCTGTTTTTCTCATCAGTCTTAAGGCAGGGGGAACCGGGTTAAATCTTACGGCGGCGGATATTGTGATTCATTATGATCCATGGTGGAATGTGGCTGCCCAGAATCAGGCTACAGACCGGGCCCACCGTATCGGGCAGGAAAAACAGGTAACAGTCTATCGTCTGATTACCAAAGATACCATTGAGGAAAATATTTTAAAGCTTCAGGAGGCAAAGCGTAAGCTGGCGGACCAGATCGTTGCAGGGGAGGGTATTTCCCTGGCAGAGCTTACGGTTAAAGAGCTTCTGGGCTGTATTGGAGAGATACCGGAAGACGCTGTCTGAAAGAAGTAAAACTAAAATTAAGCAGGAGGATAGGAAAATGAAAGTATTGATGTTAAACGGAAGCCCCCATAAAGAAGGCTGTACATGGAGAGCTTTATGTGAAGTTGCAAAGGAGCTGGAAAAAGAAGGAATCCAGTCTGAAATCCTTCATATCGGAGGCCAGCAGGTCTGGGGCTGCATGGGCTGCGGCGCCTGCGGCACTCTTGGAAAATGTGTTCATGAGGATGATCTGGTTAATACAGCTGTGGCAAAGATGAGAGAGTGCGATGGGCTGATTGTAGGTTCCCCGGTTCATTATGCATCTGCCAGCGGAGCTGTAACCTCTTTCCTGGACCGTTTCTTCTACTGCGGCAGCAGCGCTGCGGCCCATAAGCCGGGAGCAGCCGTAACCTCAGCCAGAAGAGCGGGAACTACAGCCACTCTGGATCAGTTAAATAAGTATTTTACAATTAATCAGATGCCGGTGGTTTCTTCGCAGTACTGGAACATGGTTCATGGAAGGAACGCAGAGGAAACGGTTCGGGATGAAGAGGGAATGCAGATTATGCGGACTCTTGGACGGAATATGGCCTGGCTTTTAAAGTGCATTGAAGCCGGAAAGAAGGCTGGGGTTCATGTTCCTGAGGCCGAGCCGGAAAAGAAACGTACCAGCTTTATCCGTTAAATGGGCAGAGGCTTTCAGGCCGGATTTAAAAATGCAGCAGACTTGATGGTTCTGCTGCATTTTTTTGCCTTAATTGTACAAAATGGAAAACAATTCTGAATTGATAAAAAATAAACAAAATAATTAAAAATTTAACGATAGGTTTATATATTGTATACACGCTTTATTTATGATATACTGATAAAGCTGTGAAAGATCTGAAAAAAATGTGAAAGATCCACAAAAAGAGAAAATGTACAAGAAAGAAGGGAGAAATCTATGGGTCTGGCGACTTTTAAAGGCGGTATTCATCCATATGAAGGGAAAGAACTGTCTGAAAGCAAACCGATTCAGGTCCTGCTTCCAAAGGGCGAACTGGTTTATCCTATGTCTCAGCACATAGGCGCTCCCGCAAAACCGCTGGTGGCAAAGGGTGACCGGGTTTTAGCGGGACAGAAGATCGGAGAGGCAGGAGGATTTATTTCTGCAAATGTAATCTGCTCCGTGTCCGGTACGGTAAAGGCCATAGAGCCAAGACGAATGGCCAATGGCGCTATGGTTCCGTCTGTGATCGTTGAAAATGACGGGGCATATGAGAGCGTAGAAGGTCTGGGAGAGGACAGAGATCCCAAAGCACTGTCAAAAGAAGAGATCCGTTCGATTGTAAAGGAAGCGGGTATTGTGGGACTGGGCGGCGCAGGCTTCCCCACCCATGTAAAGCTCACCCCAAAGGACGAGAACGCGATCGATTATGTCATTGTAAACGGCGCTGAGTGTGAACCCTATCTGACAAGTGACTACCGCCTGATGGTGGAGGAGCCGGAGAAGCTGGTAGGAGGCTTAAAGGTAATCCTTCAGCTCTTTGATAATGCCAAGGGCGTAATTGCAGTGGAGAACAATAAGCCGGAGGCAATTAAAAAGCTGGAAGAGCTTGTGAAGGATGAGCCGAGAATTACGGTATGTCCTCTTCTTACCAAGTATCCTCAGGGCGGAGAGCGTTCCATTATCTATGCAGTAACCGGAAGAAAGGTGAATTCTTCCATGCTTCCCGCAGATGCAGGCTGCATCGTGGATAATGTGGATACGGTTATTTCTATTTATATGGCAGTATGTAAGAGAACTCCTCTTATGCGCAAGATCATCACCATTACCGGCGATGCTGTAAATACCCCATGCAACTTTAATGTAAAGCTGGGAACTAACTATCAGGAACTGATTGAAGCGGCGGGAGGCTTTAAAGAGGAACCGGAAAAGATCATTTCCGGAGGCCCTATGATGGGTCAGGCCCTCTTTACTGTGGATATCCCTGTAAGCAAGACTTCATCTGCGCTGACCTGCTTTACAAAGGATCAGGTATCTGCCCTGGAGCCTACAGCCTGTATCCGCTGCGGACGCTGCGTAAGCGTATGTCCAAGCCGGATTGTCCCTGTGATGATGATGCAGGCGGCTTTGAGAAATGACTGTGAGCGTTTTGAGAAGGTCAATGGTATGGAGTGTATGGAGTGCGGAAGCTGCACCTATATCTGTCCGGCCAGACGTCCTCTGACTCAGGCCTTTAAGGAAATGAGAAAGACCGTTGCGGCAAACCGCAGGAAGAAAGGGTAGGAGGGTACAAAAGCCATGAATAAATTATTAAATGTATCTTCATCTCCTCATGTGAGATGCAGTGTGGATACGCAGAGCCTGATGCTGGATGTGGCCATCGCCATGCTCCCCGCAGCGGCCTTTGGCGTATACAATTTTGGTTTTCATGCACTGCTTGTAATTCTGGCAACTGCAGCTGCCTGTATTGCAAGCGAATATGTATATGAGAAGCTGATGCACCGTCCCATTACGATCATGGACGGCAGCGCCCTGGTAACAGGTATGATTCTGGCCTTAAATATGCCTCCGGAGATTCCGGTATGGATTCCCATTATCGGCGGTGTGTTCGCTATTATCGTAGTAAAGCAGCTGTACGGCGGTCTGGGACAGAACTTTATGAACCCGGCGCTGGCAGCAAGATGCTTCCTTTTAATTTCTTTTGCCGGTCATATGAATAACTTTTCTTCCTCAAAGCTGGGCTTTGACAGCTTATCCGGAGCAACGCCTCTGGCTGCTATGAGAGCAGGAAGCAGTGTGGATCTGGCAGCTATGGCTGTAGGACGGATTCCCGGAACCATCGGTGAGGTTTCTGTAATCGCTCTTTTAATCGGCGGCATCTACCTGATTGTAAAGAAGGTAATCAGCTGGAAGATTCCGGTGATCTACATACTGACGCTGGCTGTATTCGTATTTATTTTCGGTGGCTTTGACGCAAATTATGTGGCTGCCCAGGTATGCGGCGGCGGCCTGATTTTCGGTGCCTTCTTTATGGCTACGGATTATGTTACCAGCCCAATTACCCCCATGGGACAGGTTGTATTCGGAATTATGCTGGGACTTTTAACCGGTATCTTCCGTCTGTGGGGCGCTTCCCCCGAAGGCGTTTCCTACGCGATCATTCTGTGCAATCTTTTCGTGCCTATGATTGAGCGTGTGACCCTTCCAAAAGCATTCGGAAAGGAGGCTAAAAAGGCATGAAAGGAATCATGAAAGACGCATTTCTTCTCTTTGTGATTACGCTGGTGGCAGGCGCCTGTCTGGGAGCTGTTCACGAAGTAACCTTAGAGCCTATCGCTAAGGCCCAGCTGGCAGCCAATACAGCTACCTACAAAGAAGTATTTTCCGAGGCAGCTTCCTTTGAACAGACGGATGAATTAAAGGCAGCAGTAGAGGCCGGAGCCGCCGAAATTGCAGAGCAGGGCTTTGGAAATGTATCCGTTGATGCGGCACAGGAGGCTCTTGCTGAAGACGGAACCCTTCTGGGGTATCTGATTACTGCAAGCTCCAACGACGGCTACAACGGCCTGGTACAGATTTCAGCAGGTATTACCACAGAGGGAAACCTGACAGGAATCGGATTTTTAAGTATCAGCGAAACTCCCGGCCTTGGCATGAAGGCTTCAGAACCGGAGTTTAAGGGTCAGTTTGCGGGAAAGGCAGCTCAGACCCTGGAGGTATCCAAGACAGCGCCTTCGGCTGACAATCAGATTCAGGCCATCAGCGGCGCAACTTATACCTCCAATGCAGTAACCGGAGCGGCAAATGCGGCCATCTATTTTGTAGAAAACTGCATCGGACAGTAGGAGGCATAAGAGATGAATAAATATACGGAACGAATTTATAACGGCGTATGGAAGGAAAACCCCATCCTGATTCAGATGCTGGGTCTTTGCCCTACGCTGGCAGTAACCACCTCCGCTACCAACGGCGCAGGCATGGGACTTTCCACCACCGCGGTTTTAGTTGCGGCTAATGTTGTGATCTCTGCCCTGAGAAATATCATTCCCGCCCGTGTGCGGCTTCCAGGAGAGATTGTGGTGGTAGCTTCTCTGGTTACTATTGTAGATATGCTGATGGAGGGCTTTACCCCTTCTCTCTACAGCGCTCTGGGAATCTATATTCCCCTGATTGTTGTAAACTGTATCATTCTGGGACGGGCCGAATCCTTTGCCATGAAGAATAAGCCTCTCATTTCAGCCTTTGACGGCATAGGAATGGGACTTGGATTTACCATTGCGCTGATTCTCATTGGCGGAGCCAGAGAGCTTCTGGGAGCCGGAACGGTTTTCGGCTTTCAGGTAATGCCTGCTTCCTATGAACCTGTTTCTATTTTTATCCTGGCTCCCGGTGCTTTCTTCGTATTGGCCGGAATTACCGCTCTGCAGAACAAGTTAAAGCTGCCCTGCGCTACCAATGGATCTGTAAAGGATAAGAAGAAACGCAAGGGCTGCAGCGGAGACTGCGCTTCCTGCAAAGAGAAAACGGAAGAATAGGAGGAGAGAATAGATGAAAGAATTACTTGTAATTGCCGTCAGCTCCGCGTTCGTCAGCAACGTGGTGCTAAGCCAGTTCCTTGGCATCTGTTCCTTCGTCGGTGTTTCCAAGAAGGTAGAGACAGCAGCCGGTATGGGCGGTGCGGTTGTTTTCGTTATTACCATTGCATCCATCACAGCCAGCCTGCTGTATAAGCTGATCCTGCAGCCGCTGGGTCTTGATTACCTGAAAACCATCGTGTTTATTCTGGTAATCGCAGCTCTGGTGCAGATTGTGGAAATGTTCTTAAAGAAATGTATGGTATCCCTGTATAACGCCCTGGGCGTGTTCCTGCCGCTGATTACCACCAACTGTGCTGTGCTGGGCGTGGCGTTAACCAATGTGCAGAATGATTACAGCATTATCGAGAGCGTGGTAAACGGCGTGGCAACTGCATTTGGATATACGGTAGCCATTGTGCTCTTAGCCGGTATCCGTGAGCGTATTGAGGGAAATGATATCCCTTATGTTTTTCAGGGATCTCCCATCGTTCTTGTAACGTCCGGTCTGATGGCCATTGCATTTTTCGGATTTTCCGGACTGCTGTAGAAGGAGGAGACGAAGATGAATATTATGGCAATTATTATGGCTGCCGCCGTAATTGCGGTGGTAGGTATTGTAGTAGGTATCGGCCTGGGCCTTTTTGGTGAGAAGTTTAAGGTCGAGGTAGATGAAAAAGAACTGGCGATCCGTGAGGAGCTTCCGGGCAACAACTGCGGCGGCTGCGGTTATGCGGGCTGTGACGCTCTGGCAAAGGCTATCGCAAACGGTCAGGCCGCTGCAAATGCCTGTCCGGTAGGAGGCGCTGCTGTAGGAGAGAAAATTGCCTCTATTATGGGAGTAGATGCGGGAGCAGCAGAGAAGAAGGTTGCCTTTGTACGATGCAAGGGCACCTGTGATAAGGCAAAGACCCTGTATACATATACAGGAATTGAGGACTGTTCCAAGGCTACGGTTGTTCCCGGCGGCAGTCCCAAAGCATGCAGCTACGGCTGTATGGGATTTGGTTCCTGTGTAAAGGCCTGCCAGTTTGACGCCATTCATGTGATTGACGGCGTGGCAGTAGTAGATAAGGAAAAATGCGTTGCCTGCGGCAAATGCGTGGCAGCCTGCCCCAAGGGCCTGATCCAGCTTGTGCCCTACAGCGCAAAGCATCTGGTACAGTGCAGCAGCCACGATAAGGGCAAGGATGTAAAGGCAGCCTGTCAGGCCGGCTGTATCGGCTGTACCCTGTGCACCAGACAGTGTGAGTCAGATGCCATCCATATGGACAACAATCTGGCTGTGATTGACTATGACAAGTGCACCAACTGCGGCAAGTGTGCAGAGAAGTGTCCTGCCAAGGTGATTTTGTAGTAGTAATAAAATGAAAGGGACATCCTCTGTGGATGTCCTTTTTGGCGTATAGGATTGTCAATCCCCTCATCATATGATAGTATAAGGATATGTTTCCAGATAAAAGGGAAAATGTGAAAATCCCCTGCATCCGAAGGAAGATCTCCGGATTCAGGGGAAATTTTAAAAGAGGAGAGCCTATGTTTGACTACAATATTGTACTGATCGGGTTTATGGGGGCAGGAAAAAGCACCATTGCAGAGCTTCTGAAAACCAAATACGGCATGGAGCGCATAGAGATGGACGCTCTGATTGAAGAACGGGAAAACATGAGTATTTCAAAGATTTTTGAGACAAAGGGAGAGCCGTATTTCAGAGATCTGGAAACTGCGCTTCTGATTGAGCTTCAGGCCAGATCCAATGCGGTAATTTCCTGCGGAGGCGGAGTTCCCATGCGGGAGAGAAATGTAGCGGAGATGAGGAAAAACGGTCGGGTAGTTCTGCTCACCGCCCGTCCTGAAACGATTTTAGAAAGAGTAAAGGATAATCATAACCGTCCCCTTCTGGAAAATAAAAAGACAGTGGAAGATATTTCGGCCTTAATGGAAGCACGCAGAGAAAAGTATATGGCAGCAGCGGATCTTATTATTGAGACAGATGGGAAAACAGGGGAAGAGATCTGTCATGAATTAGTGGAAAAGCTTGGAGATGCAGAAGGGGAAAAATCCAGATAACATCAGGAGGATGAGATAATGGAACAAAGAATCAAGGGAACAACAGGACTTATGGGGTTAATCGGAAGCCCGGTGGGACACTCCGGTTCACCGGATATGTATAACTTCTGTTTCCGGTATTATAATCAGGATTATGCATATCTGGCTTTTGACATTAAAGAGGATCAGGTAAAAGAAGCCATAGACGCAGTGCGTACCCTAAAGATGAGGGGGTGCAATGTAACCATGCCCTGCAAAAATGAGGCGTTAAAATACATGGATGAGCTGTCTCCGGCAGCCCGGATTACAGGTGCAGTCAATACGATTGTAAATGATAATGGACGTCTTATGGGGCATATGACCGATGGGATCGGATTTGTACATAATTTAAGAGCCCATGGAGTAGAGGTAAAAGGAAAACATATGGTGATTCTGGGGGCCGGAGGGGCTGCAACAGCAATTCAGGTTCAGTGCGCCCTGGACGGAGCCGCATCTCTGGCAATTTTTAATCCGGATGATCCCTTCCTTGACAGGGCCAGGGAGACAGCTGCAAAGCTGGCAAAGGAAAAGCCGGAGTGCAAAGTGCAGGTATTCTGTCTGGAGAATGAGGAGAGACTTCGGGAAGCTATCGCAGGGGCAGATATTCTGGTAAACGGCACATCTGCCGGAATGAAACCCCGTGAGGATGTAACGCTTATCAAAGATCCGTCCATGTTTCATCCGGAGCTCATTGTGGCAGATGTGGTTTATAATCCTCTGGAAACACGGCTTTTACGGGAGGCGAAGGAAGCAGGCTGTAAAACAGTAGGCGGCAAGGGAATGCTTCTGTGGCAGGGGGCTGCGGCCTACCGTCTCTATACAGGCTTTGAGATGCCGGTAGAAGCGTATCAGGAATATCAGAAAGAGCAGGAATAAATACAGTTCGAAGCAAAAGGGGCAGCCTGAAAGGGCTGCCTGTTTTATTACAAAACTATTAAAAGTGGGGGATGATCCCATATTTCGACTTTTATCGACATCAGGTAAAATGTGGGAAAAAGAGGCGGATTATCGGAGCAAAATCGGGAAAACAGGTAACATAAAATGTTTTTGGGCAAATGATAACAAATTAACAAAATTAAAAGTTAACAATAATGTAATAATTTCGTAAAAATAAAATCTGTAATTCGTTGAAAAAATGGCTTAATATCAGCTGGAAATATACAATGCGTACAACATATTCGGAAAATATTTCCTCTCGCATAAAAAATGTAACAAAGTTGTAAAAGCTCTGTTGACGGCTGGGACCAAATCCCATATAATACCCGTACATCCCAGCAAAACAGGTCAAAAGTGGGGGATAATCCTTATTTTGGGCCTGATTAAAAGCAACTTGTTGACGCAGGGGATCAGACAGATCCCAGGAAAGAAAAGAGGAGTATGTATGCTTACATTGCATTCATTCCTCCAGTCGGTGGTTCTCTTTGTAAAGGCACTTGCAGTTAAGGTCAAAAAAGAGCATTACCGCACTTCTTCTGTTGTGATGGCAGGGGCTGTTGCCATTGCCATTGTAGCCTTCGGCGCAGAGGGATTCGGCGGGAGCGGCAAAAATGCCATGGCTGCCCCCAGAATTCAGGAGAGCGCAGAGGAACCGGAAGAACCGGAGGAAGAAGTGGTATCCGGAGGAAGCAGCTTTGTTACGGAAGCAAAAATACAATTTGGACTTTTAAATACAGACAGCGAAGGCCAGCAGCTTGCAGGCGCGCTGCTGGAACAGGATGTCCGGGAGAAACAGAGAAGAGAGGCAGCGGCCCAGACGGAGATTGAGGCGCTGCAGAAACAGATTTTAAAAGAGAAGGAAGAAGAGGAAGCCAGAAGAAAGGCAGAGGAGGAGCGGCGGGCAGCCAGACGGATCAGAATTTCGGATGAGGATTATCAGGTTCTGCTGCGCATTGTACAGGCTGAGGCAGGCATCTGTGACGATAAGGGAAAGATCCTGGTGGCGGATGTTATTATTAACCGTGTGCTGTCCGGGCGGTTCCCCAATACGGTAAAGGGTGTTGTATACCAGCGTTCCCAGTTCCAGCCTGTATCAAACGGCAGGATCAACACCGTAAAGGTGACGCCGGATACCGTCCGCTGCGTAGACCGGGCTCTGGACGGAGAGGATTATTCAAACGGAGCCCTTTACTTTATGAACCGGCGGGCTTCGGGAAAACAGGCGTCCTGGTTTGACTCCAGACTCACCCGTCTCTTTGCACACGGCGGTCATGAATTTTTTAAATAACCGTCCATAGAAAAGACTCAAAAAGGGTTGAGTTTCCGTATTCTTTGGCGTATACTGTGAAGTGACGGGAAACTGTCCAATACAGAAGGCAAAGGAGACTGGAATCATGATTTTTGATGAAAAGAAAAATTTGAATTTTTACCGCAATCTGGGAATTGAGGGAAGATACGCAAAGGCCGTTGATTTTCTTATGAACACCGATCTGGCAGCATTGGAAGCCGGAAAACATGAGATCGACGGAAGCGACGTATTCGCAAATGTAACCTCTTACACTACCATTCCGTGGGAAGAGGCAAAATATGAGTCTCATGAGCATTACACAGATATCCAGTATGTGATCGAGGGAAGTGAGGTTATGACCTATGCTCCCACACATGAGATGGAGGTAAAGACCCCCTATAATCCGGATAAGGACGTAACGTTTTATGAGAATACAGTTCCTGGCCTTCAGGCAGTTGTAAAGGCAGGTCAGTATATGATCTTCCATCCATGGGATGCACACAAGCCAAAGGCAGCAGACGGCGAGCCTGCTCCTATTAAAAAAGTGATCGTAAAGATTAAAGAAGACTAAGGAAGTTAAATACCGGCTCTTTGGATATTGTCCTG
>CAUCBQ010000067.1 GCA_958441075.1 uncultured Clostridiaceae bacterium | reverse complement strand
GAAGACTCTACGGTCTTTTTGTCCACCATTCAGGTGGCAATCACTCTGGCAGGCTTCTTTTCCAGTGCTTCTGCGGCTACAGGTATTGCCCAGGTGCTGGCAGTGCAAATGAGCCGGTGGAACGTTCCCTACAGCCAGACAGCGGCGGGAGTGCTTGTTACCATCCTTCTTGCCTATTTTAATCTGGTTTTCGGAGAGCTTGTGCCAAAGAGGATTGCCCTTCAGAAGGCAGAAGGCTTCAGTCTGTTCTGTGTAGGCCCGGTATATTTCATTTCCAGAATTATGAATCCCTTTATCCATCTGCTTACTTTTTCCACCAGCAGTATATTAAAGCTTATGGGAATGCACAGTGAGACTCTGGAGACAGATGTATCAGAAGAGGAGATCAAATCCCTTCTGGAAACAGGAAGCGAGACGGGGGTTTTTAATGAGATCGAAAAGGAAATGATTACATCCATATTTTCCTTTGACGATAAGAAAGCCAGAGAGGTGATGGTGCCCAGACAGGAGATGGTGGCTATTGACATTGAGGAACCTCTGGAATCCTATCTGGATGGGATTTTACAGTCCATGCATTCAAAGATCCCTGTTTATGAAGGAGATATGGACAATGTAATCGGTATTCTGTCCACCAAGCTTCTGGTTATTCAGGCCAGAGAACGTTCCTTTGAAAACCTGGATATTCGATCCATTCTGCTGCCGCCTTATTTTGTGCCGGAAAACCTCCGTACAGATGCGCTGTTTGAACAGATGCAGGCCAGAAAGGAAAAGATGGCGATTCTGGTAGATGAGTACGGAGGGGTTTCGGGTATGGTGACTCTGGAAGACCTGATTGAAGAGATTGTGGGAGATATCCATGAAACATATGAGGAGGAGGAGCCGGAGATCCAGGAACTGGAGGCTCACCGGGTTTACCGGATTTCGGGCAGCATTTCGCTGTTTGATTTAAAGGAGAAGCTTCATCTTCATATGGACAGTACCTGCGATACCCTCTCAGGCTATCTGATGGAGCTTTTAGGCCATATTCCTGAGGAAGGTGAGCTGCCGCTTATGGCCCGGACCGAAGAAGCGGACTTTGAAATTGAATCTGTAGAGGACAGGGTCATCGACAAGGTGAAGCTTACCCTGAAGGAACGGAAGGGCAAAACGCAGGAAAATATGACAGAAAATTAGCAGACAAATGAAAATAAATCAGTTATAATAGAATCCATGTGCGGAAACAGCATAAAATACGGCGGATGTGTACAGAGACGGAATAAGATTCCCGTGTACACACGCAAAAGGAGGAGAAACAATGAGTTTTCTTTTGGAAGGAATCCTGGCAGTTACCTGGCAGCAGCTGGTTATGTATGCAGTGGGTATTGTGCTCATATGGCTGGCTGTTAAAAAGGAGTATGAGCCTTCACTGCTGCTGCCTTTGGGATTTGGCGCAATTTTAGTGAATCTTCCCTATTCTGGTGTAATCGACCAGATGGTTCAGGGAAAGGTTCCTGCAGCAGGTATTATCCAGTGGCTGTTTGAATCGGGAATTGAGGCCTCAGAGGCTATGCCCATTCTGTTATTTATCGGTATTGGAGCCATGATTGATTTTGGCCCTCTGCTCAGCCAGCCTGTGCTCTTTCTGTTCGGCGCTGCGGCTCAGTTCGGTATCTTTGCGGCAATCCTGATCGCCTGTCTGCTGGGCTTCGATCTCAAGGATGCTGCATCCATCGGTATCATCGGCGCAGCAGACGGACCCACCTCTATTCTGGTATCTCAGGTACTGGGATCTGATTATATGGGCCCTATTGCGGTGGCAGCCTATTCCTATATGGCTCTGGTTCCGATTATCCAGCCCTTTGCAATCAAGCTTGTAACCACCCGTAAGGAGCGCTGTATCCATATGGAGTACAATCCAAAGAGTGTAAATAAAACCCTGCGGATTGCGTTTCCTATTGCAGTTACTATTATTGTAGGCTTTATTTCTCCTCAGTCCGTAGCTCTGGTAGGTTTTCTGATGTTCGGAAATCTGCTGCGCGAATGCGGTGTGCTTAACAGCTTAAGCCAGACAGCGCAGAACGAGCTGGCCAATATTATTACCCTTCTTCTGGGTATTACCATTTCCTTCAGCATGAAGGCAGAGCAGTTTGTAAATCCGGCTACGCTGATGATTATGGCTCTGGGTCTGGTTGCTTTTGTATTTGATACCATTGGCGGCGTGCTTTTTGCAAAACTGGTCAATGTATTTCTTAAGATGGCAGGCAAAAAGCCTGTAAATCCCATGATCGGCGGCTGCGGTATTTCCGCATTCCCCATGTCCTCCCGTGTAGTTCAGAGACTGGCGGCAGAAGAGGAACCGGGTAATATCATTCTCATGCAGGCAGCCGGAACCAATGTATCCGGTCAGGTAGCCTCTGTAATCGCAGGCGGTTTGGTGATCAGCATTGTGACACAGTATCTGTAAGGAGGAAGGTTTATGAATAATATGGCAATTGCCCTGGAAATTATGGCAAAGGGAATGGGCGGTATTTTTGTAGCTATTTTAGTAATTATGTTCGCAGTGATCGTCCTGGGGAAGATTACCGGGGGGAATAAGGGCGAATAAAAGGATATAAATAAAAAACGGCTTCCAGCAGCGCTGCATCGGAAGCCGTTTTTTATGTGGTTTTCCCGGTAATGTGAAGGATATAAGCAGAATAAGGAGCAGCTATTGCAAAGCGGAGGCTTTACTGAATAACTGCGCGCATGGTCTTTCCGCACATACCATCTACATTGAATTCCAGATAAACAGAATTATTTTCAGTACGGATGGCGATACCGTCATCAGCTTCGATCAGTTTGCCGGATATGGGCAGATCCTGAAGCTTAAGGCAGATTGTTCCGTTATTGAGCATGGTGGGATCGGACAGGGCAATGGTAAATGTTCCGCTGTTTTCCTGAACCATCACGGATGCCTGGCTGTCGCAGGTTATCTGGTCCGCAGAGCCGCCTGCTTCATCCCAGAAGTTTACTGCCAGAGTGTTGGTAGAATGATCTCTTACGGCCTGCAGTTTCTCGGAGTTTTCAAGTATTTCCACATCAGGAGCCTGACTGTAGGCTTCAGTTTCTTCGGTGGTCATGTCCGGAAGGAGTACGTAACTGTAGGTGGCATTTGCCGGCGCAGTGCCGTGGTCAAACCAGCATGTGAAATAGGTGCGTTCTGCGGGCTTCTCCTCTGTCTTTAAATCGCCCTTGATCTGGTTGTAGCTTCCGGTTCTGGTATCACCCATTATGTGAATGTCCTGTTTTTCCGGGAAGTAGTAGCCAATATCAGAGCCGGTTTTCGTGTTCCCGCTTAAATGAAGCCACAGGGGAGAGATGGTCTGCTCCTCTGGCATGGTCCATTCTCCTGCATCAGAGCTTATTCGATTGGAGCCATCGCTGTTGAGCTTTCGGTTTTCGACAGTGGTGATTACCGGAGCGTCAGAGCCGCTGTTTTGGATTCCCGCACCCAAACACACAATCTCATCATCAAACATGAAGTAAGACTTCTCTGCGCGGAAATTGTCTGCATAGACAGTGGGAGAGGCGTTGCTTTGATCGCCGTTGGACATTGCAGTGCCGTTTACCTTCATTCCGCTGACGCCGCTGGTGCCAATAGAGGTGCCGCCTACCCAGCTTTCGGGAGAGAGAAAGTCACCGCCCTGATGGAATCCGCTGGAATCCGGCTCTCCGTTGTCGATTTCTGCTGCTGCGATGGTTGTGCCGGGCAGCTTCAGCGGATCTACGGTATCCCAGAAGTGGTCCGTATACTGCAGTTTATCATCATTATAGAGATAAGTCATTCCAAATCCGGTGAACCAGCCTTTCAGGTTCTCGTCATTCATGATCTCGCAGTTACTGATGCGGCTGGAATACATACTGACGCCGAACAGATAATCACTGGTCCGGTGGATGGTGCGGTCCATGTAAGGATATACCTGATGCAGCGGCGCCTCTGCTGCCGAGGTATCAATGGTATCGTCCGCCATGATTTCCTTCAGGCTTGAAAGCACGGAGATATCCTTTACTCCTGCCAGAAATTCTTCTTCGCCTGACTGGCTTACCCATGTTTTTACGGCACCGCGGATCTGTGCGGCAGTCTCCGGGGAAACGATGTCAATGGTTTGGACAATCATTTCGATTATCTGCTGCCCTGCTGCCCGGTCGGTCAGCTCTGGTCTGGAAATGGCTCTGCCCCGAAGCATATCCAGTGCAGCGCCCTGATAGATGGCAGGGAGATAGCCTTTGACTACATAGGATTCCAGCATTTTGGCGTTTTCCGTGGAAAGAGCCCAGGGGCTGTCTGCCAGCAGGGAACTTAAACGCACGGAGCCTTTCAGAAAATCAATGCCATAGGAAGCTGTGTAGGGTACGGTACCGTGGTCAATATAGGAGCCGTCTTCATAAAATCCATTGGTATAGATATATCTGCCGTCTTTTAATTCCGGCTGCTGAAAGCGTTCCAGAGTAGTAGCAGCTGCCTGTCTGGCCAGGGTCAGGTACTCGCTGTCTTCACACACCAGCCCCAGACCGACGGACGTGTAAGCGCAATCCATCATGTTTGCGCTGGCGGCGGGCGCATAGCCGGAAGGGAGGGTGCTGGCAGTACCTAAAACAGCCAGATGGAATGGATCTGGCATGAAGAATTCCACACCCTTTACAAACTTGCGGCTTTGTGCTTTGGGAATATCATCATAAATATAGAGGACAGCCGGAAGAACGTTCTTCGGCATTCCGATTTCCCAGTTCCACCAGTTGTCCGTTTCGGAGCGGGGGTAGTAGCAGTTATCGGTCAGCCAGTCCAAAATACGGACAATATCATTTAAGAGAGCTTCGTTTTTATAGTAGGAACTGGCAGGTGAAGCGTAGGCTTTAGCCATAGCCTCTGCCTTCTGATAGCTCTTGCGGAACTTTGCGGCGTCATTTTTGTAGCTTTCTTCATCGCCTCCTGCAAGATCCTCTGCCCAGGGAGCGCCGGTACAGTCGCCTCCTTTATAAAGGTAGCTGTTCCATGCACTGTCACAGGACTGGTCTGTGGACTGGATCATAGCTGCGGCAACGGGAGAGGACATATCCATATTTCCACCGGTCAGACGCTCTACATAGCGAGTGCGCAGTATCTGAAAATCCTCTTCCGATGTTTCCGGAAGCTTATCCTTTGAAAAGATCCGTACTTCCAGAGGAAAGATCCGACGGTTGCCGTTTTCATCCTCCGCTATTGCAAACAGGTGATTGCCTTTTTCCAGAGCGGTGATTGTTCCATTGGATTCGATTTTTAAAAGATGTTCTGCAGAGGCATAACCGGCTTTGCGCTCTCCGTCAGTTTCTCCTTCGCTCAGGGGATATTTTTTCTGGCTGCTGCCTACAGTCTTCATACCATTTGTGACAGTCCACCGGATTTCACCTTTAAAATTGGCTGGAAGGGGCAGCCGGACGGATTCTCCTTTTACGAGAACCACAGGCTCTGCCCAGGATTCTCCTTCTGCGGCTTCTGCCGTCGGAGTTGTGTTTACGTCGGCCGCAGACTCCGGTGCAGAGTTTTTTTCAGTGCTGTTCATCTGGCATCCGGCAGCGTTTACTGCCATGCAGGAAATCAGGGCAGCTATAAGTGTTTTTTTGTACATTGTGTTTCCTCGTTTCTTCTCATGAAGGACATTCATGAAAGTTTGATGCGAACAGGATAGTGGTGCCCGCAGTATTGTGCGTTTACCTTTGTTTACTTATAAGTTTACCAAAGTTTACAAGACATATATACCATTATTTTACTAATAAATCAAGATAAACCCAAAAAAGTTTACAAAAAAACTTAAAAACAACCAAAATAATGTTTGATTTGAGCAAAAGTGAAGCCATTCAAATAAAATAATAGTCAGGCCGGGATATATGCCCATGCCTGACTATTATCTATCTCATTCTGACAGTGAAAGTTTACTTTTATACATTAAAACGGAACAGAACCACATCTCCGTCCTTCATCACATATTCCTTGCCCTCAGAACGGACAAGCCCCTTTTCCTTGGCAGTATTCATGCTTCCGCAGGCCATAAGATCGTCATAGTTTACAACCTCTGCACGAATGAAGCCGCGCTCAAAATCACTGTGGATTTTTCCGGCAGCCTGAGGCGCCTTGGTACCTACCTTAATTGTCCATGCTCTGGATTCCTGAGGCCCTGCAGTCAGGTAACTCATAAGACCCAGAATACGGTAGCTGGCAGCAATCAGCTTTTCAAGGCCGGACTCTGTTAATCCCAGGTCATCCAGGAACATTTTCTTTTCATCTTCCTCAAGCTCTGCAATTTCCTGCTCGATCTCAGCGCAGATTACAAATACCTCGCAGTCATTTTCGGCAGCAAACTGACGTACCTCGGATACATACTGGTTGGAGGCGCCATCATCGGCCAGATCATCCTCTGAAACATTGGCGGCAAAAATTACGGGCTTCCAGGTCAGAAGATCCAGTGTGTTGATAAATGCGCGGTCATCCTCGTCCTCCGGCTCAAAGCTGCGGGCCAGCTTTCCGTCCTCCAGATGGGCCTTAATGGCCTTTAAAAGCGCTACCTCTTTTGCAAGCTCCTTATTGTTGAATGCGCCCTTGGACTGTTTTGCAATCCGGCGCTCCAGAATTTCGATATCAGAAAAGATCAGTTCCAGGTTGATGGTTTCAATGTCGCGGACCGGATCTACGCTTCCATCTACATGGATTACATTGGGATCGTCAAAGCAGCGTACCACATGGACAATGGCGTCCACCTCGCGGATGTTGGAGAGAAACTGATTTCCCAGGCCCTCGCCCTTGGAAGCGCCCTTTACCAGACCTGCAATATCTACAAATTCGATTACTGCATGAGTTGTTTTTTCAGAATTGTACATGGCAGTCAGCTTGTCCAGACGCTCGTCAGGAACAGGGACAACGCCCACATTGGGGTCAATGGTACAGAATGGATAGTTGGCGGACTCGGCGCCTGCCTTTGTGAGGGAATTGAAAAGAGTACTTTTTCCTACGTTGGGTAATCCTACGATACCTAATTTCATTTTTATCTTTACCTGTCCAGAAACCCTGTGGTTTTGCGGGTTTCTGCCTTTCTTTATATTTTTATTACACCCTTTTTATACCTTTTCCATAATGGGTGCAGCTGCTTCATTAAACAATCGGATAAAGTATATCATAAGGATTTTGCTTTTTCAATCATATATTCCGGGAAACAGCAGGTCTGTATTGGAAATCCGTTCTTTATTTCTCGTCAAAATGTAAATCCAATCCGGAGCATGTTTGGAGCTTTTTAGTAACAGTTCAGCCATGCGAAGATTCAGACAGAAAAAAGCGTTGAAAGCTTGTTTTCATAAGAATTTTTCTGTCTGAATCTTCATAGGGCGGACGCCCGACGCTTCTTGTCCGCTTACAGCGGGCAAGAAGATGCATGGCTGAACTGTTACGTTTTTTATCGTTCAAAGAAGCCGAAATCTATTTTAAATGATAAAACTGAATAAAAACAGGACTATACAAAGTGACATCAAATAAGCTATAATATATTAAAAATATGACAAAACAAATAAAAAATACAGTATAGCAATAAAAACAGCAAAAAGAGTTTTGATGAAAACGATAAAAAATGCACATGTTTTTTGTGCATATTTAACATATTTACGCAAATCATATCGTAAATTAAACGGATAGTTTTCATGTATGCGTTCATGTTATACTTGATACATAAGAAATGTGGATGAACGGAGTGGAAACAGCCGATGAAGTCGAAAAAGGTCACAATCAAAGATGTTGCAGAAAAAGCGGGTGTTTCAGTTGCAACCGTATCCAGAGCGCTTAACGGGCTGGGGGGGATTGGTGAAGAAACCCGGGCCCATGTGTTGGAAATCTGCGAACGCATGGCGTATGTTCCAAATACGCTGGCCAGCGGGCTGACCATGCGGCACACCCATACGCTGGGGATTGTGATGCCGGATATTACCAGTCCCTTTTATGCACAGCTGATGGTGCTTCTTACCAGCGAGGCTCAGCAGTATGGTTATCAGGTGCTTCTCTGCAACAGCTTTCGTGATTATGAAACAGAAATAGATTATTTCAAGCTTCTGATTGGCAATCAGGTGGAGGGGATTCTGTTTTATCCGGTAGGAGATATGAGTTCAAAAAATCTGTATCAGTTTATGCGGTATGTACCTATCGTAGCTTTGAATGAAATGCCGGATAACAGCCCCATCCCCTATGTATGCGGAGATGAGCGCAAGGGAGGAAGTCTGGCTGCAGAACGTCTGATTCGGGGAGGCTGCAAGAGGATACTCTGTATCGGAATCAAGGAAGACCGTCTGGTTCACCGTTACCGTATGGAAGGGATTCGGGAAGAAGCGCGGCACAGAGGGATAGAGATCGAGGTCTATGAGAGTGATAAAAACTACAGGAGCAGCTTTGAACGGGGATACGGACAGGCCAGCGACCTGATTCGGGAAAGCTTCAGGCCGGGAGGAAGTCCCCTTCCTGACGGAGTGATTGCTGCCAGTGATGCGACTGCCAACGGAGTGATCAAAGCCTGTCTGGAACATGGAATATCAATTCCGGATCAGATGTCTGTAATTGGTTTTGATGATATTAATGGGGCTGTTCCGGCAGTGGAGCTGACAACGGTATCTATTTCCCATAAGCTTCATGTGAAGCGGGCAATTGACCTGCTGATCCGTATGAAGCGGGAACGTTCTTTGAAGGATCAGGACCGGGGGATCAGGCTCAGGCCTGCCCTGGTAGAGCGTAGCTCCTGTCAGGCCGTCGGCGGCAGCAGTATTCGATAGGAGCCATAGATACTGCAAAGCCGCAAAACATACATCACAAGGAGGTAAGAGTATATGGTGGATCTGAAACAGAAACCATTCTATCTGTCAGATGAAGATATCCGCTGGGTAGAAGAGACAATCGCATCCATGACAGATGAGGAAAAGATCGGTCAGCTGTTTATTATGCTGGATCGGAAAAAGGATTTTGAGGAAACGAAAGAGATTTTTGACCGCTTTCACATTGGAGGGTGCCGTTACAGCAATGAACCGGCAGAGAAGATCTATGAACAGAACCGTTTCTATCAGGAACACAGCAAAATCCCCGTACTGATTGCCTGCAACTGTGATAATGGCGGCGACGGAGCCTGCGGCGGCGGAACCTATGTGGCTACTGCTGCTGCCTGCGGAGCTACCGATGATGACAGCACCGCTTACAGCGTAGGGTATGTAAGCGGAAGAGAAGCGGCGGCTGTGGGCTGCAACTGGGATTTCGGCCCGGTCTGCGATCTTCTTTATAACTGGCGCAACACGATTGTAAATACCAGAGCATATGGCAAAGATCCTGAACTGGTAATAAAAAATGCAAAGGCATATGTGAGAGGCGTCAGGGAAAGCGGACTTGCCGTCTGCTGCAAGCATTTCCCCGGTGACGGAATTGAGGAGCTGGATCAGCATCTTGTTATGGGCGTAAATACAATGGAGTGCGATGAGTGGGATTCCACCTTCGGTCATGTTTATAAGGAAATGATCGACAGCGGAATTCAGAGTATTATGGCGGGCCACATTGCACTTCCGGAGTACTCCAGAAAGCTTCGTCCGGGTATAAAAGACGAGGAGATTATGCCGGCGACGCTGGCTCCTGAACTGATTACCGGTCTTTTGAGAGGAAAGCTTGGATTTAACGGTCTTGTTCTTACGGATGCTTCCCATATGGCAGGTATGACAGCAGCTCTGCCAAGAAGTCAGCAGGTGCCCGGAGCGATTGCGGCAGGCTGTGATATGTTCCTCTTCTTTAATGATATTGAAGAAGATTTTGGCTATATGATGGAAGGCTATAGAAACGGAATTATTACAGAAGAGCGTCTTACGGATGCGCTGCGCCGTATTCTTGGTTTAAAGGCATCCTTAAAGCTTCATGAAAAGATGAAAAAGGGTACGCTGATGCCTGAAAAGGAAGGGCTTTCGGCTGTAGGCTGCGCAGAACATCTGGCTATGGCAGCTGAGGCGGCTAAAAAGAGCATTACCCTTGTAAAAGATACACAGCACAATCTTCCGGTTACTCCAAAGACACATAAAAGGGCCTATGCGATTGTGATCAGCAGTCCTCCGATTTCACGCAAAAACCAGCATGATCCTGTAAAGCAGCTGGTAAAGGAGGAGCTGGAGCGGTTCGGTTATGAAACTACCATGCATGAGAGCTATTATGACCTTGTGTTAGATGACGGTATTACAAAAGAAACGGAACTGCGTTCTGTGATAATCGGAAAGGTAGAGGAATTTAAAAAGAAATACGATGTGGTATTTGTATTTATCAATATGAAGGGATATGCCCAGGCCAATAACGTGCGTCTGGAGTGGTCCATCGGTCATTCTACGGAGATTCCGTGGTATGTAAAGGAGCTTCCAACCATATTTATTTCTTTAAATTATACCAACCATCTGTTGGATGTGCCTATGGCTAAGACCTTTATCAATGCCTATGCCCCAACAAGAGAAGTAATCCGCCAGACCATCGAAAAGGCAGCCGGCGAGGCGGAATTTGAAGGAACCTGCAATGACAACGTATTCTGCGGCCGCTGGGATACCAGGCTGTAGAGAGAAAGGGGGAATTAACCCATGAAAAAACAAGGATCAAGCAAAGCGCGAAAGGACTTTTTTACAGGTATGGGATTTATCCTTCCCAGTCTTTTGGGATTTCTGATTTTTACCTTTATTCCTGTAGTGATTTCCCTGTGCCTGAGCTTTACAAGCTGGAACTTTATGGAAGGTATAGAGGGAATTAAGTTTAACGGGCTTGCAAACTACATCCGTCTTTTTTCGGATGAATGGTTTCTCAATTCCTATAAGAACAATATCA